>NZ_CAMPFU010000004.1:0-300000 GCF_946848805.1 Deinococcus sp. Marseille-Q6407
TCTGGAATGTCCAGAATCCGCTGTGAGAGAATATGGGTGCGCTCCCCTGAAACCTGTTTGTACACACTTCCAGAATTTCAGCTCTGGGAGCGCTTTTTGTCCGCCTATTCAGGTGCAAGTTCTGAGTCTGAGCTATTCGCTCAGCTATGCAAGGTGCAACTTATGAGTTAGGGGCTGATGAAGATTCTGATAGTAACTTAAACTTCAAAGGAGAGGTTAACGTTTGAAAAGGTATCTGAAAAAGTGCGCTGCCCTGGATATTTTTCTCTGAGAATGGGTCTGCCATTTGGCAAACTCCCTTCTCCATTAGGCCTCCTATGTGCGGCCGAAAAAAGCCTCCACTATTTGTCTGGAAAAAAGAAGTTGGTCCTTTTGGACCTTTCTGGATTGAAGGCGAGTTGAGCCGTTTTTAGAAAACCTTTTTGCACTGGATAGGCATAAAGTTTCACACGTTCAGCCCTCTGGAGATGCGTCATAGTTGGCTGTATGAACACCAAAGCTGTTCCTCCCAAGAAACTGCCCGGCGCCGAGTTGCCGGGCAGTGAGCGTACTGCTCTGGGCGTCCTGGGCGGCGCCCTGTTGCTGACCGGTCTGGGCCGGTCGGGCGTCAGCCGCCTGGTGCTGTTGGGCCTGGGCGGCGGCCTGGGCTATATGGCTGCCCGGGGCCGCAATCCACTGGCCACCGCCCTCAAGGTGGACGAGAACGACCAGGGCGAGGTGCAGGTGCGTGAGGCAGCCACCATCGGCAAGCCAGTGGAGCAGGTCTACGCTCAGTGGCGCGACCTGCCCAACCTGCCGCGCATCATGAGCCACTTGAACCGGGTTGAAGTGCTGGATGGCCGCCGTTCTCGCTGGACCGTTCAGGCCCCCGCTCCTTTTGGCGAAGTGTCCTGGGAAGCCGAAATCACTGCCGACGAGCCGCAGCGGCGGCTGGCCTGGCGCTCGCTGCCCGGTTCTACCATCGAAAACAGCGGTGAAGTGCTGTTCCGCCCCGCTCCGGGCGACCGTGGCACTGAAGTGGCCGTGCGCCTGACTTATCGCCCGCCCGGAGGCAGCTTCGGTGCTATCGCGGCCCGCATCATGGGTGAGGAGCCGTCCCAGCAGCTGCGCGACGACCTGATGCGCTTTAAGCGTGAACAGGAACTGGGCTACAACCCCACCACCAACGGACAGACCAGTGGCCGGGCCGACGCTGGCCAGCGGAAACCGGCGCCAGCCGCGCAGCCTGAAGTCACTTCTCCGTCCTCTAAGAACACCGAAAAGAAGGGTGAACAATGAAAGCGATCGTCTGGCAGGGAATTAATCAGATCGGCGTGGAGCGGGTTCCGGATCCGGAACTGTTGCTGCCCACCGACGCCGTTATCAAAATCACCTCGACCGCCATCTGCGGCTCGGATCTGCACCTGGTAGACGGTGCGATTCCCAGCATGGAAAAAGGTGACGTGCTGGGCCACGAATTCATGGGCGAAGTCGTGGAAGTGGGCCGTGACGTCAAGCGGCTGAAGGTGGGGGACCGCGTGGTGGTACCCTTCAACATCGCCTGCGGTGTGTGTGACGCCTGTCAGCGCGGCATGTATTCCGCCTGCGACAACTCCAACCCCAATCACCGTATGGCGGAAGCGCTGTATGGTGCCACCAGCGGCGGCGCGCTGTTCGGCTACTCGCATATGTTCGGTGGCTACGCAGGTGGACAGGCGCAGTATGTGCGGGTGCCGTTCGCTGACGTAGGCCCTTACAAGATCGAGACCGACCTCAAAGATGAACAGGTGCTGTTCCTGACCGATATTTTCCCTACCGGTTATCAGGCAGCCGAGCAGTGCGGTATTCTGCCGGGCCGCGACGTGGTGGCGGTGTTTGGTGCCGGTCCTGTCGGCCAGTTTGCAGCCCGCTCGGCGCAGATGCTGGGTGCGGCCCACGTGATCGTGATTGACCGGGTGCCGGAGCGACTGGCGATGGCCGAAGCAGCCGGCTGCCAGACCATCAACTACGAGAAGGAAGACGTGCTGGTGGCGCTGCTGGAATCCACCGGCGGCCGTGGCCCCGACCACGTAATTGAAGCCGTGGGTATGGAAGCGCACGGCCACGGCCCCGGTGCTGCGCTAGACGTGACCGAGCGTGTGACTGGCATGACCTTCGACCGCATTACGGCGCTGCGCTGGGCCATTCTCAGCTGTGCCAAGGGCGGAACTGTGTCGGTGCCGGGTGTGTACGGCGGTCTGGTGGACAAGATGCCGATGGGCGCCGCATTCGGCAAGGGCCTGCAGTTCCGGATGGGGCAGACCCACACCCACCGCTACATTGGCCCGCTGCTGAGCCGCATTGAAGCCGGTGAAATTGACCCCAGTTTCGTGATTACTCACCGCGCCAGCCTGGATCAGGCGCCGGATCTGTACAAGACCTTCCGCCAGAAGCACGACGGCTGCATCAAGGTTGTCCTGAACCCCTGGGCCTGAGCTTTGGCTCTATAAGCACTTGCAGGAGCCTGTTCCTCTGGGAGCAGGTTTCTTTTTGGCTGCCGGCTCTGCCTTTCGGCTGCGGAGCCGTGGCACACTGGAGCTATGCTCCCACAAGCAGACCAAGCCGCCGGGCGTCCCGGAGTGCCTGACAGCGCCGATGGACCTCCTCAGAAGCGCTCATCAGCCAGTGACTGACGCCCATGACGAACACTTGTTCATCGCCATCCATCATGTTTCCGAGGTCTGGCTGGACTTGATCGTGCGCGAATTGTCGGCAGCCATGGACCTGCTCGCAGCTGGAATCACCGACGCACCGCTCAAGATGCTGAGCCGGGTGGTGCGCGCCGAGGAACAGATGACCAACGCCTGGGACGTGCTCAAGACCATGACCCCGGCCGATTATCTGGAATTTCGCAGCGCGTTCGGACAGGCGTCGGGCTTTCAGAGCGAGCGCTATCGCATGATGGAGTTCATGTTGGGCAACCGCAATGAGGTGATGCTGCGGCCACATGCCCACCGCCCGGAACTCCACGGGCCCCTGCAGGCAGCGCTGGAAGCTCCCAGCCTCTACGACCTGACCTTGCGGCTGCTGGCCCAGGCGGGTTTTGATCTGCCGGCCGAGGTACTAGAACGCGATTTCCGCCGGCCTTATCAGTCTCATCCGGCGGTGCGGGCCGCCTGGCTGGCCGTGTACCGTGACACCGCTCGCTACTGGGAACTGTATGAGCTGGCCGAGAAACTGCTGGACGTGGAAGACCAGTTCCGGCGCTGGCGCTTCAACCATCTGACCACGGTGGAACGGGTGATCGGGTTCAAGCGCGGCAGCGGCGGGACCAGCGGCGCTGGGTACCTTAAACAGGCACTGGATACGGTGCTGTTTCCGGAATTGTGGGAGGCCCGAACCGAGCTGTAACGCTGGTGCAGGGACCCCCATGGTTAGGAGTGGCTGAGTTCAGAAGCAGGGCACCGGCTGACTGGCCGGCAGGGCCCGCAGGTAATGCTTGCCCAGCCAGGATTTGTGTAGAGGTTCCCAGGCGCCGGGAAAGCCCTTGTCAGCCCGCCCGCTTTCCACGATACCGAAGAGGGCGGCGTGGTTCAGCAGCTCGTCCGGTGTCATATTGACGGGGAGACTAGAGGTGTTATAGGTCTGGTAAAGCCTCTGCTCGGCACAGGGGACATCTGTCAGCAGGCCGCCGGCCAGCAGGGACGTTTCCTGATGGTCGCTGTGATCACCGTCGTTGATCTGGGCATCGGGGTCGGCCAGATTAACGTGAAGTTTCGCCGTGTAGCTGCCTTCCTTGCGGAGCACCTGTTTGAGCGTGGCCGAGAGGTCGTCCCAGCCCTGATAAACTGTCGACTGGTCCACCGCTGCAAGTTGCTGGATTTCTCCGTCGTGTAGCTGAGAGAGGAACCCGCCGTCAGGCAGACGGAAGTAATAGCTGACGGTGTTGCCATAAGCGACTCGCCGGATCAGGTGGTCGCCAATCCGGGCCTGGCTGCGAGTCGCGGCCTTATGCGATACGGTGCCGACATCCGACAGGAACCGCAGGCTCCGTTCGGCTCCTTCCTCGCGCGCCAGAACATAGGACTCGCCGGGCGTCATGGAACGCCGCCCAGCGTCACCCGCCGTCAGGTAGATCATCACCATTTTGGTGTTTTCCTGCTGTGAATCCGCGTAGGCTTCTGGGCTCATGAACAGTTGCCAGTCGTCCTGATGGGCAACGACGTAGAAGGAAACGTCATCCCACCACCAGATGCTCTGTGCCTCGACCCTGTCTTCCGTGATGCCAAGGTCCTGATCCTTGACAGCCTTGGGATCAGGGATCGGCGGAGCTTCGTGGGCCGCTCCAGCTGTTGCTGGCGCTGTCGCATTCCCTGATGTAGCTTTGACAGGCAATGGAGAGGTGGATGAGGCTGCGGCCGTCGTTCCGCTGGGTGTAACGGTGCTGGTAGGCGGCGTATCTGCGCTGCACCCCATCAGTATCAGACTGAGGCCGAGCGCTATAAACTGAGATCTCTTGTTCTTCATCGGTTCTTCCTTTCAGGATCGCTGAATTACTGGTAGAAAAATCCCCATTTGAATGGGAAAGAGCCAGATCACTACGCAGCTAAAAATGATAGCGGCAAGATTCTTAGTTAGCCTGAGGAAGGTCGTTCTTTTCTCTTCATCCTGGCCCTGGGCAGGTTGGTTGCTGGACTTCAGGGCCGCCGCTGGTTCACCGCCTGATAGCCCAGCACCTGCCGCACCAGCTTGACCCGGTCGTCGGCCGGCAGGCCATAGACCACCAGGGCCATGCCGCGCCCGCCTTCCGCCAGGGCGGCAGCCGAGTCGCTGGGGTACACCGTCCGTACAATGACGCCGTCCTGTGAGGCACCGCCCTCCTCGCCGGCCAGCACCAGGGTAACGGCCTCCTGCTCGCGGGCCCAGCGCTGAATGGCCTGCACCTGCCGCACCGACGGCCAGGCGAGATACACCGCTGCCAGCAGCACGCCCAGCACCAGTTGTGCCCACCAGGGCATGCCCAGCAGGCTGGTTGCCACGCCGAAGGCCACGCCCAGCACGATCAGCAGAATCAGGCGCTGCGGACTCAGCCCGGCCGGATTCTGCCCTGGCTGCAGTTCCGGTGGCTGGGGGTCTCCTGGCTTGCCCGGCACGGCCGTGATCAGTTGCCGACCGCTAGCGCTCAGGCCGTGCAGTTTCAGGTGGTCAGGGTAGACCTCGCCGGCGGCGCCCTGCCAGAGTGGCCGCGACGCCACCGCGGCCTGGACCTGTTGCTGCACTCTGCTGGGCCTGTTCTTGTTGGTCATGGCCTTTCAGTCTAGGACCTTTCGCCGGGGCAAAGCCGCCCGGGCCCCCAAAGCGGGCAGCTTCCCGTAGGCTGAGCCCATGTCTATTCCCTCCATGCCGGTTCTGGATATCTCCCGTCTGCTGACTCCTGGCCACCCCAACTGGCCCGGCGATGCGCCGTTCACGGTAACCCCCGGCGCCCGCATCGCGGCCGGCGACTCGGTGAATACCGGGGTGATTTCCACCTCGACCCATACCGGCACCCACGTGGATGCCCCCTGGCACTACGACGACGCGGCCCCCCGCCTGCACGAGATTCCGCTGGACGTGTATGTGGGACCGGCGCTGGTGGTGCGGGTGCCGGCCAGTGGGCACATCACCTCGGCGCTGCTGGAGGACTTGCCCGCTGACCTGCCGCCCCGGCTGCTGCTGTGCACCGGTCAGCCCGCCCACTGGGACAGCTTTCCGCGTGAATTTACCGTGCCTACGCCGGAATTTGTGCAGGCGGCCGGCGTGCGCGGCGTGCGGCTACTGGGGCTGGACGTGCCCAGCATGGATCCGCTGGAGAGTCGGACGCTGGACAGTCACCACGCCGCTTTTGCCGCTGGCATACATATTCTCGAAAGCCTTAGCCTGAGCCATGTCGCGCCCGGCCAGTACACCCTGGTGTGTTTGCCGCTGCCACTGCACGGCGCAGACGGCGCTCCGGCGCGGGCTATACTGCTGCCATGAGCGAACTCCGGGGCAGAATCGGCGGCGTCACTTCCGGCTACGATCTGCGGGCCAGCTGGAACGGCGAGCGGCTGCAGGGCCGCATCGGTGGCGTGTACCAGGGCAAGGACCTGGACCTGACCTATGCCGGCGGCCAGCTGTCGGGCCGGGTCGGCGGGCGGGTGGGCGGCTTCGACGTGCGCGGTGCCCTCACCCCGGCCAGCGCCGCTTTGCGGCTGGGAGGACAGTTCATGGGCGACGACCTGAACCTGACCTTCAGCCAGGGCGAGGTGGGGGGCCGCTTTTCAGGGCGCTGGAGCGGCAAGGACGTGTCTTTGCAGACCGGTCCGGCCAGCGTGACGGGGCGGATCGGCGGCGCTTATGACGGCAAAGACGTAAGGCTGGAGGTAGGGCAGGGCCTGCCTCCTGAGCTGGCGGTGGCAGCGGCCTTGTGCGCCTACAAACAGCTGGAAGATGACCAGAGCGCCGCTGCAGCCAGCTCTTCCAGCTGAGTATCCGAGCTTCAGGCGGGGCGGTTGCGCGCCCGCTTGATGGTGCCAATGCGGGCCGGGTCGCGCAGCACGGCGGTGTAGAGGTCCCAGCGCCGCTTTGCCTCGGCCGGGTCACGGGTCAGTTCCTCGAAACGGAAGTAGGCAGCCTCGCCGCTCTCCAGAACAAAGGTGGGCGTGCCCTGCACCCCGATGCCAGCGGCGGTGTCCAGGTCGGCCCGCAGCGCCGCTTGCAGGCCAGAGATCTCTTGGCGGGCCTGCTGCCAGGCGGCCTGATCAAGCTCCTCGGCCAACTGAGCTGCCTGCTGAAAAGTGGCTTCTTCCAGCGGCTGACCCTGCTCGTGGTGCAGCCGGAAGAGGACCAGAGAGTAGTTCCATTCTGTGGCCGGGCCCTGGCGGCGGGCCGCCTGCGCCGACAGAAAAGCGTTCAGGCTGGCGTGCTGTGCCTTCAGGAAAGAATCTTCACCCTGCGCCCGGGGATCCTGGTCGGTCAGCCGCCAGTGCAGTTCCTGGGTATTGTCCCGGTGATTGCCTTCCAGCAGCGAGAAGTGCCGCGGCACGAACCCCTGCGGGCCGCCCAGAGCTGTCGCCAGTTCCAGGCCGCGCCAGGCGTAAGGGCATAAAAAATCGAAATAGATGCTGTGCATGGCTCAGTATAGGTGCCTGGCCGGCCTCTCCCGGTTAAGCTGGGGTATGCCAAAACTGTATCAACCTGAAGCGTTCGCGGTGCCGGACGGGATTTATCTGGACGGCAACAGCCTGGGCCTGATGCCACACGCTGCAAAGCAGGCAGTGGAGCGCCGCCTGAACGAGTGGGCCACCCAGGCGGTGGTGGGCTGGGACGAGTGGTTCGGCCTCAGCGAGAGCCTGTCGCCGCAGCTGGCCCGTCTGGCAGGCGCCCGACCCGAGGAAGTGATCGCTACCGGGTCCATCACGGCCAACCTGCACGCGCTGCTGGCCACCTTTTACCGCCCGCAGGGCCAGCGCCGGCACCTGCTGGCCACCGCGCTGGACTTTCCCACCGACCTCTATGCCCTGCGCTCCTGGGCCGACCGCGAGGGCGCCGAGCTGCGGCTGATTCCTTCGCGCGACGGCCATACCCTGCACCCGGACGACATCGCCGCTGCCATCACCGACGAGATTGCTATCGTGCTGCTGCCTACGGTGCTGTACCGCTCCGGGCAGTTGCTGGATGTGGCCCGCTGGACCGCCGCTGCTCATCAGCAGGGCTGCCTGATCGGCTGGGACGCTGCACACTCGATGGGCGCCGTGCCACACCAGTTCCATGACGACGGCGCCGACTTTGCAGTGTGGTGCAGCTACAAGTACCTGAACGCCGGCCCCGGGGCACCGGGTGGGCTGTATGTACACGAGCGGCACGCCGGGGTGCTGCCGGGCCTACGCGGTTGGTGGGGCAACGACAAAACCAGCCAGTTTCAGATGGACAACGAGTACCGCCGGGCGGGCGACGCCGGTGCCTATCAGCTGGGCACGCCGCCGGTCCTGTCGCTGGCCGCGCTGGAAGGCGCGCTGGAAGTCTACCGGGGTGTGGACCCGGAGGAACTGCGGGCCCGCTCGCTGGAACTGACTGACCTGCTGCTGGCCCTGGCCGAAGAACAGCTGCCCGAAATGCAGGTCATCACGCCTCGCCCCGCTGCTGAGCGTGGGGGCCATGTGTCGCTGCAATGGCAGCACAACCGGCAGGTGTCGCTGGCGCTGCGGGCCCGCCGTATCATTCCCGACTACCGCGAGCCGGGCATCTTGCGGCTGGCCCCGATTCCCTTTTACAACAACGAAGACGATGTGCGCGGAGTGGTGCAGGCCATGCGCGAGATCATTGACAGCCGCGAGTACGAGGCGGCCGGCGAGGGCAGCGCCGTATCCTGACGGGCGCGGGCTTTCTGCTCCTGAGCCCCAGCTCAGTGCTGCTTCATCCGGACTTCTTCCGGGGTCAGGGGATGGTCAGCGCTGGACCGGTCGCCGTCGCTCTGTTCTTCGGCCGCCTCGTCCTGGGGCGGCTCCATTACCCGGTAATAGCGCCGCAGCCACTGGCTGAGGCCGCCCAGGTCCGGGAAAAGGGTTCGCTCGGTGATGTTGGCCTGGTCCAGCTTGTCGCGGATTTCGCCTTTCAGCTCGGCCGGCAGGATGATCTTCTGCACAGCGCCGTCGTGTGCGTGCAGCCAGTCGCCAATCTGCGCGTTGGGATTGGACAGCATCGAAAACAGCGCCGATTGCTGCACGATGCGCTGGTCCAGCGAGGGCGGCTCGAGAAACAGCAAGAACGGCTGCCCGGCCACCAGTTCATACTGCTCCAGCCAGTGGGTGTCGCTGTCGAAGCCCAGGCGGCTGGGCGGCAGTGCCCCGGAAGCTTCGCCCAGGGCGGCCAGCATATCCACCGTGAAAACGGCGCTGCCCTCATGCTCCAGCATGTCGCGCAGTGGCACTGGCAGCCCGGCGTTGGTTTCCGAGAAATTCAGCATCCAGACCACGCCGTCTTCGCCGTACAGATCCTCAGAAGCGGTCGCGAAGTGCAGCGCCACCAGCGGCGAATAGGACCAGTCCAGCAGCCGGGTAGGCAGGCCGTGGTGCTGCCCCACCGCCAGCCAGTACCATAGCAAGTCGCGGTCAGGCACGCTGCCGTAGGCGTACTTGCGAAAAGCCCGCACCAGGTGGCGTTCCAGTTCACTGGGGTCGCCGCCCAGCCGCTGCAATGTGGTGGTCAGCGGCAGCTCGCGCCCCTGCCCCCGGAAGACATAAGGCGAGCGAAAGCGGTGCAGCGACTCATTCCAGGTGTCTTGATGCAGCACATCCATCAGTTCCAGCCAGCTGGAGACTCGGTATTCGTGCATAGGGGTTCCTTTCTGAAGGAGAATGTGAGGAGCTGAGAAAAGGGCCGCCAGCAGACCCCATTTCAGCCCCAGGCCATGAAAAGACGCGGCCGAACAGATCTTCCAGTTCGCCGCGCCCTTGGTTGCCGGTGTGGGGAGGGAAGCCTGCGCCGGGGCTGGCTCAGCCCTCGCCGGTCAGTTTGCGGAAGGTGGTCAGGGCCTGGGCCACCACCTGATCCATGTTGTAGTAGCGGTAGGTGGCCAGCCGGCCCACAAAAGTTACATCTGGGCGGGCGTTCGCCAGCGCCTCGTAGCGCTTGTAGAGTTCGGCGTTCTCGGGGCGCGGCACCGGGTAATAAGGGTCGCCCTCGGCCTGCGGAAATTCATAGACCACGCTGGTCTGGTGGTGGCGCTGCCCGGTGATGTGCTTGAACTCGCTGACGCGGGTGTAGGCGTAATCGTTGGGGTGGTTCACGGTGCCTACCGGCAGCAGATAGTCCACGTCGTGGGTTTCATGCTTGAAGGCCAGGCTGCGGTAGGGGAGCGGGCCATAGCAGTGGTCGAAAAAGGCGTCGACCGGCCCGGTGTAGATCATGTGGTGCCAGGGAATCACGTCCACGATCTCGCGGTAGTCGGTGTTCAGCATCACCTTGATGTTGGGGTGATCCAGCATGTTCTGGAACATCCGGGTGTACCCGTGCAGCGGCATGGCCTGATACACGTCCGCGAAGTAGCGGTCGTCGCGGTTGGTGCGGGTGGGCACGCGGGCGGTGACGCTGGCGTCCAGTTCGCTGGGGTCCAGGCCCCACTGCTTGCGGGTATAGCCACGGAAGAATTTCTGGTACAGGTCGCGCCCCACCTTGCTGACCACCACGTCCTCGGAGGTGCGGACGTGCTCGACCGGTTCGGCCACCGAAGCGAAGAAATCTTCCAGCTCAAAGGAGGTCAGGCTCAGTCCGTACAGCTGATTGACGGTGTCGAGGTTGATCGGCATCGGCACCAGCTGCCCGTCCACGCTGGCCTTGACTCGGTGCTGATAGGGCCGCCACTGGGTGAACTGTGAGAGGTAGTCGAACACGTCCCTGGAATTGGTGTGGAAGATGTGCGGGCCGTAGGGGTGGATCAGCACGCCGGCGTCATCGTAGGCGTCATAAGCGTTGCCGCCGATATGGGCGCGGCGGTCCACGATCAGCACCCGTTTGCCGCTGCTGGCCAGTCGCTCGGCCAGCACGCTACCGGCAAATCCAGCGCCCACGATCAGGTAATCGAAGGCGCCCTGCTGCGGGACAGCGGTGGCCGGGGCCTGGGTCAGCGCGCCGGCCTGCTGGTCGGCCTGTGGGGCGGTGTTGTCCTGGTGTGGTTCGGTCGGTTCAGTCATCGGCGGCTCCTTTTTCTGGGCTGTAGTGATTTTGTTCGGCGGCCTGTTCTATTTGTGCGGCCATTTCTTCCCAGGTGCGGTCCCAAGACAGTTCGGCCAGGAAGGCATCGGCGCGGGCCTGACGTTCGGCGGCCGCTGCGGTGCTGGCTTCGGTCAGGGCTTCGGCGCAGGCGGCCTCGAAGGCATCTGCGTCGTCGGCAATTCGGGCCATTTCGCCGGCGCCATAAGGCTGCACCACGTCGCGGATGCCGGTCGAGACCACCGGCACGCCAGCAGCCAGATATTCGGGTGTTTTGGTGGGGCTGATAAATTCAGTGGCTTCGTTGCGGGCAAAAGGCAGCAGCGCCACGTCCCAGCCGCTCAGGTAAGCGGGCAGCTCGCGGTAGTCTTTTTTGCCCAGGTAATGCAGGTTGGCGGCCTGCGGCAGGTCTTCGGGGGCAATCTTGACCACTGGGCCGATCAAGACGAACTGCCACTCGGGGCGGCGGCGGGCCAGTTCGCCCACCAGCTCGATATCGAAACGCTCGTCAATGACGCCGTAAAAGCCCAGTCGGGGATGAGAGATACCTGCTTGATCGGCCGGCTCGGTCTGTGCCTGCCGGGCCTGGGCGAAATGCGCGACTTCCACGCTGGAAGGAAAGGGATGAACATTGCTGTGTTGCTCGCGCTTGGCTTCATAGAGCCGGTGCCCACCGGTAAAGACCACGTCGGCCTGGCGGAACAGCTGCTGCTCGCGCTGCCGCAGTTCGGGCGGCGCACCTTTGAAGTTGGCGAGTTCATCCATGCAGTCGTAAATGGTGACGCGTGGGGTCAGCGCTGCGGTGACCGGCAATTCCATCGGGGTATACACCCACAGGTCGTATTCGCGTAAATCTTCTTCGCGGACCAGGGCGCCCAGCAGCGCGGCCGTGCGGCTCTGGGATTCGGCCGGGCTGTGGCCCGCTTCAATGTAGGGGGTGCAGACGGTGACGCCGCTGGCGTCCTGGGTCCGGCGCAGTTCGTCGGGGTGATCCCCGAAGACCGGTTCTTCGATGTAGTACACCGGCCGCGTCCGGGCGGCGCGGGTCATCAGGTGCTGGGGGCGCTGAAAGACGAAATCCCAGCGCAGATGTGACAGGACCAGTAATGCCGGCATGCTTGAGGACTGGGTCATTTGAGGGACTCCTTCTTTGTTGGATATCTTGTTTTCGGGCTGTAAAAAGCATCGGCCGGATGCGAGCCGAAGTTTCCCTAAATTAGCGTGTCCGCCACAGTCCAAAAGTCAGATTCTCCGGTTGTTGACGTTTGGTTAAAATTTCTTACAGCCCTGCCACACGCTGCCCCGCCTGATTTTCCCGGTGATTGGCCTGCCCGGCGGGTACACTGAAAAGTCCGTGTCCAGTTTCTCGCCTGCCCCGCTTTCTGCCCGCCCGGTTGTGGTGGCCCTGCCAGCGCGGGATGAGGCGCACAATATTGGCGCGGCGCTGCGGGCGTTGGGTACTCAGCGGGATGGCATGGGACGGCCCCTGCCGGTCAGGGTGGCGCTGCTGGTCAACAACACGGCCGACCGGACTGCCGAGCTGGCCGTACAGGTCGCCGCGCAGTTGCCGCAGCTGAAGCTCTCGCTGCGCGAAGAAAGCTGGCCCGACCGGCCAGGCAGCGTGGTGCAGGCCCGACGCCGCGCGCTGGACTGGGCCGCCGAGCTGGCCGGGCCAGATGGAATCATCGCCAGTACCGACGCCGATACTCGCCCAGCTCCCGACTGGCTGTGGCAGCTGACGGCGCCGCTGCGGACCGGAGGCGCAGCAGCGGTGCAGGCCAGCGCGGGCCGCATCCTGCTGGATCCGGCCGAGCGCGCGGCGCTGCCGCCAGCGGTACGGCGCACCCACTTGCTGGACAGCGGCTATCGCTGGTGGGTGGAGGCACTGATGGCCCGGCTGAATCCTGTCCCCTTCGACCCCTGGCCGCGGCACTGGCAGCATTTCGGGGCCAGCCTGGCGCTGACCGTGCAGGCGTACCGGGTAGTAGGCGGCGTGCCGGACGTGAGTGAGCTGGAAGACATAGCGCTGGTGCGGGCTCTGCGCCGGCAGGACCTTGCGCTGCGCCACACTCCGCAGGCCCGAGTCTGGACCTCAGCGCGGCGGTCTGGGCGGGTGGCGGTGGGGCTGTCCACCCAGCTCCAGGAGTGGACCGCCGGCCCAGAACACTGGCAGGTCCCCGGCGGCGCAGAAGTGGTGGCGTTGGCCCGGGCTGAAGCGGCCCTGCGGCTGGCCTGGCAAGGCGGCCATGCCCCAACGGACGCCCTGGTCCGTCTATGGCGCGCTGACCCTGCTGCTCTGGCGGCGGCCCTGCACAGTCCTTTTTTGGGGCGGGCGCTGGAACAGGCGCACGCGGCGCGCCGGGCTGGGGACTGGGTGCAGCATTCCCCGGCGGTGCCGGTAGAGCAGGCGCTGCGGGAAGTTCGGGAAGAACTGGCCCGGTTGCATATCTGATAGAGGAGAGAGCGTTCTCTCTGCCCAGTTTTCAATCCTCTGTGCGGACAAACACGTCCAGCCGGTAGCCCTGCTGTTCGTCGCCGTGGCGTTCGGCGTGCAGGTGCTCCAGGCCCCGCCCCACACGGGCCAGCGCGGCTGTGTGAACAGCGTCGCCCGTCTGAGGATAATCCGGCACAAAAGGGGTCCAGTGGACCAGCATCAGGGTGCCCTGCGGCTCCAGCCGGGCCAGCACCGCGTCCAGCGCGCGGTCCAGGTCGGCAGGCGAGAGGTAGTACAGCACCTCGCTCAGCACAATCAAGTCGAATGGTGGGCCGTCCGGCAGGCGGTCCGGCAATTGCCCCTGCTGAAAATGAATGTTGGGGCGGTCTGCGTTGCGCGCCCGGGCCCGTGCCAGCGCTTGCTCGTTGATATCCAGCGCCAGCAGTTCATCGGCGCGCCCGGCCAGCTGCCCGGTCAGCACGCCGATGGAGCAGCCGACTTCCAGTGCCCGGTGGTAGCTTTCACGTGGCAGCGCGGCCAGGGTGCGGGCGTACTTGGCGGCCTCGTAGGGGCTGGTGGCGAAGTCCCAGGGGTCCTCGTTGGCGGTATAGACATCCTCGAAGTACTCGGGAGGCAGAGTCACAGGTCGCTTTCTCCTTCGGTGCCCAGGTCAAAAGTCGGCGTGCCGGAACTGCCAGGCGGGGTGGGCGGCGCCGCCGGAGCACTTCCCGCCGGCGACAGCTTCAACTCGGCCTGACCGCCCTCGACCCGGCAGGCGTACTGCCACTGTTTGGTCTGCCCGCCCTGCTCGGCGCTCAGGGTGCCGGAGCTGAGACCCAGGCGCTGGGTCTTGCCGCCGCTACGTTCGGTATGAACCTCGGACTGTAGCTGCCGGAACTCCTTCAGCGCCGCGGGCGGGTTCAGCTGCGCCAGCTGCTCTCGGGCTGCCGCCTGGCACTCCTTGGACACGGCCCCAGGCGAGAAACAGGCGGTCAGCAACAGCGGAAGCAGCAACAGGCACCGGCGGTGTGACATCTGCCTACTGTAGCTCACTCTTGCCTGTGGCCCAGCCGCGCGGCAAGCCGGGCCAGCATGACTTTTCGGCCTGGGCCAAGCTGCTAGCCTCGCTCTCATGAACCTGCAAGATGCCCGTATTCTGGTGACCGGCAGCACGTCCGGTATTGGTCTCGCCATTGCCCGGCGCCTGCACGAAGGCGGCGCCCGGGTGGTGCTGGCCGGCCGCGATGACGCCAAGATTGCTGCCCTGCGCGCGGAAGGCTGGCACGTCGTTCAGGCCGACGTGAGCCGCGACGAGGACGCCGTGCGCCTGGTGCGGGAAGCTGCCGAGCACCTCGGTGGCTTGGACGTACTGGTCAACAATGCCGGCGGTGGCCGCTACGCTCCGCTGCTGGAACAGGACACGGCCGAATTTCGGCAGATGCTGGACACCAACCTGGTAGGCGCCACGGTGGTGGCCCGCGAAGCTGCCCGCCTGATGGTGCAAAATGGCGGCGGCCAGGGCCACGGCACCATCATCAACATCGGCAGCGTGTCGGGTCTGCGTGGCTCGGCCGGTGCCGGAGCTTACAGCGCTACCAAATTCGGCTTGCGCGGCCTGACCCAGTCCTGGCGCGACGAACTGCGGCCCAAGAACATCCGGGTCAGCTACGTGGCGCCCAGCGAGGTGATCACCGGCTTTGGCGGCAGTGACCCGGCCAGCCGCAAGAACGCCGACCGCAAGATTCAACCCGAGGACATGGCCCACGCCGTGGCCGCCCTGATTGAGATGGACGACCGGGCCTTCGTCACCGAGCTGGAAGTGTTCGCCACCAACCCCTGGTAATCCAGTCTTCCTGGTGCGGTGGCCTCTGCTTCAGGAAGACGCCGGCTGCAGCTGGTCCTGCACAGAGCGCCGCCGCAGGGCCAGGCTGGTCAGCCACATGCCCAGCACGCCCAGCCCCAGTGTCAGTGCCGCCATGCCGGGGCCGCCGATGATGGCCCCCAGCGGCACGCCCAGCGACGCGGCCCATTTGGCCACCGTGAACAGCTGCCCGTTTATCGCCAGATAAGCGCCGCGTCCCTCGGCGGGAATCAGGTCGGCCAGCCGGCTCTGGCGGGTGGGCACATACAGCAATTCGCCCAGAGTCAGCACTACACTGGCCAGCAGCAGCGCCGGCAGCGACACACTGAAGGCCAGCACCGCGAAGCCTGCCCCAAACAGCAGGAACCCGGCGTACATCACCGGCACCTGCGGCTGGCGGGTCACCCAGGCGCTGACCGGCGCTGTCAGCAGCACGATCAGGCCGGTGTTGACGGCGGTCAGCAGGCTCATGGCCCGCACGCCGTCAATCAGCTGCCCGCCCAGCAGCAGCGGCGCGAAGTTCTGTGCCAGATGCACCGCTGCCCAGTTGGACCGCCCGAATTCGATGGTCAGCACCGCGACGCCGCCCGCCGTGAACAGCAGGAAAGCCGGGTCGCGGGCCACGGCGGCGTAGTTGCGCAGCAGTGAACCCAGCCCCAGCTGCGCGCCTACCTCGTGGGTGCTCTGGCCGGCGCGGGTCTCGCTGAGCCGGGTCCAGGAGAGCCACAGCGTCAGCAGCGACATTCCCAGCAGCAGTTCCAGCAGCAGGGGAAAGTGGTCCCGGTACAGCCAGCCGCCCAGCAGGGTGCCGATCAGCAGGCTGGCGTTGATGGCCCAGTAATTGACCGAGTACATGAAACTGCGGCTTTCGGGGGTGGAAACGTCCACCAGCATCGCCTCGCTGGCCGGGCCCACCAGCCCGCCAGCCAGGTTCACCAGCGCCACGGCGGCAAAGGTCAGATAGGGGAAGGGCTGCTGCCAGTTGGCCGCCAGCAACGCCGCAAAAGCCAGTGCCTTGAGCACCTCGCCCAGCAGCAGGGTGCGCCGCCGGCCCCACAGGTCGGCCAGCAGGCCCCCGTAGAGCCCGGCGGCAAACTGCACCGCGACCAGCAGGCCCAGCAGCAGCCCGGCCCGCCCGGCACCCAGGTGTTCGGTGAAATAAATGGCCAGCAGCGGAAACACGGCCCCGCCGACCAGCCGCGACAGAAAAGAGGTCACGATCCGGACCCGGATGTTGGGATGCAGGGTCTTCCACATGCTCCGCAGTATGGGGGCCGGTAAAAGTGGTAAAAAGTCCCACAGGAGTCTGCCTTTGTCCCCTTTTTCTGATCTTGCCCCGCCCGACTGGCCGCTCTGGCAGCTGCGGGCCCAGCTGTGCGCCGAACAGGGCGACCGGCTGACGTTTGCGGTCAGGGTGCCGCAGCTGGCCGGGATATGGGGGTGCAGCCCCAAGACTGCCCGGCGGCAGTTGCAGCGCCTGCACGCCGCCGGCGCCCTGACTTACCGCGCCGGGCGGGGCCGGGGGCACACCTCGCAGCTGAGTTTCCCTGGGCTGGCAGGGCCACAGGTGCGTGAACTGGCCGCCGCGCTGGTGGCCGCTGGGCAGCTGGCCGACTGGTCGCGCCTGAGTGCCTTGCCGTTTCCGCCACACTGGACCCGCCCGGCCGAGGTGCGCGAACATTTCGGGTTGCAGAGCCTGCCTTACGGCCGCGACCGCCTGCGTACCGTGCTGACCCGGCCGCTGACCAGCCTGGACCCGGTGCATGCCTGGGTCACTTTCGAGGCCTGGCTGCTGTATCAGGTGTTTGACCCGTTGGTGCGCTTCGACCCTCGGACCGGTGCCCTTCAGCCGGCGCTGGCCCATCACTGGAAAGTCAGCGAGGACGGCTTGACCTGGCGTTTCCGGCTGCGCAAGGCGGCACTGTTTCACCACGGCCGCCCTGCCGACTCGGGCGACGCCCGGTATTCACTGGAACGGCTGCTGCGGGAAGCACCCTGGTACCTGCCGGGCGTGGCGGCCGTAACGGCACCCGACGCCCTGACCCTTGACCTGCAGCTTCAGCGGCCCGACGCCTTTTTGCTGCGCCGGCTGGCTCACGTGCAGGCGCTGATTCTGCCGGCCGACTTGCCGTTCAGCGAGGAGCGACTGGTCGGTACCGGCGCTTTTCAGTTTGAGCGTTTTGACGGGGGCCTGCGGCTGCGGGCTTTCGACCACTATTTCGGCGAGCGCCCACAGCTGGACGAGGCCGAGTTCTATTTCGTGCCGCCTTCTCCCGTCTACGCGGCTTATCAGTTGCAGGGCGAGCGGGCAGAAGCGCTGCGCTCACACTGGCAGGTGGAAAACGGGGTGCAGTTTCTGATCTGGAATGCCCACCGCCCCGCGGCTCACAGCCGGCCACTGAGGCAAGCCCTGGCCGAGCTGCACGACCCCCGCGCTCACTGGGCCGCCAGCGGGCAGGAGGCACAGCCGCTGGCCACCAGTTTTTATCCCCACCGCTCGGCTGCGCAGCCCCCGCGCTTGCGGTCACTGGAGCGGGCGCGGGCCTGGATGGACGGCGTGCCGGACCCCGGTCCGCTGACCCTCTACGCTCTGGATTTCCCTGCGGCGCAGGCCGAAGCCCACTGGTTGGCCCGCCGCGCCGCCCTACTGGGGCTGACAGTACAGGTGCGGACCTTTGCCCTGGAGGATGACGGGCACCTGCAGGCCGCCGCCGACCTGGTGCTGATGGGCGAGGTTTCGGACCTGGATACCGAGCTGTCGTTCTGGAAGGCTCTGCATGACCCGAGGCTGCTGTTTCGCCGCCTGCTGCCGGCCCGCTTGCTGGCCTGGAGTAGCCGGGTGCTGCAGAGCCTCAGCGAGGACGCCATGCAGAATGCCCGCCTGATCGGACAGGTGGAAGCGGCCCTGCAAGGCAGCGGCTGGGTCAACCTGACCCATCACCGTGTCAAGCAGGGCGAACTGCATCCCTGGCTGCAGGGTGTGCAGCACGATGCCTTCGGCCGGCTGGACCTCAAGAGGATGTGGGTGGACCGCTGGCCGCTGGAGTAGAGGAGGGGTGCGCCATACCGCGACTGGCCGGGCAGCCCCCGCATTCAGAGTGGAATGGCGCAGCTCAGTTCGGCTTGGGCAGGGTAAAGCCGAAGGTGGCTCCCTCACCCAGCTGACTTTCGGCAAAGACGGTGCCGCCGTGCCGGGTCACGATGCGCCGAACATTGGCCAGACCCACGCCGGTGCCCTCGAATTCGTCCGCGCGGTGCAGGCGCTGAAAGACCCCGAACAGCCGCTCGGAATAGCGCGGGTCGAAGCCCACACCGTTGTCGCGTACGAAGACGGTCCATTCGTAGACTCCTTCTTCTGCCCAGACCTCGATCCGGGCCTGCTCGCGGGTGCGGGTGTATTTCAGGGCGTTGCTCAATAGGTTGACGACTGCCTGGTGCAGAGTGTCACGGTCGCCAGTCACCACCGGCAGGTCGTGGAGCGCCCATCTTCGACCTCGGCTTCCAGTTCGCCCTGCACGTCGCTGACCAGCGTGCCCAGATCCACCGTGCCCGGCTGCAGGGTGGCGCGGGCAGTCCTTGAGAGGTCCAGCATGGCGTCAATCAATGTGTTCATCCGCACAGTGGCTTCCTCAATCACGGTGAGGTAGCGCTCAGACTTGCTGTCCACCTGCTCGCCCAAATTGCCGCGCAGCAGACGGTTAAAACCCATGATGTGCCGCACCGGCGTGCGCAGGTCGTGTGACACCGAGTAGGTGAACGCTTCCAGTTCGGCGTTCTGTTCCTGAAGCTGCTGGGTCTGTTCGGCCCGCTCCAGCGCCAGCCGCAGCTGATAGCCCACCGTATCCAGAATGGCCCGGTCCTCGTGGCTCCAGACCCGAGTCTGCGAGAAGACAAAAGCCAGCACCCCCCGCACCTGACCATTAACCTTGACCGGCAGTGTGGCGCTGGCCCCCAGGCGGCAACTCTCCCGGGTCTCGCTGTCCCCGCCGCGTTCTGCTGTGCACTCCTGGTAATAGGGTTCACCACTCTGGAAAGGGGTTTCAGGCTGGGCGTTCCGAAGGCCAGGCCAGCTTCCAGTTGCTTTTGCAGTTCGGGCTGGTCAGCCTGCCCCACCTGCGCCCGCACCTGCCACTGGCCGCCTTGCAGCTCGAAATAGACCGAAAAGCCCTGGGCAACAGGCCCAGCGCGACTTCCTGGGTGCGCTGGATCAGGCTGTAGGGGTCGGTGTCCAGCACCGGTTCGCGTGATAGCTCGGCAAAAGCCGACAGCACCTCGCTGCGCCGCTCGGCTTCTTCTCGCTGAGCCTGCAGGCGGGCGGCCTGCTCGGCCCGTTCCAGCGTCAGGTTGAGACTGCGCCCGATAGCGCGCACCACCGTGCGGTCCTGTGCGCTCCAGCCCTGGCGGCTGCGGCGTGCAAAGCACACGAACGCCTTGACCTCGCCGTCCAGAATCAGCGGATAGCAGAAAATCATCCGGTAGCTCCGGGTGCCCGGAATAAAGTGCTGGTCGGGCGGCAGGTCGTCCCAGAAGACCGGGGCTTGCTGACGCAGCATCTCCCTGACCAGTGGCATATCGGTAAGCAGGCCGTCCGCAATATGAACGGCCAGCTCGGGCGGCAGGGTGGCCGTCCAGCCGCGCCCGACCCAGCGCCCATGTTCATACACGCAGTAGACGCCGTCCCCGTTATGAAAGTAGTGCCCCAGCAGTTGCAGGGCTTGGCCGACCAGCACGTCAACGTCGGTTTCGGTGCCGGCCGCTTCCATGAAGGCCACGAAGGCAGCGTGGGCCTGGGATTCCTGCTGAATCTGCCGGGTGCGCTGGTCCAGCTGACCCTGCAAGTCAGCCATCAGCTGGGCGCGGCCCAAGGCGATGGCACACTGCGCTGACAGGGTTTTGAGGAAATGCTTTTCCTCACTGGTAAAGTCGTGCGGTTCCTGGAAATCCAGAATCAGGGTGCCCAGCGGCCGGTGGTCCAGAAACATCGGCAGCACCGCGTTGGCAACCGGGGCCACTGCGCCGGTGCGTTCTTCCAGCTCTGGGTAGGCTTTCAGCAGGTCGCCCTGATGCTCGAAGAACAGGGCCTCATGCTGCTTCAGGGCGTCCCCGGCCGGGACATTGCCGGTCAGGGGGCCGTCTTGCCAGATGGTCTGTGCTTCTGCCGAGTAACCACGGGTGGCGGCCACTTCCAGCTGCTCGCCGCTGCTGTCAATCAGCAGGATTGCGCCGGCAATAGCGTCGAGACTTTGCAGCGCCGGCTGCAACACGATCTGAAAAATGGCTTCCTGAGTCCGCGTGGCAGCCAGACGTTCGGTCATGTCCTGCAGGTGCTCCGCCAGCGGGACTGGCCGGGTTGCATTCTCTGGGGCCGAACCGCTCATAACCTGTAGCATACTCTTTTCCAGCGTTTTTTCATGTGCGCACAGGCGACTCTGGCGCCGTCCTGCTCCTCTGAAGCACTCCTCCTGTGCTGAAAAGTAAAGAAGGATACTCTCCTGCTTGTATTCGGCCCTGGCCTTTCGCTAAAGTAGCGGTGCAGCAACAATTCCAAGCAGTTCAGTCCCGGACGCCGCTGACGGCGGGGCCGGTGCCGGCTCCTTTTCGCCTCCCCACATATTTTTGCTGGATTGGGAGGGCCGCGCGGTTCTTGCAGAATGGCCTCACGCCCGGATTGAGGGAGGGTTTCATTGACTACGCAGGTCAAGACGGCAGACGTGATTGTCATCGGCGGCGGCATTATCGGGTCGGCCTGTGCTTTTCGCCTCAGCGAAGCCGGCTACCGGGTCGCCGTGCTGGACCGCGGCGCGGCGCCGGGGCGGGGGTCTTCGGGCCGCAGCGGGGCCGGGGTGCGGGTGCAGTTCTCGGAGGAAGTGAACGTGCGGCTGTCCTGGGAGAGCATTCAGGAGTACCAACGCTTTCCCGAACAGTTTGGCCGTGAGAGTGGGTACGTGCAGAACGGCTACCTGTTTCTGGTGCCCCGGGAGGGGTGGGATGCACACCTGCAGGGGGTGGAAGTGCAGCGCGGCGCCGGTGCTCCGGTGGACGTGATCACACCACAGGAGGCTGCCGGGCACGTGCCGTTCCTGACCGAAGGCATCTACCGCTGCACCTACGGCCCGCAGGACGGCTACATTGACCCACTGCTGACCCTGAATGCCTATACCGCCATGGCGCTGGAACGCGGCGCCGAACTCTGCCGCCCAGCAGAAGTCACCTATATCGAGCGGCGGGATGGGGCCTGGGCGGTGTCGTCCAGCCAGGGTGAATTCAGCGCGCCGGTGGTGGTCAACGCGGCCGGCGCCTGGAGCGGAACGGTGGCGGCGCTGGCCGGGCTGAGCGTGCCAGTGCGTCCCCGCCGCCGCAGCGTTTACCGCACCCGCTCTGGCAACGGTACGCCGGGCTATCCGCTGACCATCGACACCACCAGCAACTTGTGGCTGCGCGGGCATGGCGACACGGTCATCTTTACCGTGTCTAACCCACAGCAGCCCGACGGCCTGGAAGAAGGCATCGACTGGCCCTGGCTGACGACGGTGCGCGCCGCCGCAGCCAGGCGGTTTCCCTGGCTGAACGAGCTGGACATTGACCGCTCCTATTCCTTCTGGGGCTACTACGAGATGACCCCCGATGGCAGCCCGGTGCTGGGGCCAGCGGCTGAAGCGCCCGGCTGGATCAATGCCTGTGGCTTTTCCGGGCATGGGGTGCAGCAGGCGGCCGCCGTGGGCCGGATCGTAACCTCGTTCGTGCGCGGCGAGGACCCTTTTATCGATGTAAGCAGCCTACAGCTGGAGCGCTTTGCCCACGACCGGGCCACCGCCGAGCGGCACATCGTCTGACCGGAGAGCGCCGGCGTGCGCCTGATCTTTCCCGTGTCTCACCTTTTTCCACCACAGGAGAACCCATGACCCAGACCTCTTCCCAGCCCACCTGCCAGACCTACGGCCACCTGATCGGCGGTCAGGACGTTCAGCCTCAGGGCGCCGTTCTCTTTCAGAGCCGTTCCAGTGGTGACCTCAGCGATGTGCTGGGCACCTTTCCGGAAGCCAGCCGCGCCGACGTGCGCCGCGCCTGCGAGGCAGCCCGCGCCGCTTTTCCGCGCTGGAAAGCCACACCGGCCCCAGTCCGTGGCGAGATCATCGGCCATATCGGCCGGGCGATTGCCCGCGAGAAAGAAGCCCTCAGCCGCTTGCTCAGCCGCGAGATGAGCAAGACGCTCAAAGAAGCGCGCGGTGACGTGCAGGAAGCGGTGGACACCTGTGCCTTTTTCCAGTCGGAAGGCCGACGCCTTTACGGGCAGACGGTGCCCAGCGAGATGCCCAGCAAGGAACTTAAGACCTACCGCCGGCCACTGGGCGTGGTCGGGATCGTCACGGCCGGCAATTTCCCGGTGGCGGTGCCCAGCTGGAAGATCATTCCGGCGCTGCTGACCGGCAATGTGGTGGTCTGGAAACCCAGCGAGGACGCGCCGCTGACCTCCTACGCATTTGCCCGGCTGCTGGAAGAAGCCGGCGTACCGGACGGCGTGCTGAACGTGGTCTTTGGCGGCGGGAAGGACGCGGCGGGGCAGTTCTTGGTAGAGATGCTGGACGAGCGGCTGCTGCAGAAGATTGCCTTTACCGGCTCTACCGCCGTGGGCCGCTGGATCGGGGAGGTGGCCGGCCGCAACCTGACCCATCCCACCCTGGAACTCGGCGGCAAGAACCCGCTGGTGGTGATGCGCGACGCCGATATCGATAACGCCGTGCAGGGCGCCCTCTGGGCCGCCTACGGCACCGGCGGGCAGCGCTGCACCAGCGCCGGCAACCTCATCGTGGACGCGCCGGTCTACAGCGAGTTCCGGGATAAGCTGCTGGCGGCCATTCAAAGCATCCGCATCGGCAACCCCGTGAAACACGAGGACGTGCTGTACGGCCCTTTTATCAACGAGCGTTTTTTCCGGTCCTGGGAAGCCCACTACGCCTGGGGAGAAGAGGACGGTGCCACGCTGCTGTACGGTCAGGGCCGCATCACGCCGGGGAACCGGCCGGCCGGCTTTCAGGGCGACCCGGAAGCGGCCTTTTACGGCTGGCCGACCCTCTGGGAAGGGGTGAGGCCTGGCATGCGGCTGTTTCAAAACGAGGTGTTCGGCCCCACCGTCAATCTGGTCAAGGTGGACGGCTTCGACGAGGCGATTGCCGCTGCCAACGCGGTGGACTACGGCCTTTCCAGCGCCATTTATACCAACGACCGCAGCTGGGCCCACCGTTTTCAGGAGGAAATCGAGGCGGGCATGACCTCCATCAACAATTCCACCACCGGCGCCGAGGCCCATATGCCGTTCGGCGGCACCAAGGGCAGCGGCAACGGCACCCGCGAGAGCGGCATCTGGGTGCTGGAAAGCTACACCTACTGGCAGGGCGTCAACGACGATATTTCCGGCCGGCTGCAACTGGCGCAGATGGACACCGCTTACGCTCAGCCGCGTGAGGCGTTCAGTGTAGGCCGCCTGCTGAGTGGGCGGTCAGAGGTGGACGGCATCTGACGAGCTGGATGGCAACAGCGGCGGCCTTGCCCGGTGTGTGGAGAGGCCGCCATTTGCTGTCTTGCCTGCCAAACAACTCCTTGCATACTTATAGCTGGGATGTCTGACAAATGCATCTAGGGAGCCACTTAATTTTCATCCATAAAGCTGAACGGGCACAGCTTTTTGAAAAAGCGTCAGATTCCGGGTGACAACGCCTAGCACGAAATTATGCAGCATTTAGGCGTCATTCCTGGTTAACTATGCAAACCCTTTTCTTTTGATCTAGACTGTCGGGCATGACCGTGCTCAGCCGTCAGCTTCTGGACCGTTCGCAGTGTCTCGTCATCAAGATAGGGTCCGCCCTGCTGGTTGATGAGCGCGGCCTGCGACGAGACTGGCTGAGCGGTCTGGCCGACGATGTGGCGCTGCTGCGCTCGCAGGGCAAGCAGGTGGTGCTGGTGTCGAGCGGGTCCATCGCGCTGGGCCGCCGGCAGATGGGCCTGCCGCGCGGGCCCCTGCCGCTGGACGAGGCACAGGCGGCTGCCGCCGTCGGGCAGATTTCGCTGGCGCAGGCCTACGCCGATGAGCTGGCGCAGCGCGGCCTGCATGCCGGGCAGGTGCTGGTCACGCTGGAAGACAGCCGTGTGCGGACCCGCTACCTCAACTCGCGGGCCACCTTGAGCGCCCTGCTGGACCACGGCATCGTGCCCATCGTGAACGAGAACGATACCGTGGCGACCGATGAAATCCGCTTTGGCGACAACGACCGGCTGGCCGCCCAGATTGCCCTGACCTGCGGCACCGATTGCCTGATTCTGCTGTCGGACGTGGACGGCCTCTACACTGCCGACCCCCGACACGACCCGGCGGCGCAGCACTTTGCGCAGATTGACGATATTACCCCCGAAATCGAGGCGCTGGCCGGCGATCCCGGCCCTGACGCCAAAGGCGGCATGAAAACCAAGCTGATGGCAGCCCGCACCGCCATGCAAGCAGGCGCAGCGATGGCCATCACCCGTGGTGACACCCACCGCCCCATTTCGGCGCTGCGTGAAGGGGCGCGGGCCACCTGGTTTATTGGTGCTGAGACGCCCAAGTCGGCCCGCAAGAACTGGATTGCCGGCATGAAGCCGCAGGGCCGCGTGACCATTGACGACGGCGCCGAGGCCGCGCTGGGCCGGGGCCGCTCGCTGCTGGCCGCCGGAGTCACGGCGGTAGAGGGCAATTTCGGGCGCGGTGACTGCGTGGAAGTGGTGCACCGCGGCCGGGTGCTGGGCCACGGCCTGTGCAGCTACGGCTCGGCGCAGGCTCGCCGCATCGCTGGGCTTCACAGCGACGAGATCGCCCTGCTGCTGGGCGAGCCGCCCCGCTCGGCCTTTATCAACCGCGACAATCTGGTGCTCTGACCTCCGGGGCAATTCTTCTTGCCCGCCGTATGTTGCTCTTTTCCCCGCTTTCTCTTTTTTCAGAACAGGACCCTCTGCTATGACCCAGACTGCTTCCCAGACCTCATCCCAGGTATCCGAACCGCACTACACCGAACTGAAACACACCATGAACATGCTGTTTGCCCAGGCCCGTGCGGCGGCCCGCGCCCTGGCCCTGGCCACCAGCGAGCAAAAGCAGCGGGCCCTGGAAGTTGCCGCAGACGCTCTGGAGGGGAGCAGCGCCGGGGTGCTGGCGGCCAACGCCCGCGACCTGGCCTTCGCGGAGGAAAAGGGCCTGAGCGCCGCCATGCTGGACCGCCTGCGGCTGGATGAAAGCCGCTTGCAGGGCATCGTGCAGGGCCTGCGTGATGTGGCCGCCCAGCCCGACCCAGTGGGCGAGGTGATGGCCGAGTGGGAGCGGCCCAGCGGCCTGACCATTCGCCGGGTCCGCACCCCGATTGGCGTGGTGGGCGTGATTTACGAGTCGCGGCCCAACGTGACGGCCGACGCCGGGGCACTGTGTCTTAAAAGCGGGAATGCCGCCATTCTGCGGGGAGGTTCGGAAAGCCTGCATTCCTCGCAGGCCATTCATGCGGCGCTGGTGCAGGGGCTGCGCGCGGCCGGCCTGCCGGAACGGGCCATTCAGCTGATTCCCACCCGTGACCGCGCGGCGGTGGGGGAGATGCTGGCGGCACAGGGGCTGATCGACGTGATTATTCCGCGCGGCGGGCGCAGCCTGGTCAGCCGGGTGCAGAACGAGGCGCGGGTGCCGGTGTTCTCGCATCTGGACGGTATCAACCATGTCTATATCCATGCGGCGGCCGATCCGGCCAAGGCGGAAGCGGTGCTGGTCAACTCCAAGACCCGCCGCACCGGTATCTGCGGCGCCGCCGAGTGCCTGCTGATGGACCGCGAGAGCTTTGCGGCGCAGGGCGCGGCGCTGGTGACTGCCCTGCAGGCGCGCGGCACCCAGATTCGCGGCGACCGGCAGTTTCAGGAGCTATCCGGCGTGGAACCGGCCCACGAGGACGATTACGGCCACGAGTTTCTGGACAACATCATCGCGGCGCGGGTGGTGTCGGGCCCCAGCGAGGCGATCACCCACATCGCCCAGTACGGCAGCGGCCACACCGAGTGCATCGTGACCGAGGACGCAGCGGTGGCCGACCGCTTTGCCCGCGAGGTAGATGCCGCCATCATCATGCACAACGCCTCCACCCAGTTCGCCGATGGCGGCGAGTTCGGCATGGGCGCCGAGATCGGGATTGCCACCGGCAAACTGCACGCTCGCGGCCCGGTAGGCGCCCGCGAACTGACTTCTTTCAAATATCTGGTGCACGGCGAAGGCACCGTACGCCCCTGAGGGCAGCGGCCAGCGTAGGCCTGGGCCATGAATATCCAGTGTATTGGCGCTGGATAGCGGCGGCGCTGTTCGCGGTGCTCTGGCTACATCTGGCTCGGCGGGGTTGGACGCGTCGCCGCGTGGCAACAGCTTGAGCTGCTGTTTTTCGTGCCGTGGGTCAATGAAACCTGTGGTTCAATAGCCGTGCCCGGATTCTGACCGACCCAGAGCTGCTCCAGCGCTTTGCTCTGGCCGGCCGGTCGGCTCCCAAATGCGTGCCAGAGGTCATTGGGAAGATGGGTATGAGTTTCAAGCGAGTCCGCGTCTACTGGCTCTGCGCACATACAATCGCGGAGATGGACGTACTCAGAACTTGCACCTGAATAGGCGGACAAAAAGCGCTCCCAGAGCTGAAATTCTGGAAGTGTGTACAAACAGGTTTCAGGGGAGCGCGCCCATATTCTCTCACAGCGGATTCTGGACATTCCAGAGACGCTGTACCAACGGCGAAGCCTGGAGGCTTCGCTGCACCTTTTCCACAGTCCAGGTCAGAAGACCAAGTTCAGCCAGGCTGAGGGAGTCAGTCCCAGTGCACTGAGTCGCTTCTTCAACGTCTATGACTGGGATTCAGACCGCTGCCGGGAAGAGATGCAGGACTTCCAGTGGCGCATCCTGCTGGATACAGCTCGTCACAAACGTAGACCTCGAATGCGGCTCAGCGTGGATCTGACCACGGTGGAAAAGGTGGGAACTCAGCTGCCCTATGTCAGTGTCTACAACGGTAGGCACGGCATCCATCTGGTGGTCCTGTTCGCCGAATATGGGGAACTGAAGTTCCCCATTTCTTACCGGGTCTACCAGGGCAAGCACACCAGCACCCCGGTCACTCTGGCGCTCGACCTACTGGAAGAGGTGCCGGACTTCATCAAGAAACGTTTCCGGGTACGTGTCCTAGCGGACAGTGGATTCGAATCCGCTGTCTTTCTGGACGGTGTGCAGCGCCTGGGTTTCGAGTTCGTGGTGGGTGTGCGGAGCAACCGACGCACAGACCATCCTGGACAGGTGACGGTTGCGGACTGTCCGCATGGGGGGTACGTCAACCTCGCCAACTGGCCTCTGGAAACGCTGACCCTGGGGAGGATGGACCGTGGGGACCGTGAATTCTTCGCGGTGTCGTCTGAACTGCTGGAGGGGGACGAGATCGTTGCTGAGGGTGCGCATCGCTGGGGGGTGGAATCCTTCTTTAAGGAAGGTGTAAGCACCAGTTTGGGTTGGCGCAGTTCGCGCTGCGAACTGCCAGGGGTCTGGACCGCTGGATTCTGATGGTCTTCCTGGCCTTCACCCTAACCATGCTGTACCGCTCTGAGGACATGACCCTGAAAGAGGCAGCCCGCTTGGCCCTACATACCCTCTTCCCCGAAGTCAGGCTGAACCACCTGCTGAGCCAAATTCAAAAAGAGCAAGAATTCCTCCACCAGCACGGCTATTCGCTCAGCTATGCAAGGTGCAAGTTATGAGCCGTAGCTATACTTTCAAGTTGAAAGTCGGCCTTATTTCTGCCGCCAAAGGAGCCTCGTGAAAATACTCAGTTTCTGGAATGAAGCCGGCGGAGCCACCAAAACAACCATGGTGGCCGAGCTGGGTTATCTCCTTTCAACCCGCCAGAATCAAGCCGGGCAACCCAACCGCGTATTGCTGATTGACCTGGATCCTCAGCGTAGCCTGACCCGGAGAATGGGCCTGCTGGACGATCCTGCCAGCAAAGCCCACCGCCTGGGCTCAACCCTCAACATTATCCTGCAGGAGGCAGACAACGACTTCCCTGTGCCTTTTACGCCAGAGCGGATGCCTGGATTACGGGCCATTCCGGCCCATCAGCAACTGCGGTCACTCGACAACATCCTGATGACGGACGATGCGCTGTTGATCGGCCTGAGGGACGCCCTGCAACGGCTGGCAGACGATTACGATTACGTCCTGATTGATACCCCTCCCAGCAACGGCGGCCTGACCCGCGCCGCGCTGGTGGCTTCGGACGCTGCCGTGGTTCCGATGCCGACCCATATCAAGTCGGTAGAAAATATCGAGAACGTGACACAGGTGCTGGCCCAATGCCGCCGCCTCAATCCGGACCTGCGAATTGCCTCATTCATCCCCACCGTCTATAACAAACAAAGAACTCAAGACAGGGAAATCTATGAACTGATCACCCAGCAGCTGAGTGATTTGGCCCCTGTCGCGCCTCCTGTCACGGAAAGGCCTGCGATCTTTAGGGACGTCTTACCAGCACGCGGCGCAGTCGCTCTTGACCAGCCGGCCAATCCGGCCAGCCGTGAGCTCAACGCCGTCTTGGACCACCTCCTGGAGGTCATTTGATGCCCAAAAAGGTAAGTGCAACCTCACGAATCAATCTGGATAAAGCAGTAGAAAACTACCGCCGCGAGGGTATTGATCAGGTTGAACTCGACCAAATTGTGGTCATCCCAGGGCACAACCCACGCGGCTACGCCACCGGCGAAAAAGCTTTTGAAGGCCCCGCTTTTGACGCTCTTGTCCAGAGTATTGGTTCCTTCGGTGACGTCTTTCAGCCCATTGTGCTGCGGCGAAAAGCAACCAGTAATCTCTATGAATTGGTTGCGGGGGAGAGACGTTGGCGAGCTGCCAAGGCGGCTGGGCTAACCCATATCAGCGCTCTAGTTCGCGAACTGGATGATGATCAGATTGTCCGTGTAGCACGAGAAGAAAACGAGCTCAGGGAGGCAGTAAGCTCCATTGATCTCCTGTTCGCCTCGCTGGATCAATTGGCAACTCGGCTCAATGTACCTCTTCGGGAGCTGCGCACTGTCTTGATTCGTGCCCGCGACCAGGGCGAGATATTCGACAGTCAGACGCCAGAAGGTCAGGTTAGCCAATGGATTGAAGTTTTGGGACTCCCCAGTCTGTCGACTCTGGTCAGATCGTCTAGGTTGCTAGATCTCACGCCAGATGAGCGACAAGCAATGAGGGGAGGGCTCAGCCAACAAGCGGCTCTGGCCCTTTTAGACCTTGGTGATCATCCGCAGCGCGGAGAGCTTCTCCGGAAAGCTCAGGCAGAAGGGTGGAATGCCCAGCAGTTACGACGGGCTATTACACAGGCTAAGGGCAAAAAGAATTCGGACTTACAACAGAAAGCTCAAGAAATCCGCCGCTACTTGGGTCCCCGGCACCTCTCCCGCCTGGCCCCCAATCAGCAGCAAGAAGTTCAGGTTCTACTTAGCCAACTGGAACATGTGCTGAAAACAAGCACTTAAACCTGATTTCATACTTGCCGCTGTAAGGCCCATGAAGAGGCTTCCAGTTTCCTTATGGCATTGTAACCCTTAAAAACATTTTTAAGGCCTTCTATGGCCCTTACAGCGGCAGGAAAAGGCAATTCTTATTCAGGTCCCATACAGGTCACGAACTTCCTGAGCAAAATCACCCAAACGTAGCTCTGAGGCTGCCCGGGTTACCGCTCGGTAGACCTCATACGGCCTGACCTCACCCGCCTGCATCGCGATGAATAAGCGCTTCAAAGCGGGTTCTGGCACCTCACGGCCAACAAACATCCGAACTTGTGTGATTGCCCGCGCAGACTGTTCCATATTATCCAAATCAAGGAAATCTTTCTCGATCTGGCGATTGATTTGCTCTTCTTCGGCCTTTATTTCCTTGATACTCGTTGGACTTTTTGTGGGTGTTTTGGTATTCTTACTAACAGATGGGGAATCAGTAAAATCAGCATATTTACCTGTGGAATCTCTAATTAAATCTACAAGTAAGGCGCTCTTTTTACGTACCTGATAACCACTTTTGAGCATGGCTTCGAACTTATGGATTTTTTGTATTATATTTTTCTCTCCATATTCGCCAATTAACTTTCTTGCCACTGAAGGAGCGATACCGTACTGACGGAGCATATCGGTAGTTGGGGAATCAGGGATAACTTCAATAACAGGCTCTGGCGCTGGCGTAGTCGTAGGAAAATCGCCAAAATTATAGACAATCACTGTATCACCCCGTGATCCCTCATACTCTACGGAAAGCAAATATCCCCGCTCCAGAAGTTCTTTGTGGGCACTTTCTAGATTGCGCTTGATCCTTGCAGGTACAGTTTCGCGCAACTTGCATTCCTGTGCCCACTGCTGCAAATTAATTCTAAATTCTGCTGCTGCTTCATTTTCGAGACCGGGTTGATAGCGATGGGCGTCTAATACCCGGTAAAGGCTGCGTGTAAGAGACCGTTTCAAACTCAGGACAAAACTCATATCCAGAGGTTTGAGATATTTTTCGCGAATGCTTTCTACTACTGGGCGGGCTAGTTGGATTTTGAGCGTGGTACCACTTCCAAATCCTAAGCCATCTTGTGTTTCCGCCGTAATACGTTCAATAATATTAAATTTGACTGTGGTCCATCGTTGTCTTTTATGATCGCGCCAAGACTCACTGGCGGTATAAGTTGCCGCTTTAAGACGGTCCAAGCTTTCCTGTAAAGATTGATAATATTGTCCAGAATCAGGAAAACCGGCCTTTTGTAATAACTGATAAGCAGTTGTATGTACAATTCCCGATTCGGGAGCACCCTGTTCAAGGTACATCACATTTAAAATCGTCGCAAAATCCCCATCAAGGCCATGCGGTACGCCACCATACTCACCAGGAGAGATACAAGTTAGTCGAGCAGGACGCTCATCAACTGTGAATTCAATGTCCCAACGTGTGTAGTCTTCTGGAATACGTTCCTGTACACAAATAAGGCCTAGCCGTGCCGAATTGGCCTCATCAAAGCGATCCAATTGTGCTGGCGGAGTAGGCGGAACAGATTTAAGTTTGCCTGAGCGTGCCAAGTGCTTTCCCCTTTGGGTCAGTATATCTCAGTTACCGAGAGCAGATTTTGATTGATGATGTATTTGATCTCTTAAAGATATATATGATGATCATCATCAGACGCGCTGAGGCAAAGCGCGTCCCAGAGGGGAAAATTCTGTATAACATGCCGAGTAAATCGGGTAGAATTACATAAAACATGCCGAGTAAATCGGGACAACATGCCGAGTAAATCGGGTAGAATTACATAAACATGCCGAGTAAATCGGGACTCATCCTGTGGATAACTGTCTAGAACATGCCGAGTAAATCGGGACAACATGCCGAGTAAATCGGGCCTTCGGAGGAAGCTATTACCGATTTACTCGGCATGTCTCTCTAGAACATGCCGAGTAAATCGGGACAACATGCCGAGTAAATCGGGCCTTCGGAGGAAGCTATTACCGATTTACTCGGCATGTCTAGTTTTCCAGGTAGCGCAAAAATTTTGTCGTCTGGCATTACAATAATTTTTGGTAGGCAGCAAATGGCTTGTGCTGTGTGGCGAGAGCCGATCTCTGAACATGCCGAGTAAATCGGGGCCTACAGATGAGGTTCTCATACAGCCGGCTCGCTGGGATTTATTGATAACGGCGTAAGTATGCGCTGCTAAACTCTAGGGACCGTGGAATGGCAACCGAACCAATATTCTCGTGCCCAACTTGAGGAGCGGCGTCTGGCTGCTACCGAGTGGCTGCAGCAAGGCAGCCACACACACCGCGAAATTGCTGCTCACTTCGGCGTCTCCGTGCTCACGGTGACTTCTTGGAGTGCTCGGCTCAGAAAGAAGGGAAGCTTGCAAGCGACGGTCAGCTCTGGTCGTCCTGCTCGGCTGACTGAGTCTCAGCACGACCAGCTTCGCACCCTCCTGCGGGAGGGTGCTCTGCAGCATGGGTTTCCTGACGAAACTTGGACGACAAAACGCGTGGCAGAGCTGATCGGGCGGCACTTCGAGGTGTGGTACCACCATGATCACGTCCGTAAAATCCTACGAAAGTTGGGGTTCAGCCCACAGATGCCAGATGGGCGGGCTGCTGAGCGGAACGAACTTCGGATTGCATCCTGGCGGGAACAGGTGCTCCCGGAGTTGGAAAAAAAAGGTCGCTGGGGGAGCCACAATCATCTATCTGGATGAGGTCGGATTCTCGTTGAAAGGCGTGCGAAGGCGAACGTGGTCACCCAGGGGCGTCACGCCCCTGGTCACGCTCAGAGCGAACTGGGAGAAGCTTTCGACGATTGGGGCGATCACTTCAGATGGACGATTCTTCCAGCACACAACATCCGGAGCGATCCGCAGTGGAGAAGTCATCCGATTCTTTGGGCACATCCTGCGCCAAGTTCAGGGGAACATCGTCGTGGTGCTGGACAATGCGAGAATTCATCACGCGAAAGTGACCCAGGCGTTCGTGGGTTCCCACGAACGCCTCTCTCTGATCTTTCTGCCTCCGTATGCTCCAGAGTTGAACCCGATCGAGTTGGTGTGGGCCTACGTCAAGCGCAATGTGTTGGGGAACTTTTGTGCCCACTCCATCAGAGCGCTGAAAAAGAGGCTTGTCACCGCCTGGCAGCGGGTCCGCTATATTCACCTGCCCCGTCAGCTTATGGACGCCAACTTACGCCGCTATCAATAGTAATTGAAAGACGGGGAATCTGATTTACCTCTCAGTAGGTGACAACTTCACTTCCAGCCCCTCCTGGTGGGCAAAAAGGCTGGGTCAACAGGTCTAGGACAGCCATGAACTGTTGTGGTTTCCATCGTAAGGCATCCACGAGATGCTGAGCACCGTACCGCACCAGACTGACCGCTCTACGACCATGCTTGAGAATGGGGATGGACTGGGTCTGGCTGAGCCAGACCCCCAAGCGCAAACAAAACATCCAGGCCAGTGTCACCAAGCCGAAGAGCCGCTGAAGACGGCTCCTTTCCGTCATCCCAGTCCGCTCCAGGTCGAAGCCTCGCTTCTTGAAGCTGCTGAAGGTGCACTCGATTGACCAGCGCTGCTTGTACAGCTTCCAGGTCTTCCGAGCGCTGAAATCTGTGGCAATGATGACGAGGTCACCTGTGGATGACCTCGTCGCGACCACCCGCATGAGTTCGCCAAACACGAACACCTTTTCGTCGATTTCATGGAAATGACCGTGCTGGACGTGCTTAAACCATTCCTTCCCATTCATGTCGTCCAGCATGTCGCTGTGCCGAATGCGGATCGCCCGCTTGATGCCTTGACGACGGAGAAAACGGAACCACTCCGCACCGATGAACTCACGGTCAGCCACCAGGCCTTGCCAGCGTTTCGCTGGCAAGACGCGGAGGAGCTTCAATACCAACCACATACGGGCGTAGGTGTGGCTGTTCCCGGACTCATCAAGAGGAACCCAAATCAGGGGCAGGGTGAAGCCATGAACCACGGCTCCAAGCACCAGAAAATTGATGGGCGTTTCCCCATGCTCCCAATTGGTGCGGTCCAGACTCAGCAACACCTTCCCCGGTGGAAGATGGACGACGAGCAGAGCGATGAAAAAGTCCATGTCCAGCTGCTCATCCCGGAAGGTGCGGTCTGCCCGCCTTTTCTTAGCCTGGGGCATGCTGATACCCGGCATGTGGGCACTCAGGTCGTGATGATTGATGCTCCTCGCGGCAATCATCGCCAGAAGGACGTCAATCAAGCGCTGAAGGGTGTCAATGCGGAGATGACTGGCGTGCGCTTTGAAGTGCTGGGTGAGTGCGGTAGCCTGCTGAGCAGCGGATTCTGTTGTTTTCACACTCTCAGGAAACCGTGAACAGTCGGCCCCATCAAGCTTGATGGGGCCGACTGTTGGTTTTTGCCTTCTGGAACGAGGTCAAACTGAAGTTGTCACCTACTGAGGATTTACCTAGACCGCACTTTTGCATACGCGGGCTTATAGTTTCAAAATTTAAATAAGAGCTTTGAAACGGCGTTAAAATCTTCCAGACAGTTGAGAATCTAAAGTTTGAGATGGGCCCGCTATCATATGGCTCAGAACTTGCACCTGAATAGGCGGACAAAAAGCGCTCCCAGAGCTGAAATTCTGGAAGTGTGTACAAACAGGTTTCAGGGGAGCGCACCCATATTCTCTCACAGCGGATTCTGGACATTCCAGAGACGCTGTACCAACGGCGAAGCCTCCAGGCTTCGCTGCACCTCTTCCACAGTCCAGGTCAGAAGACCAAGTTCAGCCAGGCTGAGGGAGTCAGCCCCAGTGCACTGAGTCGCTTCTTCAACGTCTATGACTGGGATTCAGACCGCTGCCGGGAAGAGATGCAGGACTTCCAGTGGCGCATCCTGCTGGATACAGCTCGTCACAAACGCAGACCTCGTCTGCGGCTCAGCGTGGATCTGACCACGGTGGAAAAGGTGGGAATTCAGCTGCCCTACGTCAGCGTCTACAACGGCAGGCACGGCATCCATCTGGTGGTCCTGTTCGCCGAATATGGGGAACTGAAGTTCCCCATTTCTTACCGGGTCTACCAGGGCAAGTACACCAGCACTCCCGTCACGTTAGCCCTTGACCTGCTGGAAGAGGTGCCAGACTTCGTCGGGAAACGCTTTCAGGTCTGCGTACTGGCAGACAGTGGATTCGAATCCGCTGTCTTTCTGGACGGTGTGCAGCGTCTCGGTTTCGAGTTCGTGGTGGGTGTGAGGAGTAACCGGCGCACGGATCATCCTGGACAGGTGACGGTTGCGGACTGTCCGCATGGGGGGTACGTCAACCTCGCCAACTGGCCTCTGGAAACGCTGTCTCTGGGGAGGATGGACCGTGGGGACCGCGAATTCTTCGCGGTGTCGTCTGAGCTGTTAGAGGGGGATGACATCCTGGCCGAAGGAAAACGGCGCTGGGCGCTGGAATCCTTTTTTAAGGAGGGAAAGCATCAGTTTGGGTTGGCGCAGTTCGCGCTGCGAACTGCCAGGGGTCTGGACCGCTGGATTTTGATGGTCTTCCTGGCCTTCACCCTGACCATGCTGTACCGCTCTGAGGACATGACCCTGAAGGAAGCTGCACGCTTGGCTCTCTACGCCTTGTTCCCCGAAGTCAGGCTGAACCACCTGCTGAGCCAAATTCAAAAAGAGCAAGAATTCCTCCACCAGCACGGCTATTCGCTCAGCTATGCAAGGTGCAACTTATGAGTATGGTCTTTCGCCCAGGACCGCTATGCTGCAGGGTATGACCTTGAGCGATCACATTCGCCGTTCGATGGGCGACGAGATGAAGCAGAGTTTGGCCGTCTTGACCCGCCCTAGCGTGCGAACTTTCGAGCTATTCGAGCGACGAGGTGGCGTGAACGAAGCGCTGCTGTACGTACTGCTGGCCAGTCTGGTATCGGCAGCTGTGGCGGGCTTGATGGCTTTTCTGCCCTGGCACGCCGATATCTCTCCCTGGGCACAGTTCATTAACCGGCTGGTAGGTATTCCTGTGCAGTTCGCCATCTTTACCGGAGTAGTGTACTGGGTGGGCCGGCAGCTGTTTCGCGGCACCGGGAGCTACGCTGAGGTGGCTTACACCTTCGCACTGTTTTTCGTGCCGCTGAGTCTAATCAGCAGTGTCCTGGGCTGGATTCCGGTCGTAGGTCTGGTCACCGGCCTGCTGATCTCAATAGCCATGATTTATTACGGTTATCTGGCTGTACAGTCCTCCATGAATATCCGTCAGGGGACCAGTCCGGCCATCACTCTACTGATAGCAGCGGTGATCACCACGCTACTCAACCTGCTGGTGTTTGGCAACTGGTGGCAGGGCTTCTAAAATTCCTGGTGCAGTTCCCCCTCGTAGGCGGGTGACGGAGCGTTTAAACTGCCGAGTATGTCCCAACCTGTGCTCTCTCACCTGGAAGAAGTTGGCCACTGGCTTACCCAGCGTCCTGTGCTGGGTGTCAGTGCCGAGCAGCTGTCTTCTGTGGCCGTCCTTGCGGTAGATATCATCAATGGCTTTACGCGGGAGGGGGCCTTAGCCAGCCCGCGTGTTGAGAACATTATCGCGCCCAGCGTGAGCCTGATCCAGGGAGCCTTGGACGCAGGGCTTCCAGCGGCGCATGTGGGCCTGATGGCAGATGCCCACCCTGAAAATGCCGAGGAATTTCGGGCCTATCCACCCCACTGTGCACAGGGCACCCACGAGGCCGAGTGGGCGCCGGAATTGCTGGCTCTGCCGGCGGCCGGCAAGTTCTCTTACTTCTATAAGAACTCTATTGCCAGCCATCACACGCCGGAGCTGGAGCGCTGGCTGGAGCAGACCGCGCCCCGTACCCTGATCGTAATTGGGGACGTGACAGACCTGTGCCTTTACAGCCTGGGCCTTCATCTGCTGACGCGTTCACAGCACAGTGGCCTGGGGCAGCGAATCGTGTTGCCGGCCAACTGCGCCCAGACCTGGGATGCCCCCGACCACCCTGCCGAGCTGTATCACCCCCTGTTTTTGTACCAGCTGGCCCGGACCGGTGCCGAGGTGGTCTCTGGCGTGAATTGGCTGGGGGCTCAGGCCTGAGAGGGCTGAGCAGTATGAAGTAGGGTTTGACTCTGGGAGCCGTCTGGCCTGGGACTGTGTCACAGACAGCTTGACTTCCTGAAGCAGCGGTCTTTAGGGTAGGTGCTTTGAGGCACCTGCCAGACATTCAGTCATTTTTTACTTACAAGAACTGCCTGGGACCTGACAAGGGCCAGAAGGGGCACCTACCGCTATGAGTAAAATCTCCGTACCTGCGCGGCCGCTGCCTGCAGGCCGCACTTGGGGTAGTGCCCTGATCATCGCCGGTACCACTATCGGAGCTGGTATGCTGGCCATGCCGCTCACTTCGGCCGGAATGGGCTTTGGTCTGACCACTTTGGCCCTGCTCAGCATGTGGGCGCTGTCAGCCTGTACCGCCCTGCAATTTGCCGAGGTGTACCGCTCTCATCCGGCCCGTGAGGGTCTGGCCAGCCTGACCGAACATTACTTCGGCCCCGCTGGCAAGTGGGTTGTGACGGTGATTCTACTGCTGTTCATGTATGCGATTTCGGCGGCGTATATCAGCGGGGGCGGCAGCCTGCTGGGCGGTGTGCTGCCGCTGAGTACCACCAGCAGCAGCGTGCTGTACGCTCTGCTGGTAGCAGTGGCTGTCCTGCTGGGGACCCGCGCGGTTGATGGTTTGACGCGGGTGCTGTTTGCGCTAAAGCTGGCAGTCCTTGCGCTGATTCTGGCGCTGGTACTGCCCCGCACCACGCCGCAGTTCCTGCTGACAGCGCCTCAGAACCCGGCTCTGTACTTTTCCGCGTTGCCCATTTTCTTTACGGCTTTCGGCTTTCACGCGGTAATTCCCAGCGTGACGGAATATCTGGAGGGCAACCAAGGCGAACTGCGCCGCGCGATTCTCTGGGGCACCGGGCTGCCGCTGGCTGTCTATCTGCTGTGGCAGCTGGCGATTCATGGCCTGATTCCACAGGGCGAGCTGCTTCAGATCGGCAGTTTGGACGAGCTGAGTGCGGCCATCGCTCAGGCGACCGGCAGCGCGGCGCTGGGCCTGGGCGTGCGGGCTTTTTCGGCGCTGGCCCTGACCACCTCGGTGCTGGGCGTGGGGCTGGCGCTGCTGCACTCGCTGCGTGATGTGCTGAGCCAGCGTCTACCGCAGCGAGGTAGCTGGCTGTGGCTGGGCCTGCTCACTTTCGTGCCGCCCACCCTGCTCGCCACGCTTTATCCTCGCGGCTTCGTGGCTCTGCTGGGGTATGCCGGTCTGCTGGCGGTGCTCTACACCGTGCTGCTCCCAGGGCTGCTGGTCCTGCGTGCCCGGAAGCAGGGCCTTACCAAACAGGCCGGTGCAGGGCCCGGGGCGAGCAATACAGCGGTGGTCTGGCTGACTCTGGCGGCCGGCGCAGCCATCGTGCTGATTCCGCTGCTGACCCAGGCGGGATGGTTGCCGGCTGTGCAGGGCTGAAGCGTCGCCCAGGACGCACCACAAGTCGAAAGAAAAAAGAAGGCCGCTGGGAGAGTGCCCGGCGGCCTTACCTTATGTAAGCTTCCCGGTCAGGGAAGAGTCGGTCAGTAGGTGACTGGCAGCTTTTCGTAAATCCGTTTGCTGTTGCCGTTGCTGAAAGTGACATTGGCCGTCACGTTGATGGAGGTGTAGCGCCGCTCAGAGCGCGCCCGTACATTCAGCGGCAGGTTGAAGACCAGGCGGTTGCCGTCGGCGCGGTACATCACCGGGCCACTGTCTCCAGCCTGCCAAGCGTCGCGGGTGGGCAAGGTCAGCTTGCCGCTGCGGCCGGCCTCAACGTATTCCAGCTCATAGCTGAACGTGGCAGCTACCGGCACAGCGCCGTTGGGCACCGTGTCAACCACCAGCTGGCAGCGGTGGGTTTGCCCGGCCCGCAGCTGTGAACGCACGGCGCCGCTGGCCGTGTCGGTGCAGGTCGTGAAATACCACTGGGTGAACTTGGGCGCTTCGCTGCTGCGCGTGCTCCCGTTGCCCGCCGGTGTGCGCCGGGGCGTCGAAGATACGGCGCGGCCCGACTGCTGGCAGCGATTAACTGCATTCCAGGCAGTCTTAAACCCGTCGGCGGGGAAAGTGTAGGTCAGGGTCTGGCGGCCCACGCCCGGGTCACGGTCCAGCCGGATTACCACCCGGTCGCCGCGAAACAGCCCAGCGGCCATCTCGCGGGTGATGCCTCCGGGAAAGCCGATGGTATAAGCGTCGGTGTCGCCATTGAGACTGGTGGAATACAGGGCGTCTCCGTAAATGGTCTGCGGCGCACCCGAGCCGATCCGCACCGTAGCGGTAGGCAGAATTTCCCGGTCCGGATCGATCAGGGGATTCTTGCTTTTCAGCATCGCCCATAGACTGGGAATATCCCGGTCTGCACACTTGAGGGCCAGAGCGGTAGAGCCATAAGTATCATTGATCTCGTCAATGATCACCATGCTGTTATTCACGTCGGTAATGGGATCACGCGACACCGAGTAGTAAGTCCAAGTGCCGGGCACCCGGTCTATGGCCTGAGCGGAAGGAGAGAGGGTCAAGGCCAGCGCCAGCATCCAAGCAAACTTTTTCATAGAGTCTCCTACAACAAAAAAGAATTGAGGCTCTCAGCCTACGCTCATCTATTAGAGTCAGCAAGCTATTTTGCGCACCCCAGACTTCACAGCTGCCAAATGCTCCGGGACCAAATGGTCTAGACTGCCCGCCGATGTCATTTCCGCAAGACCAGCCCGATTCTGCCGCTCAGCCCACGCCCGCTCCTGCCCGCGACCTGCGCAGTGAGCTGTGGGCGCTGGTGCGGCTGGCCGGGCCGGTGGTGCTGTCGCAGTTTGCGACCAATGCACTGGCCCTGGTCAGCACCGCCGTGATCGGACGGCTGGGGCAGAGTCAGCTGGCGGCGGCCGCCTACGGCAGCGCCATCTATTACCTATTTTTCGTGGCGCTCAGTGGGGTGATGCTGGCGGTGGCTCCCCGCGCCGCAGCTGCCCACGGTGCCGGAGAGCCTCAGGGTGTGACCCGCGCCTTACATGCCGGCTTCCGGCTGGCTGTGCTGCTGACGGCTGTCATGTTGCCGTTCACTTATCTGCTGTCCACCCAGCTGTGGCGCTTTGCCCCGCCGGAGTTGGATACCGGGTTGGTGGCCACCTACCTGCGCACTTACGCCCTGGGGATGCCGGCCGTGCTGCTGTTCACGGCCCTGCGCGGCACCATGGAAGCCACTGGCCGCCCTGCAATAGTGACCCTGGTGGCTGCGCTGGGCGTTGCCCTGGTATCGGTTGTCTCGCCGGCGCTGTCGTTCGGCTGGGGGCCCCTGCCGCGGCTAGGCTTGGCCGGTGCAGCGGCCGCTTCGGCGCTGGCTGCCTGGCTCATGTTCCTGACCCTGCTGCCGCAGGTCCTGCGCTGCATCGAACCGCTGACTCCCGGCACACCAATGGGCCCGGAAGTTCGCAGTCTCTTTTCGCTGGGCTGGCCTATCGGCTTGACGCTGGGTGCGGAGGCGGCCATGTTCAGCGTGACCTCGCTACTGATGGGCAACTTCGGCAATCAGGCCCTGGCCGCGCACAACGTGGCTTTTCAGGTGATCACGGCGCTGTACATGATTCCGCTGGGGCTCTCGACCGCCACCAGCATCCGGGTAGCTCTGGCAGTCGGCGCCGGGTCACCGGCCCTGGCCCGCCGCGCCGGCCTGCTGGGGATCGGGCTGGCGGCCAGCGTCATGGTGGTCTTCGCCATTCTGGAAACGGTGACGCCAGAGTCCTTTATCGGGGTATTTGTGAATACTGGTGACCCGGTCAACGCGGGGCTGGTCGCTACCGCTGTTGGCCTGCTGGCCATTGCCTCGCTGTTTCAGGTGGTGGACGGCATTCAGGTGAGTGCCAACGCGTCGCTGCGCGGCCTGCAGGATACCCGGGTGCCGCTGCTGCTGTCGCTAACCAGTTTCTGGGTGCTGGGGATGCCGACCGGGTATGTGCTGGCCTTCGTGCTGGATTACGGCCCGCGGGGCCTGTGGTACGGCCTGTTGGTGGGTCTGGTGGCCGCAGCCTCGCTGCAGATGACCCGCTTCCTGCGCCTGACCGCGCGGCTCAAGCGGGCTGGCCCCACCGAAGCGCAAACGCCGCTGTCCGACTGAGGGCCGGGCAGTGGCGTTTCTACGGGTATCCGCCTGCGGCTGAGTTCAGGACGCAGCCACAGGCGTGACTGGAGGCAACGGCGCCTGGAAAGTCCTTAACCGCAGCGCGTTACTCATCACAAAAACGCTGCTCAGGCCCATGGCGGCTGCGGCCAGCACTGGCGAGAGGCCGAGGCCCCAGCGGCTGAAGACACCGGCCGCGACCGGAATCAGCAGCGCGTTGTAGGCAAACGCCCAGAACAGATTCAGCCGGATGTTGCGCAGGGTGGCGGCACTCAGAGCGGCGGCGTTGGGAACACCGCGCAGGTCGCCGGACATCAGCAGCACGTCGGCGGTCTGGGCAGCCACGTCGGTGCCGGTGCCCAGCGCCACGCCCACGTCAGCCTGGGCCAGGGCAGGCGCGTCGTTGATGCCGTCGCCTACCATCGCCACCTGCAGGCCCTGGTGTTGCAGTTCGGCGATCACGGCGGCCTTGTCTCCGGGCAGCACTTCGGCGCGCACCTCGCTGCCCGGGTCCAGCCCCACCTGCGCGGCGACGGCGCGGGCGGTGGCCCGGCTGTCGCCGGTTACCATCATGACCCGGTAGCCTCGGCGGTGCAGCTCGGCCACGGCTTCGCGGCTACCAGGCTTGAGGGGATCACTGACGCCCAGCAGCGCTGCTATGGCGCCATCTATCGCCACAAAGACCGGCGTAGCGGCCTGAGCGCCCAGGTCGGCCAGCGCTTCAGCCCAGCTGCCGGTGTCCAGACCCAGCCGCTGCATATAGCGCTCGGCGCCGAGGTGAAGGGTGTGACCTTCCACCTGTGCCTGCAGGCCGTAGCCGGCGACCGTATCCACCTCACTCGCTGGGGCCGGGGTCAAATCCCGTTCCTGGGCCGCCGTCAGGACCGCGTGGGCGACCGGATGCCCGCTGCCAGCTTCGGCGCCGGCGGCCAGCCGCAGCACCTCATTTTCGCTCAGTTGAGTGGTGGGGGAGAGGTGCAGCGCGGTCAGGGTGGGCCGGCCGGCGGTCAGGGTGCCGGTTTTGTCCAGCGCCACCACATCGGCCCGGTGCAGGTCTTCCAGCGCTCGGCCGCCACGGAACAGCACACCCAGTTCGGCCGCCTTGCCGCTGCCCACCATCACGCTGACCGGGGTGGCCAGGCCCATCGCACAAGGGCAGGCGATAATCAGCACGGCCACAGTGTGGATCAGGGCCTGCGAAACAGCGTCCGCGCCGCCCCACAGCAACCAGGACAGAGCCGTCAGTGCGGCGATCACGAGCACCACCGGCACAAAGACGGCCACTACTCGGTCGGCCAGTCCCTGAATCGGCGGCTTCTCGCTCTGGGCCCGTTCCACCAGCGCAATGATCTGGGCCAGCGCCGAGTCGGAGCCCACCCGGGTGGCTTCCACCACCAGCAGGCCGGACCCATTGAGGGTGCCGCCGGTGACCTCATCGCCCGGGCCTTTGGCGACCGGCACGCTCTCGCCGGTCAGCATGCTCTCATCCAGATACGACTGCCCGCTCACGATCCGGCCGTCCACCGGCACTTTCCCGCCGGTCTGCACCTGTACCTGTTGGCCTTGGCGCACCTGCTCGGCCGGCACGCTGCGGACTCCACCGCCCTCAATCAGCCGGGCCACCGGGGGCCGCAATTCCAGCAGGGCCCGCATCGCCTGACTGGAGCGGCCTTTGGCCCGACTTTCCAGGTATTTGCCCAGCAGCACCAGCGTGATGACCACGCCGCTGGCTTCAAAGTACACGTGCCGCGCTGCGGGCGGCAGCACTCCCGGCGCCAGCGTGGCGACCGCCGAGTAGGCAAAAGCGGCGGTGGTGCCGATCATCACCAGCGTGTTCATGTCGGGGCTGCCGTGGCGCAGCGCAGCCCAGCCACTGCGGTAAAAGCGCCGCCCCACCCAGAATTGCACCGGCAGCGCCAGCAGCAGCATTAGGCCATTCAGCGCGTCCTCGCCCAGCGTGCCCAGCAGCCAGTGGTGCAGCGGCGGGTACAGCATCGGCACCATGCTGATCAGAAAAAGTGGAATGGAAAAAGCCGTGCTGATCAGCAGATCGCGTTTCAGCTCCGCCTCGGCCCGGTCGTGGGGGCTGAGGGCCGCCGCCGTATCTGCCGCGCTTTTCGGTGCGGCCGGCCGCTCGGGCTGGTAGCCGGCTGCCTCGACGGCCGTGTAGAGGTCTTCCGGTGCCGCGCTGCTGAGCAGGTAGCGCACGCTGGCCGCCTCGGTGGCAAGGTTCACGCCAGCGTCCACCACGCCCGGCACTTTTTTCAGCGCCCGTTCGACCCGGCCTGCGCAGGCGGCGCAGGTCATGCCGCCCACGCCAAAGCTCAGTTCCTGCTGGGTAACTCCGTAGCCAGCGTCCTTGACCGCCTGGGTCAGCTGGGCCGGCTGCACAGCGCCGGGGTCATACTCCACACTGGCCGTCTCGGTGGCAAGGTTCACGCCGGCGTCCACCACACCCGGCACTTTTTTCAGCGCCCGCTCGACCCGGCCTACGCAAGCGGCGCAGGTCATGCCTTCAACCGGGATTTGCAGTTCCTTTGCTGTCATGTTCCCAGCCTACCCCCCTGGGGGGGAAGCAGGATTAAAAACGTCTTCACCGTCTTCTTTCCCCGACCCTCTCTGCAGAGCTAGAATAAGCCCATGACTGAAATGCACTCGGATCAGCTGACCACCCTGAAAATTGACGGCATGAGCTGTGGCCACTGCGTCACTGCTGTGGATAAGGCCCTGCGCGGGGTGGATGGCGTGCAGGACGTGAAGGTCAGCCTGGAAGAGGGGCGCGCCAGTGTCCGGGGGCAGGCCGACCGGGCGGCGATGGTCGCCGCAGTGGCCGAAGAAGGCTACACCGCCACCCCACAGGACTGAAGCGGGCCGGCAATGAAAACCCCGTCCCCGGCCGCTGGTCAGGACCATTCTACCGGGCATCTCTGTATGCCCGAAGCCGAGCGGCTGGCGGCCCGCCGTCGCCTCAGCGTTGCGCAGGGGCACCTGCAGAGCATCGTCAGGATGCTGGACGACCCGGAAGTGTACTGCGTGGATGTGCTGCGGCAGATCAAAGCTGTTCAGGGTGCCCTGGACGGGGCTGGCAGTGTCGTCTTGCGCGGGCATCTGCAGGCCCATGTGGCGACTGCCGGTGAGCGCGGCGACACGGCCGAGATCGTGGATGAGCTGATGCAGGCGCTCAAGTACCGTTAGCCGCTGCTCCACCGTTGTACTTCTACGCCTGGCTTTTCTCTTCTGTGAAAAAAAGCCGGGTTTTTCTGTTTCTGGCGCAGGTCTTTGGCTGGCTTTAACCCGCTTTCATGCGCTCACTGACCAGCCGGTTAGGCTAAGAAAAGCCGAATCCTCCTGCCCGGACCTTCTCGGCTCAGACCTTCCGGTTCGGCGGCGCTGACTTCTAGCTAGAAAGGCCGCCACGGGACGGAGTCCGGGAGACGAACATTTTCCTTTCACTTCCTCATAAGGAGTTTGCATGTCCAAAGATAAAGAAGCCGCGCAGTTGGGTCATCACCACGAAACGGGCAAAACCCAGGATCTGGCCCGCAACACGACGCCCCGCAGCGAAAAAGATGGCATGACCGACAACTTCGGCCACCTGATCAGCGATGACCTCAACTCGCTCAAAGCCGGTGTGCGCGGCCCCACCCTGCTAGAAGATCACCTGCTGCGTGAAAAGATTCATCACTTTGACCACGAACGCATCCCCGAGCGTATCGTGCACGCCCGTGGCAGCGCCGCCCACGGCTACTTTGAGCTCAAGGAATCGCTGGAACAGTACACCACCGCCAAGGTGCTGACTGAAGTGGGCAAGCAGACTCCGGTCTTTACCCGTTTCTCGACGGTGGCTGGCTTCCGTGGCTCGCCTGACACCCCCCGCGACGTGCGCGGCTTCTCGGTGCGCTTTTACACCGACGAAGGCAACTGGGACATCGTGGGCAACAATATCCCGGTGTTCTTTATTCAGGACGGCATCAAGTTCCCTGACTTGGTGCACGCGCTCAAGCCCGAGCCGCACCACGAAATGCCTCAGGCAGCCAGCGCCCACGATACCTTCTGGGATTTCATCAGCCTGACCCCCGAGTCGATGCACATGGTGATGTGGCAGATGTCTGACCGCACCCTGCCGCGTTACTTCGACACCATGGAAGGCTTCGGTGTTCACACCTTCCGCCTGATCAACGCTGAAGGCAAGAGCACTTTCGTCAAGTATCACTGGAAGCCAGTGAACGGCGTGCATTCGTTGGTCTGGGATGAATCACAGAAGATCATGGGCAAGGATCCCGACTTCCAGCGCCGCTCCATGTGGGAAACCATCGACCAGGGTGGCACCTACGAGTGGGACCTGGCTGTGCAACTGTTCTCCCAGGAAGAAGCCGACAAGTGGGACTTCGACATTCTGGACGCCACCAAGATCATTCCTGAAGAGCTGGTCCCCCTCAAGGTGATTGGTCGGATGGTCCTGAACCGCAACCCCGACAACTTCTTTGCCGAGACCGAACAGGTCGGCTACAAGCCCACCAACCTGGTGCCGGGCATGGACTTCACCAACGATCCTCTGATGCAGGGCCGGCTGTTCTCCTACTTGGATACCCAGCTGATCCGCCTGGGCGGCCCCAACTGGCAGCAGCTGCCCATCAACCGGCCGCTGGTGCAGGTGGCTAATAACCAGCGTGACGGTTTTATGCGCCAGACCATTGAGCCAGGCCGGGTATCTTACCACCCCGCGTCGCTGGACGGTGGCTCCCCCCAGGAAGTGCCGGTTTCGCAGGGCGGCTTTGCCAGCTACCCCGAGCAGATCAGCGGTGAGAAACTGCGTAAGCGTGCCGAGAGCTTCAGTGACCACTACGGCCAGGCCAAACTGTTTTGGAACTCGCTGGAGCCGATCGAGCGCAAGCACCTCTGCAAGGCTTTCCAGTTCGAGCTGAGCAAGGTAGAAACCCGCCACGTCCGCGTGGCCATGATTGACCAGCTGGAAAAGATTCATCCGCTGCTGGCCTCGCAGGTGGCCGTGGCCCTGGGCGAAGCACCCCGCGCCGATAAGGTCGTCAAGCCGGGCGGTACGGCCGACTGTGCCGAGGAAATGCAGTTGCTGGCTCAGGCTGAAGCGGTCACCAGTGCTTCTGGCGGCCTGACCAAGGCTCAGGGTCTGAGCATGGAAGCTCAGCCGCCCAAGGGCATTCGTAACCGTATGGTGGCCATTCTGGCAGCCGACGGTGTGGACGGTGCACAGGTTGACGCCATCAAGCAGGCGCTGGAAGCTGAAGGTGCCAAGGGTGAAGTGCTGGGTCAGCACCTGGGTCTGCTGGATGGCGGCGCCGAAGCCAAGAAGACCATCAGCAACTCGCATATGGTGCTGTTCGATGCGGTGATCGTGCCGGGCGGTGCCAAGAGCGCAGCGGCCCTGTTGGAAGACGGCGACGCCCACGCTTACTTGCTGGAAGCTTACAAGCACGGCAAGCCCATCGCCGCCTATGGTGAAGGCCAGCAGGTTCTGCAGGGATCGGACCTGGCCGCCCTGTTGGGTGACCAGTTAGGCAACGCCAAGAGCTTGGGCATCCTCAGCGCTGATGCACCGGCTATGGCAGAATTCGTTCAGACACTGGCGCAGCACCGCATCTGGGGCCGGCCTCAGCTGAAGCGCATCAGTAACTGATTTCTCCCGGGAGGAACGCTGGCTCGTCCCTTCCAGCTCAAAAAAGCAGATCGGGTAGCGGTTAAAACCTGCTCGGTCTGCTTTTTGCTTGCTGCTTGTTTAGCTTGAGTGTGACGGGCCTTCTGGGCGCAGCAAATCCAACCATTTTTGCCGGATTACTTCGGGAGCGAACTGCATAGCATCCCGGCGTGCAGCTGCGCCTTTGGTCCGCCGCAGTTCGGGATCAGTGATCAGCTGCCGGACGGCCTCGGCAAACGCTGGGCCGTCGCCGTCCGGAATTAGAAAACCATTTTCTGAATTGACCAGCGCGCGCGGCCCGTTGGAGGAATCGTAGGCGACCACGGGCAACCCGCAGGCCTGAGCTTCCAGAACGACCATTGGCAGCGCCTCGAAACGTGAAGGCAAGAGATAAACCGAGGAAGACAGATACTCTCTCTCAACGTCAGCTGTAGGCGAGTGGAGCCCGATATTGCTCAGACCGCTCTGTGTAATCTGCTGCTTCAAGTCTTCTTCCTGCTCGCCCTTGCCGAATAGATCCAGCCGCCAGTCGGGGAAATCGCGCATCAGCGGAATGATGGCAGGCAGCAGCCGGTCGAAGCCTTTCGGGTCAGAATAACGCCCTACTGCAAGCAGCCTTTTTTCGGCCAGTGTGGCTGGTTGGGCAGGCAACAGCGGTAACTGGTTGGGAATAACTTGGACCTTCAATCCCAGCCGCTCATGAAAGACCCGCTGCTCTGCCTCGGTCAGGACCACCACCTCATCTAGGAGAGGATAGGTCAAGCGCCGGAGTCCCTGGGCCACTCGGCCAGCGTCGTCATAGTTCATATGTTCGCAACCGATAAAACGCCCTGACGCTCCCGACCTTTTGAGGAGAGCCAGCAGCAGATTCATGTTGACGCTCATGCCCAGCGTGATGGTGTCTGGGCTGAAATGAACCTGCTGCCGCAGTGCACGTAAAGCCTGGGTGTTCTGACGCAGATAGTGCCGCAGTCCTGGCACAAAGGGCACACCGAGGTGAGTGACCTGTACCCGCTTGTCCAGGGGATAGAAAGGCTGGCCGGCGCTGCTGAACAGGCTGACAATATTAACCTGAAATGTATCCACCAGCATATTGGCGAGGTTGATGGCGACCCGCTCCACGCCGCCAGGCGGAGTGATGTTGTAAATAACGATATTCAGTGGCTGCATGTGGGGCTCCTAGGGCCGTTGCTCAGGAATGAATTCGATATGTTTGAGGTAGAGGTTGCGGTCTCCCAGCTCCTTGAAGTAGGGGTTCAGAAACTGGATTTCCAGCGGAGAAGCGCTGACCGGCAGGGTCAGCGTCACTGGTTCGCTCTCGGCAGTAACGCGTTTTAGTTCCCGTCCGTTCTGCCGAAAGACGACCATTGGGGCCTGGCCGGCAGCTGCAGAGCCGGCCAGCTTCAGGCTCAGTTGTCCAGCTGCGCAGGGCTGGAGAGTGGCGCGGGTTCCTAGCACGAAGCTCAGGAAGTTGGTGTCGCGGTTCCAGCTCCCGCCACCTTCGCCTGGTACCGTGACCTCGAAAGACGAGCAGGCATCGCTTTGCAGCTTAAAATCCTGCAGGCTGACAGCACGATACTCAGAGCTGTAAAAATCGTTGAAATACCCCACTGTCAGATGGCCTGCCCGGCTAACAGGAATGCGCAGTTCCTGCGGCTGTCTGATCTCCTCCTCAAAGATCGGCACTGAATTGAGGGCGATTTCCAGGCGGGGACCCTGGTTGTTGGCCAGCGCACTTTCAGCCTGAATTGTCAAGACACCGGGGCTACATACATCCAGTTCCAGCCAGCCGTTGATCATCAGATTGGCCGCATGATCTTTGATGTCTTGAGCCGGTTCCGGGTACGCCTGGCGGAAGGTGTAGGTGGGCGAGCATTGTAACGTCTGGCTGTCCGGCAGCAGCGGGTGCCCCTGAAGATCAGTCTGCTGGGCCTGCCAGCCGACCAGAGCCGCCGTCGCTGCAAGCAGCAGCAGACTGAAAAGCAGACGGAGATTCAAGGTTTCAGCCTCACTTTCCAGCTGTGAGTGGCCAGCGGAGTGACCTGAACCGACGATTGCCCTGGGTAAACCTGAAGTTCTAGGCGCTGCTCAGGAATCTGGCGCAGGTCACCGCTCAGCTTAAAGCTGGCGACGGGCTGTTCGGCTGTCGTTGCCAGCGTAGCTGTGCTGATGATGGTGCAGCTCTCTGTACAGCTGCGCAGCAGAACCCGGTACTCGCCGGGAGCCAGCTGCCATCGACTGTAAGTATCGTAATCCCGGGGTGTTTCGGCTTCTGCAGCGGCTCGGAAAAAAAGCAGCTCGCCGGGCAGCGGGGTAGGAGGCCGGGTAGCCCAGACTGGGAATGAGACAGCCGCCAGCAGCCCGGCAGCTGTGATCGCCTGTCCTGGTTGCCAGGCTTGGAGACGTGTGAGCTGTACTCCGGCCGTGATCCAGAACAGTTCTGCAAAAAAAGGGCTGGGTACCAGCAGAGTATTGTCGTTGGTCGTGGCTACAATCAGCCCGGCCAGTAGGGCTGTGCCAAGTGCATCTTTGGTTCTCAAAGCGGTATATAGGGTGGCTCCTACCAGCAAAAACAAGCCCAGGAGGCCCAGGGGGCCAGTTTCAGCCAGCTGCTGTACAGCGCCGTTGTGGGCGATCAGCCAGGGGCTTCCCAGATTCTGGAGCCACTCAGGGCAGGCCAGGGTGCCATTTGGGCCGATCCACAGCTCACAGTAACCGCTGGGAGGTTGCAGGTGTCTGCCCAGCAGATAACTGCCTACCCCGCTGAAGGGAGCACTCTGATAAGCGGACAGTGCCCCGGACCAGACCAGATCCCGCCCCGTCGTACCACTCTGAAGGAGTCTGGCCAGCAAGGGATTCCCCTGCTGAATGCCCCAGTACACGGCCAGGCCGGCTCCTCCTAGCGCAGCTGTAGCTGCCAGCAGAGTTCGGCGCCGTGCTCCGACCAGCAGACCCGCCATACTTCCTAGTAGAGCTGCAGCCAGAGGGCCACGGCTGGCCGAAAGCAGCAAAATGACAAGGCTGGCCAGGCCAAGCAATAGGCGCCCAGCTGGAAATTTACGGCCGAAGAGTGCCAACCATAACCCAATAGCTCCGCCCAGGCCCAGAGTGATGGAAGTCATATAAGGGTGTGAGAGACGCACTGCAGAGAGCGACACTCCATTTAGGAGGCTGTTTGCAACTGCTGTAGCAAAAACAGCCATCAGCCCCAGGGCAAAAGGCCAAAGCCGCTCAGTACTTTTTAGGGCGGCCCCAACCCCGATTAGCCCAGCCATCAGCAGGGTTCGGGCCAGAGCTAGGAGACTCGCCTCGGCGGGGGACGGCGAGAATAGAGCTGGGATTTGCTGGCTTAGAGCATAAAAACCCAGTAACCAAAGCGCAGCCTTTGGAAGTGAGCGCAACTGAGAAAGCGCCAGCAAAGAGAGAGGCGAAAGGAGATAGAAAGGAGCCAGGAGAGCCAGCCAGACCTGGAGCCAACGCGGTGAGGATGAGGAAGTGCCCTGAGCAGCAGACATTGGCGTCACTATAGGGTTTCTCGGTTGCTTTATTCCTGTTTTCAGTCCGAGGAGTGGTAGTTATAGCTGGGGCTTTCTTTGGCTGGCTTCCGTTTTGGAACTCTTTTGAAAGGCTGACCCCTTATAGTTGAATCGAAGTGACTGACACGCGACCTGATTCCCGTTACTCTGAGCCCCCACTTTCACCGCGCCGTGAAGAAGATGAATTGGACCTTCGGGTGCTGTGGCAGGGGGTGCGGCACCGATTGCCGGCTATCTTGTTAGCAAGTTTGCTGCTGGCTGGTGGGGCTTATTTATGGGCTGGGAGCCGACCTCCAGTCTATGAGGCAAGTAATAGTCTGCTGGCTACTAATCCTCAGGGGCAGGACACTACACTTCCAGGTGGCCTGGGCAAAGCGCCAACTTTGCCCAGCGGTGTGGTTGATCAGGTGATGAAAAGCCCTCTAATCCTCGGTAAGGTGATTGATCAATTACAGCATTCTGCGCTACCTGAAGAAGAACGAAATCACCTGGTGCAGGCGTTGCAAGATGATCTCCGGACGCAGCAGCTGCGCACTGTGACTCTGGAGAGCGATATTCAGCCCTATAACAATGGCAGTGGCATCTACACAGTCCATGCTTTTGCCGGGTCAGCTCAAGGGGCCAAGGTGCTGGCTGACCTTGCTGGGCAGGCACTCCTGAACTGGGACCGCGACCGCGCCCTGGAGGGACTCCGCCGCAGCGAAGCTGGGTTTCAGGCACAGGCCAAGCAAGTTGAGCGACAGCTCAGTTCAGCTACCTCACAGGAACGTCAGGCTCTCTTGGCACAGCAGTCCACCATTCAAAGCAATCTGGTGCAGTTGGGTTTGCTTGAAGAATCTGTCACGGGTGTCTTGTCACAGCTCACCACCGCGGTGGAACCTGGAGCGCCTATTTCGCCCAGGCCTTTGCGCACAGCTGCGCTTGTTGGTCTGATCTCCTTAATGTTGGGTCTAATCTATTCTCTATTCCGAACCCTGCTGGACCGGAGTATTCGCTCTGAAGATGACTTACTGGCTCTGAGCCTGCCAACTTTAGCCGTATTGCCTCAGGTTCGGAAACGGGACGTGCTGCTTTCAGGCATTGTACGCGCTGGACGCAGTGCCGGTCTGTACGAATCAGTAGGCTATCTGCGGGTCAATCTTATGTCGGAGCTGCGCCGTATAGACCATCCCATTGTGATGATTACCAGCACAGCGCCCGGCGAAGGCAAAAGCAGTTTGACCGCGACTCTGGCCGACGGCTTTGCCAGTAGCGGACAACGTGTTTTGGTTGTGGATATTGATCTTCGCCGTGGTACACAGGCAGAAGTCTGGGAAAAAAATGGTGAAACAGCCAACTGGGTTCAATTGGTTGGTCATGATGGCGCACAAACCACCCGTGAAGCTCTACTTGACCCGTATAACGTTCAGGTGTTGGAAGCAGAAACAAATGTGCATGTGTTACCTGCCGGTCCCGGATTACAGGATTCCATGCAGCTGCTGAACCGCGCGGATCTGACTGCAGCTTTTGCTCTATGGCGTCAGCATTATGACATTGTCCTGGTGGATAGTGCTCCCTTACTGGCTTTGGCAGACGGCTTGGTGGTTGGCAAGCACGCCGACGGAGTTATTCTGGTCACAGAGGCAGGAGAAACTCCTCTTCAGGCGGTTAAAACGGCTGTGAGCCGAGCTAAACGCAATGATCTAAAATTGCTTGGTGCCGTAATTAACAAAATGAATGTGAGTAATAGCAATAGTTATACTTACTCCTATAATTATAATGTTCGAAGTTAACAGGTTTATGAAATAGGAGTTGGGATTTGCAAAGCAAAACTGGGAAAAATCTACTTGGGGTTTATGGAGTTCAGTTTGGCAGCATTGTCCTTCCTCTTATCCTTATTCCTCTTATGGCTAGGACGTTAGGCCCGGAATTGTGGGGGCATTTCGTTACGTTACAGGCTTTAGCTTTAGCGCTTACGCTGGTAGTCGATTATGGCTTTGGCTTTTCGGCCACTCGGTATATAGCGCGGCATCAAGATGACCCCCAGGCGATTAGAGACTGCGTTAATGCTGTCTTATCTGCCAAGGCGCTGTTGGCTCTGTTGCTGTTGTTAATTGCAGCTGTCATTTTTATGACGATGCCAGCTTTCCAGGAATCGCCCTGGGGTTTCTGGGCAGCTATGATCTTTGCTATTACTCAGGGCAGCTCTCCCTTATGGTATTTCCAGGGCAAAGAGGATGTTTTTCCAGTAGCTGTCCGGGATATTTCTCTGCGAGCCTTAGCAACGATTGTATTAGTATTGACACTAAAGGATTTTTCTAACGATTGGTATTACTTCTTGGTGTTCTCTTTATTTAATGGTCTTTCTTATATATATTCTACTCTGTTGATGCTGAGAGAGACAGGACGCTACGAAATAAAGCCGAGTAAAATTATATACTTTTTAAAAGACGGGGCGCAAATGTTTATATTCCGGGCTTTTGGGAGTCTATATGGTGTTACCAATGTAATGTTGCTTAGGACTTTTGCATCGGCCAGTGCTGTGGGCTTTTATAGCAACGCCGAGAAATCAGTTGGGGTATCCAGAAGTATGTTGCCACCTTTCACGCAAGTAATGTTTCCTAAAGTCGCCTCTCTTCTTTCAAAAGATCCCGAAAAAGCTTGGCAAGCTCTTATGAAATCCTATGCTATTCTTTTACTGGCTTCGCTGGCTATGAGTACCGGCCTTTATATACTTTCAGACTGGATAATCGCTCTACTTTTCGGGAATGCTTACATGGCTTCATCTAGAATTATGAAAATATTGTCAATCGCGTTGCCTTTTGTTGCAACTTATGATGTGTTTGGTATTCAATGGCTCCTTTCGCTGGGCAAGGATAAGGTATTTACAAATATTACTGTTTTTTGTAGTCTAGTGGCTTTAGCAATAGCCTGTTTTATTGCAGCCCCCTACGGGGCTAGAGGCCTAGCATACTGTTCTGTTTTCATAGATGGGCTATCGGCCTCTCTAATGGTCATCTATGCTCTCAGATATCGTCGGAAGCTATTTAGCAATGAAATAGACGGGAGAGAACTATGAGAGGAAAAGGGAAAGTCCATATCTTTATAGATAATATTACAAACCAGGCCGGGACCGAGCGTGCTGTGGTCAACTTGGCTAATAATCTTTCTGGTCACGGACATCATACTATAATTTATAGTCTTTATAGTGTATCAGGCGGTCCGGTCTATCCAATTGCTTCTGCGGTAAAGATAGTACATATGAAGTTAGACTCTTATAGACTATCTTCATGGCCTTCAATTTTAAGTTTTGCTTACCTCTTCAGAGCTGTCTTTGTACAAACGCGACATCTCCAGGGGGCCTTGATTGGAACTGGGGGTACACTGAATATACTGTTAAGTATTTTAGGTAAGCGTGAGCAGAAGACAATAGCATGCGAACACTTCAATTATGATAGTGCGACTCCTTTTATACGATTTATGCGGGATAGGTTTGTGCGCCATGCGGACTATCTAGTAGTGCTTACTAAAGACGATGCAGAAATATATTTATCACAAGGTTATCGGAATATTATCGTTATTCCTAACGAGATTTCCTTCGAGGCCAGCGGAAAGCCTAACTATAATGCACTTAAGTTGCTGGCTGTTGGTCGCCTAACCGTGGAAAAAGGTTTTGACATTCTTATTAGGATGATGATACCTGTGCTTAGAACGCACGATTCATGGGAACTTTATATATATGGGCGGGGTGAGATGGAGCAGCAACTCCGTGAGATGATTGAACAATCCTCTCTTCAAGAGCGTATATTTATTATGCCGCCTTCAAATGAGATTGAAAAAGTTTACCTTTCGTCTTCTATTTTTTTGTTTCCCTCCCGTTACGAGGGCTTTGGCTTAGTTCTACTTGAAGCTAAAACATCCGGCTTGCCTACCGTGGCTTTCAACTGCCCTTCCGGCCCCAGTACTATTATCGTAGATAAAGAAGATGGTTTTTTGATACCTCTGGGTGATGAAGCAGAATTCCAGCGGCGCACTACTCAATTGATGGATGATATAAGCTTACGTCAGCAGATGGGACAGCAGGGCCAGATCAATGCTCAAGCATTTGATTCCGAGCATATTTATCAGCTATGGCAAAAGATTCTAGATTGATGTTCTTCAAAAGATAAACGAGTGGTAGAGGCTTTTAGAATCTAAAAAGGAGAGACTGTGCGTATTACATTAATATCTACGCAACTTGGAATGGGAGGGGCAGAAAACCTGGTATGTAATCTGGCCGACCAATTTGTAGCACGCGGTCACCAAGTGCAGTTGGTTTCCCTGCTGGGGGAGCCGGTAGTAGTTCCTCATTCTTCTGAGGTGCAAATGGTCAATCTGCGTCTCGATAAGCGTAACCCAGCGAGCTGGCCTTTAGGTCTGGCTTATTTTCAGAAAGCTATAGCACTGTTCAGCCCTGACATTGTTCATGCTCATTCTTTCCATTCCATTATGTTGGCGCGTCTAGCACGGCCGCTGCTTAAGTTTCCCAAACTGATTTCTAGTGGTCATAGTCAGTATGAGGGCGAAGGGAAGCAAGCTCTACTTTATAGGTCTACAGATTTTCTATCTGATGTGATGACTAACATCAGTAAGGAATCAACTCAAGCACTTATCCAACGTGTCGGTTTAAGGCGGGATAAAGTTTTAACGGTTTATAATGGTATTGATACGGATAAGTACGTTTTCTCTGCTGTGGAGAGAGCGTCTACGCGTGCTTGCCTAGGCTTACATGCAGATGATCAGATTGTTCTAGCAATCGGCCGACTTAGTCCTCCAAAAGACTTTCCTAACCTATTCAAAGCTATTAAACTGTTGGAGGCTTCTGAAATAGAGAGTAAAAGCCTTAAAGTCTTGATTGCGGGGACTGGGCCTGAAGACTATAGACAGGAGTTAAAAAACTTGATTATTGAGCTTGGACTAGAGACTGAAATCCGCTTTTTAGGTGTGCGCCGTGATATACCTGCTCTGCTTTCAGCAGCTGACATTTTTGTACTTTCTTCTGCATGGGAAGGCTTTGGCTTGGTTGTCGCTGAAGCTATGGCCTGCGAACGGGTAGTGGTGGCCACTGATTGTGGTGGAATCCGCGAAGTGGTTGGAGAAGAAGGGTTTATTTGCCCCCCCAGAGATCCTGTTAGCTTAGCTAAAAGTTTAAGAGAGGCATTGGCCTTGTCTCCATATCAAGCTACTGCCTTGGGAACACGGGCCAGACAGTGGGTTGTGGAGCGGTTTGACCTTAAGCAAGTGGCTGAGCAGTGGTTGCAGCTTTACCGAAAAATCTAAACTGAGGAGGCAGAATATGTTTGTATCGGTAATTATTGCTAGTCGTGGTCGCCCCCAGGTACTAGCCGAGACTGTGAAATCTATCCTGCAACAGGCCCGGCGCCCTGATGAAATTATCATTGCGGTGACCACCACCGACGATGTTCTGCCCGGCATGGATGGCTCTGGCGTTCAAGTCATTATTTCTCCACCGGGCTCCAGTGTGCAGCGTAACGAGGCTATTGCTGCCCTCAATCCGGCTTCAGATCTGGTAGTTTTTTTAGATGATGATGTAGAAGTGGCATCTGATTATCTAATTAAAGTAACCAACTTTATGGAAGTAGTCCCTGACGTAGCTGCTTTTAGTAGTACGCCTGTACTAGATAAAGCTATGGGAGGGCGTCTCCCACGTGAAGAGGCAAAAGCAATATTGGTAAATTCACTTGTATCTGACCCAGATGTACGGTCCGCACGTGGACTATACGGCTGTAATATGGTAGTCCGCGCTAAATACGCACGTCGAGAAAAATTCGATGAACGGTTGGTCAGTTACGCTTGGCTAGAGGACCGAGACTATGGGATCCGTATGGAGAAATATGGTGCTGTCGTCAACTATGACGGTGGTCGTATTGTGCACTTTGGCACGCCTGGGGGAAGAATCTCTGAGGTGCGTATGGGGTATATCCAGATAATGAACCCCGCCTATCTCTTCTTCGTTAAGAAAGAGCTGACTTTTAGAGAGTACGTTGACCATGGCATAAATGGCTTTCTTGCGAATCTAGCCCACAGGCTTGGCGTACTGACTCTTTTAAGACCTCAATCAATCATGACTATTGATAGGAATCAGAGATTAAAGGGAAATTTTCTAGCTCTTCGGGACATTTTTATTGGAAAACTGGATCCTCGTTTGGTGTTGGAAGTTGAGAGTCGTTGAATGAGTTATGGGAATGGAGCCACGACTTGAAGTTGCGTAGACCAGATACTTCTTCCATACAGGTCGCCTTGCTTTATCTGCCATTTTTAGCTTATGCATTTTATTGGGGCTACCGGCCAATTAACATAGGGTCAGATACACCAGCTTATATGGGGATGTTCAGAGCATATCAGCTAGGGGACCAAGGATTTATTAACAGCATTGATCAGGGCTTCCTTTATTTTATTGCTCTCGTTAATTTATTTACGTCTTCGCCTTTTAATTTTCTATTTGCCATATGTCTGTTTATCTCTATCTGTTTTTATATGGTAGGTGTGAGATTCCTTAATAGTCCATTCTATCTTTCCCTGTATACAGTATTATTACTCTCGTCTTCATTTTATCTGGCCTATAATATCAATATTTTGCGGCAGGGCATGGCTTCAGCTGTAGCAATGCTATTGATGGCATTATTGGTCAATTATCGAGGCTGGTTTTTGCGTATTCTAGCATCACCTGCTGCAATCTTATTTCATAAGATTGGTGGTTTGCTAACAATACCAATGGTACTGGGCACACGTCGGCCAGGCATGGTGTATTTTTGGTTGGCAGCAGTCTTCATCAGCCTGTTCAGTGGGTTATATGCCCCTTTTGCTATCCAGATTCTGCCCACCGACTATGTGGATTATGCTACGGGAAATTTTAACTACCGCGTTGGCTTTCGCCCTGATTTCGTGGCCTTTAGTTCTATTCCCCTGCTACTTCTGCTGATTTTGCCGTTCAGGAAAATGTCACCCAATACGCGTTGGATTTTTAATGCCTATGTACTGATGAATGGCGTAGGACACCTGATGAACTTTATTTCCTATGCCGACCGCTTTCTGATTGCATCATGGGTACTGCTGCCGCTACTTTCGACGCTGGTAATCAAGGATATCAATGAGCGTGGCTACACGAAGACCGAGAATAAGAGGTTCTTCAGCGCGCTGGTGATTCTGGGGCTGCTGCTGGTCAATTCCTTTTTCTATCTGAGGGGATTCTGATTTCCTTGTCGTTGGCCCCATTTACCTGGGCCTCCCCACATCTGTATCCATGACATAACGGAGGATGAGAGTGTACAACGCAGATTTAGCAGAGCGGCCCCTGGTTACCATCGGGTTGCCCGTATACAACGCTCAGGATTACGTTGCCCGGACAATTACCTCGGTTCTGAACCAGACCTATAGCAACTGGGAACTGCTGATCCTTGATGATGGCTCGTCTGATCGCAGCTCTGAGATTATCGGACAGTTCAGTGATTCCCGAATCCAGGTGCTGCGCGATGGACACAATCGTGGCCTAAGCGAACGGCTGAACGAAACCGTGCGTCTGGCCCGTGGCCAATTCTATTTCAGGATGGACGCCGACGATATCATGACGGCCGACCGCCTGGAAAAGCAGGTGGCGACTCTCCTGGCCGACCCCGACTGTGACGTGGTGGGGGCAGCTGCTTACATCATTGATGGGGATGACCATTTGACTGGACTTCGCCGGGGCAATCCTTTTGTCGAACAGGGGTTGAGCAGTGTAATGCAACGGGGTGGTTTTATCCATCCGACTGTGGCGGGCAAGACAAGCTGGTTTCTGGCACATCCTTATGACGTGACTGCACAGCGCTGTGAAGACATTGAACTTTGGCTGCGTACTGCTGATGTATCCTGCTTCGTGCAGCTGCCTGAGCCACTACTCTTTTACCGTGAAGCCGGCGACCAGCATGCCAAGGTAGAACAGACTTCGGCCGGATATCAGGCGATGCTGCAGGAAAAGTGCTGCACTGCTGCGCCAGAATACCGTTCGCTATTTCAGCAGCAGATACGCGGTTCAAAGCTTCGGGTAGCTCTTCGGCGGACACTCCATACTTTTGGGGCAGAGAAGTATATCTTGCGGAAGCGCTCGCAACCTATCAGCGACGCAGATCGTCAGGCTGGAGAAAGAGCCTTGCAGATAGCTTTGCATCCTTTAAGCAATAATACATAACAACTAGCAGAACGACACGCGGCAAGTGTTCCTATTACTGGATTTTACCGTGCAGTAAGCTAGTGATTGGAGCAGCTAAGCTCTGCGTCAAACTTGCAGTTTCTTCCGGCTTGCCTCATTCAACTTGCCCGATCACGTTAGAATCCCAATTCCCTGAAAGTTCACTATGCCCAGAACCGACCGCAGTATTTTCTTTGCCGTGACCGCCTCTATCAGCCTTGGCTTCTTGCGGGGGCAAGTCAGATTGCTCCGCGATCGGGGCTGGCGCGCCGGCGTCGGCAGCGCGCCCACAGTGCCAGGTCAGCTGGAGAGATTCGCCCGGCAGGAGGGGGCGCAAGCCTACGCGGTCCCAATGCAGCGCGAGATCAGCCCGCTCTCTGATCTTCGTTCGCTGTGGCAGATGTACCGGACACTGCGGCATTTCCGTCCGGCAGTGACCAACGTTGGTACGCCTAAGGCGGGCCTGATTGGCGGTATGGCAGCGGTGGCTGCACGAGTTCCGGTCCGCGTATACACCCTGCACGGCCTGCGACTGGAAACAGCCGACGGAACCAAACGCCGAATTCTGAACCTGACCGAGCGAGTGGCGATGGCGTGTGCTCATCAGGTGGTCTGTGTCAGTCCCAGTTTGCAGCAGCGAGTCCAGGAATTGAAGCTGGCTCCAGCCTATAAAACGCGTGTGCTGGGTTCGGGAAGTCCCAACGGCGTCCGGTTGCCTGAAGCACTCCCCACTGTTGAGGAAACGGAGCAGCGTCAGAACGAACTGGAGCTGCAGGGTCCAGTGGTCGGCTTTGTTGGTCGTTTCGTGCGGGATAAGGGCATGGCCGAACTGATGGAAGCGTTTCAGCTAGTGCGGCAGCAGGTGCCTGCAGCTCAGCTTCTGCTGGTGGGTGACTTTGAGGAGGGCGATCCGGTCCCGGCCCAGGTTCGGGAAGCCATTGAATCAGTACCAGGCGTGGTGAAAACCGGGTTTGTGCCGGATGTAGGGTTTTATTACCCGATGATGGACGTGCTGGCCCTGCCCACCTACCGTGAAGGCTTCCCCACCGTGGCTCTGGAAGCTTTGGCCTGGGGCGTCCCAGTGGTGACCACCAACGCCACTGGCGCCAGGGATGCTGTGCAGGACGGAGTGACTGGCTGGCAGGTCCCTGTCGGGGACGCGCAGGCGTTGGCGGCAGCGCTGCTGGAAGCAATCACCAACCCTAAAGAAGCTCATCGGCGCGGTGCGGCAGGCCGGCGCTGGGTGGCGGCTTCGTTTCGCCCCGAGGATATCCAGCAGCGCTGGGCTGAACTGTACGAGGAGCTGCTGTACCACAGACAGTTGGCTGCCAAAGACCCAGCGAAGCGGTGGCTTGATGCTGCTCTGGCCGCCAGTGGACTGCTGGTCCTGAGTGGGCCAATGCTGCTTCTGGCTCTGGCTATCCGCAGCAAGCTGGGAAGTCCAGTTATCTTCCGGCAGGTGCGGCCGGGGCTGGGGGGCCAACCATTTACCATGTACAAGTTCCGCACCATGACCGATGAGCGGGGGCCGGACGGCGAGCTACTGTCTGACAGCGTTCGCCTAACACCATTTGGCCGCTTTCTGCGCTCCACTTCGCTGGACGAGCTGCCTGAGTTATTCAATGTGTTTAGGGGCGAGATGAGCCTGGTCGGACCCCGGCCGCTGCTGATGGATTATCTGCCGCTGTATTCGTCCCAGCAGGCCCGCCGTCACGAGGTGCGCCCTGGAGTGACCGGATGGGCGCAGGTTAACGGTCGCAACGCGATCTCCTGGGATCAGAAGTTCAAGTATGACGTCTGGTACGTGGACCATCACAACCTGCTGCTGGACTTGAAAATCCTTTTGCTGACCCTCAAAAAGGTCTTTGTACGTGAAGGCATCAGCGCGGCGGGTGAAGCAACCATGTCACGTTTTACGGGGAGTTCGGCTTAAGCGGGAGGATTGGCTCAAGTGCACTTGATAACTTGATTAAAGATGCCACCCGTCTTCCCGTTGCTTAATGGGTTTGGCGGGGGCTCCCACGGCAGTGACATTGTCAGGAAGCGGGCGGGTGACTACTGCTCCGGCCCCGACAACGCTCCAGCGACCTACGCTGACGCCCTGAATAAGGGTAGCATTGGTGCCGATGTCGGTGCCTTCGCCGATGGTCACGTTGCCGCTGATGACCGCTGCGGGTGCAACAGTTACGAAATCCTCCAGGACATCGTCATGTGCGATGGTGGCCATAATGTTGATCAGGACATGGTTGCCGATTCTGTAGTCGTCCGTGGTGGTCACATTGGCGCAGATCGTCACACCCTCACCGATCCTGACTTCCTGACCGATGATAGCTGTGGGATGAATCAGGGTCGCGAACTTACAATGCCCCAGTTCCTGAAGCTGCAAAACGATCTTGCGGCGGGTCGGCGGCGCACCAATACCTACCGCCACCAGTGTCTCAGGGTACGCTGACAGCCACTGAGCGTCTCCCAGCACGGGCAGGCCGTGCACCTGCTGGCCATGCATCTGTGCATTGCTATCCAGCCAGCCTAGGACTTCATAAGTTTGCTGACGCGCATTGATGTCCCGAACCAGCTGATGGATTTCCCGGGCCAGTCCGCCCGTGCCGAAGATGACCAGAGGTTTCGCTTCCACAAGCGGCATTGTAATTGAGAACCTCAGTAGGTGACAACTTCACTTCCAGCCCCTCCTGGTGGGCAAAAAGGCTGGGTCAACAGGTCTAGGACAGCCATGAACTGTTGTGGTTTCCACCGTAAGGCATCCACGAGATGCTGAGCACCGTACCGCACCAGACTGACCGCTCTACGACCATGCTTGAGAATGGGGATGGACTGGGTCTGGTCAAACCAGACCCCCAAGCGCAAACAAAACATCCAGGCCAGTGTCACCAAGCCGAAGAGCCGCTGAAGACGGCTCCTTTCCGTCATCCCAGTCCGCTCCAGGTCGAAGCCTCGCTTCTTGAAGCTGCTGAAGGTGCACTCGATTGACCAGCGCTGCTTGTACAGCTTCCAGGTCTTCCGAGCGCTGAAATCTGTGGCAATGATGACGAGGTCACCTGTGGATGACCTCGTCGCGACCACCCGCATGAGTTCGCCAAACACGAACACCTTTTCGTCGATTTCATGGAAATGACCGTGCTGGACGTGCTTAAACCATTCCTTCCCATTCATGTCGTCCAGCATGTCGCTGTGCCGAATGCGGATCGCCCGCTTGATGCCTTGACGACGGAGAAAACGGAACCACTCCGCACCGATGAACTCACGGTCAGCCACCAGGCCTTGCCAGCGTTTCGCTGGCAAGACGCGGAGGAGCTTCAATACTCAGAACTTGCACCTGAATAGGCGGACAAAAAGCGCTCCCAGAGCTGAAATTCTGGAAGTGTGTACAAACAGGTTTCAGGGGAGCGCACCCATATTCTCTCACAGCGGATTCTGGACATTCCAGAGACGCTGTACCAACGGCGAAGCCTCCAGGCTTCGCTGCACCTCTTCCACAGTCCAGGTCAGAAGACCAAGTTCAGCCAGGCTGAGGGAGTCAGCCCCAGTGCACTGAGTCGCTTCTTCAACGTCTATGACTGGGATTCAGACCGCTGCCGGGAAGAGATGCAGGACTTCCAGTGGCGCATCCTGCTGGATACAGCTCGTCACAAACGCAGACCTCGTCTGCGGCTCAGCGTGGATCTGACCACGGTGGAAAAGGTGGGAATTCAGCTGCCCTACGTCAGCGTCTACAACGGCAGGCACGGCATCCATCTGGTGGTCCTGTTCGCCGAATATGGGGAACTGAAGTTCCCCATTTCTTACCGGGTCTACCAGGGCAAGTACACCAGCACTCCCGTCACGTTAGCCCTTGACCTGCTGGAAGAGGTGCCAGACTTCGTCGGGAAACGCTTTCAGGTCTGCGTACTGGCAGACAGTGGATTCGAATCCGCTGTCTTTCTGGACGGTGTGCAGCGTCTCGGTTTCGAGTTCGTGGTGGGTGTGAGGAGTAACCGGCGCACGGATCATCCTGGACAGGTGACGGTTGCGGACTGTCCGCATGGGGGGTACGTCAACCTCGCCAACTGGCCTCTGGAAACGCTGTCTCTGGGGAGGATGGACCGTGGGGACCGCGAATTCTTCGCGGTGTCGTCTGAGCTGTTAGAGGGGGATGACATCCTGGCCGAAGGAAAACGGCGCTGGGCGCTGGAATCCTTTTTTAAGGAGGGAAAGCATCAGTTTGGGTTGGCGCAGTTCGCGCTGCGAACTGCCAGGGGTCTGGACCGCTGGATTTTGATGGTCTTCCTGGCCTTCACCCTGACCATGCTGTACCGCTCTGAGGACATGACCCTGAAAGAGGCAGCCCGCTTGGCCCTACATACCCTCTTCCCCGAAGTCAGGCTGAACCACCTGCTGAGCCAAATTCAAAAAGAGCAAGAATTCCTCCACCAGCACGGCTATTCGCTCAGCTATGCAAGGTGCAACTTATGAGTGAAGCCATGAACCACGGCTCCAAGCACCAGAAAATTGATGGGCGTTTCCCCATGCTCCCAATTGGTGCGGTCCAGACTCAGCAACACCTTCCCCGGTGGAAGATGGACAACGAGCAGAGCGATGAAAAAGTCCATGTCCAGCTGCTCATCCCGGAAGGTGCGGTCTGCCCGCCTTTTCTTAGCCTGGGGCATGCTGATACCCGGCATGTGGGCACTCAGGTCGTGATGATTGATGCTCCTCGCGGCAATCATCGCCAGAAGGACGTCAATCAAGCGCTGAAGGGTGTCAATACGGAGATGACTGGCGTGCGCTTTGAAGTGCTGGGTGAGTGCGGTAGCCTGCTGAGCAGCGGATTCTGTCGATTTCACACTCCCAGGAGACCGCGAAGAGACAGCCCCATCAAGCTTGATGGGGCCGACTGTTGATTTTTGCCGTCTGGAACGAGGTCAAACTGAAGTTGTCACCTACTGAGATTGAGAACAGCTATGATGCCTCTAAGCCCTGCAAGCAGTATGCTGGATCTTGTGATGAACGAGGTGAGTGCAAGCGGGGCTTCCCGGCAGGAGGCTCCCCCCCGGGCCTGGCCGGGATGGCCGGTCTTTCCTGAAGACGAGCGGCAGGCAGTGATGGCAGTGCTGGAGTCGGGGAAAGTGAACTACTGGACCGGCACCGAAGCCCGTGAATTCGAGCGTGAATACGCCGAGTATCTGGGTGTCAGGCATACCATCGCGCTCCACAACGGTAGTCTGGCACTCGAACTGGCGCTACAGGCGTTCGGGATTACTGAAGGTGAAGTCATTACCACTGCCCGCACCTTTATCGCCTCAGCGAGTGCAGCAGTCATGCGGGGCTGCGTGCCGGTCATCGCCGATGTGGATCCGGTTTCGCAGGTGATTACCGCCGAGACCATCCGTCCGCTGATCAACGATAAAACTCGGGCTATCATCGCGGTGCATCTGGCCGGTTGGCCCTGCGACATGGACTCCATCATGGAACTGGCCCGCGAGCATGACCTGATTGTAATTGAGGACTGTGCGCAGGCACATGGGGCTTTTTACAAGGGCCGGCCGGTGGGCAGCATCGGGCACGCGGGGGCTTTTTCCTTCTGTCAGGACAAGATCCTCACCACCGGCGGTGAAGGCGGCCTGTTGGCCTTCAATGACGAGCTGGCCGGAGAAGACATCTGGAAAAAAGCCTGGGCTTTCAAGGATCACGGTAAGAGCTACGACGCGGTCTATCACCGCGACCATCCGCCTGGGTTTCGCTGGCTACACGAGTCGTTCGGTACCAACTGGCGTATGCTGGAAATGCAGGCCGCTATTGGCCGCTTGCAGCTACGGAAGCTGCCCGGCTGGATTGAGCAGCGCCGTGCCAACGCGGCTGTGCTCAACCGCCGCCTGGGCGAATTTGCCAGCATCCGGCTGACCTTGCCGCCTGCCGAAATCTTGCATTCTTACTACAAGTACTATGCTTTCGTGCAGCCTGAGCGCCTGAAAGAAGGCTGGGACCGCGACCGGGTTATGAATACCATTGCTGCGCAGGGCGTGCCAGCTTTCAGCGGCTCCTGCTCGGAAATCTATCTGGAGAAAGCTTTTCAGGACGCTGGCTATGGTCCCAAGGAGCGGCTGCCGGTGGCCCGCGAACTGGGAGAAACGTCGCTGATGTTCCTGGTGCACCCCACCCTGAGCGGAGCCGATATGGAAGCCATGGCCGATGTGATTTGCAGCGTGCTGAAAGAAGCCACCCGCTAAACGCAATTCGTCATGACCCAGCCTCCCGTTCCTGATCCCATTGACGGCCTGTCAGACACCTCTGCCAGTATCCAGAGTTATCAGATTCAGAAGTTTTTCATCGATCTGGGCCTCTGGACTCTGGCGGCAGTGCTGGCGTACCTGTACCGCAAACCCAGCGCACTGACCGAGGGCCTGGACCGGCTGGATACGTCTGTTCTGAGCCCGGGAGTACTGACCTATTTCCTGATCGGTGCACTGACCATGACCGTGCTCAGCCGCTATTACGGGCTCTACCGCCAGACCTGGCGGCGTATCGGGGTGCCGGATTTGCTGCTGCTGCTGCGCGCCGTATTGCTGGCGACCCTGATTGATCTGGCCGCGGCTTTTCTCCTGCGCGACTTTCTGGATTTGCCCCGCAGTGTGCCACTTTTGACCGGCGTGCTAGGCCTGCTGCTGATGGGCGGCGTACGGCTGTTGGCGCGGGTTCTGCATGAGCGAGTGCCGCATGATCAGCAGCCGGGGATGCGTCGGGTATTGATTGTGGGCGCCGGGGAAGCCGGCAGCCTGATCGCCCGCGAGATGCTGCGGCATCCCGAAGCGCAGATGCGGCCAGTGGGCTTTGTGGATGATGCGCCCGATAAGCGCGGAAGTTCGCTGGTGGGCTTGCCGGTGTACGGTGCAGTGGCCACCTTGCCTGAAGTGGTCCGCCGCGAGAAGGTAGAGGAAGTGCTGATTGCGGTGCCGTCTGCAGCGGGGCCTTTTGTGCGCCAGGTGGTTGATCTTGCCAAGGACACCGGGGTGAACTACCGGATTATTCCGGGCGTTTTTGAGATTCTCTCGGGTGACGTGTCGCTGAGCCAGATCCGTGACGTGAACCTCGAAGACCTGCTACGTCGGCCCTCAGTGCAGCTAAACACTGCCGAGATCGCCGGCTACCTGCGCGGCCGCACTGTTATGGTGACGGGGGCCGGGGGAAGCATCGGTTCGGAAATCGTGCGGCAGATTTTGCCGTTTGGTCCTGCAAAGATTCTGTTGCTGGGCCGGGGCGAAGGCAGCATTTTTGCCATTCAGCAGGAGCTGCGCCGCCTGGCGCCGGAGCTGCCACAGGTGGCCCTGATTGGTGATGTGCGCGACCGTGAGCGGCTGGAGCAGGTCTTTAGAGCGCACCGGCCGCAGGTAGTCTTTCACGCGGCGGCGCACAAGCATGTCCCGCTGATGGAAGCCGCACCTTCCGAAGCGATTCTAAATAACGTGATCGGCACCCGCAATGTGGTGGCGATGAGCCTGAAATATGGGGTGGAGCGGTTGGTCAATATCTCGACTGACAAGGCCGTGAACCCGACCAGTGTGATGGGCGCCAGCAAACGCATGGCCGAGAAGACTGTTTCAGCAGGTGCCGCGCGGGCCCGGCCCGGCCAGGCTTTTGTCTCGGTCCGCTTTGGGAATGTGCTGGGCAGCCGCGGGAGCGTGGTACCCACCTTCATGACTCAGATTCGCCGGGGCGGCCCCGTCACCGTGACCCATCCGGAAATGACCCGCTACTTCATGACTATTCCCGAAGCGGCCCGGCTGGTGCTGCAAGCGGGTGGCCTGGCCGAAAACGGCAAGGTGTACCTGCTGAATATGGGGCAGCCGGTCAAGATTGCCGACCTGGCACGTGATGTCATTCGCCTGAGCGGAGCGCAGAATATTGAGGTTGTCTACAGTGGTGTGCGGCCCGGCGAGAAGCTGTACGAGGAACTGCTGACGTCTTCCGAAGGCACCGATGCCACCACCCACGCCGAGATTTTCAGTGCCCGATTGGAACAGGTGGACCCGGTCGTGCTGGACCGGGATATTGCTGGGCTGGAAGCGGCCGCCCATGCCGGTGATTTTGACCGCATTCGAGCTGAGCTGGACCGGATCATCCCTGAGAATAAGTTCGGCTCTCTGGGCTGACATTTGCCAATCCGGCCCTGGCTGGCCAGACTACTGGCACAGCTCTGCTCGGAGGGTCCAGACCGAACCAACTATCAGCCTGAAGGAGACACACCATGCCTGATCAACCCAATCTGTTCGATTCATCCACAGGCGAACCTGCCGTGCAGCTTCCCCAGGACTGGGGCGAAGTGCTACACGACGCTGTCCGCCGGCCCGAATTCCGGCGTCTCCTGGAATTCGTGGAGCGTGAGCGGCAAAGCCACACGGTCTATCCACCGCGCGAGGATGTGTTCACAGCCCTGCAACTGACGCCTTACCGTGACGCCAAAGTGCTGATTCTGGGCCAGGATCCCTATCATGGGGCGGGGCAGGCGCAGGGCCTGGCTTTCAGCGTGCGGCGTGGGGTACGGGTGCCGCCCAGCCTACGCAACATCTACCGCGAGTTGCAGGAAGACGTGGGAGTCAAGCCGCCCAAGCATGGCAATCTGGCTGCTTGGGCTGAACGTGGCGTGCTGCTGCTGAACGCCGTACTGACCGTGCGTGAAGGCGAGCCGAACAGCCACGCCGGCCAAGGCTGGGAAGACTTTACCGATGCCGTGATCCGTGCGCTGAATGACAAGGAAGAGCGGGTGGTCTTTGTGCTGTGGGGCGCTTATGCTCGCAAGAAGAAAAAGCTGGTGACGGCGCCGCAGCATGTGGTGATTGAAAGCGGCCATCCCAGCCCACTCAGTGTGCGGCACTTTGCGGGCACCCGGCCCTTTAGTGCAGTCAACCGGGCACTGGAAGAAGCCGGCGAGACGCCGGTGGACTGGTCGCTGCCGGAGTAACCAGCCTAAAGTCACTGTCGAGAATCGGGCGGTGCTTTCTGACTGGTTAATCCATTCGGGCAGACAGTAAACCTTTGCCCCTGCCGCTAAACTGTCCAGGTACATGTCCCTCTACGAAGAGCTGCTGCAAAACAGAGAATATGACGATCTTTCGGAAGAGGCGGTGGTTAGTCTGCCGAGAACCCACGCGGTGGTGATGGCCGATTTTGACTCTTTCGTGCGCCAGTACGGGGTGACGCCGGATCAGTACAATATTCTGCGGATTCTGCGTGGTGCCTGGCGCGCTGGAGAGGAACTCAGCCGCGCCGAGATTCGCCGCCGCCTGATTGACCGGGTGTCGCCGGACCTGACCCATCTGCTGACCCGGCTGGAAAAAACTGGTCTGGTCAGCCGCGAAAGCAGGGGTCAACCGGAAGGGAAGCATCCCCAGGCCCCGTTCCGGATCACCGCACAGGGGCTGGACCTGCTGGCCCGGATGGATGAGCCTCTGCGCCAGCACAACATGCATAGTGTGGAGACCCTGGACGCCGCCGAGCAGCGGCAGCTGATCAGCCTGCTGGGCCGCGTCCGTCAGGGTGTTCAGGATCTGCCGAGTATTCGGGCTGGGCAGGCAGCAGAAGCCGGAGCTGGAGGCGAAGATGGCGCGCCGGGCTAAGGCCGCAGCCTGGCCGCCGCCCGCCGCTGCTCCCGCTGCCTGCGCACTGTGCGGCCGCGAGGTGCCGCGCCTGACGGAACACCACCTGGTGCCCCGCTCACAGGGCCGGCGCCGGGGCCTGAAAGTGGCCGAGCTGCCTACCGTGATGCTGTGCCCGGCCTGTCACAAGTACCTGCACACCACCTTTTCCAACCAGGAGCTGGAAACCGGGTATTCGTCGCTGGAGGCCCTGCGGGAACATGAGGGTGTGCAGAAGTTCGTGGCCTGGATTCGCAAGCAGCCGGCCAGCAAGGGCGTCAGGGTACGCTGAGGCTCAGCTCTGCCGGCGCAGTCCCGAAGCCGGGAAAGGCCGCGACCACACCCCGGCCGGTTTGCCCATGCGTGTCTGGCACGCGCAGGCTGGGGCCGTCGCGCACCAGCAGCCCAGCCTCGGCGAAGCGAACATATCGGTCCAGCACGCGCCCCAGATGCTCGCCCAGCACGTGACGCGGGCGCACATTTCCGAAGGTCCGCACCTCGCCGTAGTTCGCCAGGTTTAGGCCCAGATAGCCGCCTGCACCGTCCTCCCACAGCGGCAGCTAGTCGGCGGCGGTACTCGGCGCGCCGTAGGGGCTAAACGGCACCACCGTCCCTGCCGCGTCCGGCGGCCCGAAGCCAGCCGGGTCTGCCGTGCCCAGCTCTTCTAGCGGGACAGAGCGCAGCCCGAATAACCCTCCCCAGTCACGGTGTTGTGCGTACCAGAAGCGCACTTCGGGCGGGAGCGGCCGGCCAGTCTGGCCTCGGCGGCGGTCAGTTCGGCGGGGGTGGCTCCCGACGTGAGGGTGGCCCGCAGGTCAGGATGCTGGGCGGCCAGAAACGCGTCCAGGCGGCGTACTGCTTGGGAAAGAGGCATCTCATCGTCATTCTGCGGGTTCTCGCCGGGCGTGACGGGTGCGGCCTCAAACCCGGGGAAGAGGTTGCCCAGCTGAGAGTAGCCGTCATGGGCCTGTCCGGCTGCATTGGTCAGGGTCACGTTCCACATGTCGTGATCGTAGCCACTCAGCTTCTGCGCGCTCACCTGCCCGGTTTCCAGGCGGCGCAGGTACTCGCGCAGGAAACCTTCCAGGCTGCTGGCCAGCAGATAGCGGTGAGTTTCGTCGCGGCCGGTGGTGATGACCTGCCCGTATGTGCCCACCACGTCCGGCCCCAGGTCCACTGACACATGATTGCCGCCGCCATCGTGCAGAAACGGCACCCACAATGCCGAAGCGTACTGCTCGCGGATGGCCCCGGTAGGGTGCGAGACGGTGAAGATAGAGACGTTCATGTCGCTGTCCTCACGGGCGATATCGTCCCAAGTGCCCCAGCGACCTTCCACCTCTGTCAGCGGCATCCAGTCCAGCCCGAAGAAGCCGCCCACTGCCCAGTTCTGGCCGTCGTGCCAGCGGTAGAGGGCGCGGAACTCCGGCGGTAGCTTGTGCCCCAGCCGCGCTTCCAGAGCGTCCAGCTCGGCGTCGCTGGCTCCGGGGCGCAGGGTGGCGTGGATGGCGGGGGCGTGCTCGGCGTACCAGGCGTCGATGCGGTCCAGCACAGCACTCAGCGGTGCGTCAGCAGGGAGGGGAGCCGGGTGGGGCAGAACTGGGACAGACATGGGAGCCTCCTGGGAAGAAGTCGGGGGCGCGCAACCTGTTGCTGGAACGCAGGCACTCAGCAGGGTGCAGAGGGACAGGGCCAGCGGGAGGGGGCGGGGCATGCCGCTAGTCTAGAGTGCTCACCGCATGTTCCAGTGGGCCGTGTCCCCCGCCTAGGCCCGGAGCCGCTGTGATGGCGCGGGCCACATAAGCGTGTGCTCTGGCGACCGCCAGCGGCAGGGACCAGCCCCGTGCTAGCCCCGCTGCAATCGCGCTGGACAACGTGCAGCCGGTGCCGTGGGTGTGGCGGGTGTGCTGCCGGGGAACGGCAAAGTGATATTCCTCGCCTTGCCAGCGTAGCCGGTCTTCCACCACGGCTCCCTCGGCGTGGCCGCCCTTGAGCAGCACGTCGTGCCCGTCTAGTGCCGCGCCCAGTGCTGCCGCTTCCGGCAGGTTGGGGGTGGTCAGGGTGGCGAGAGGCAGCAGCTCCGTGACCAGGGCAGACACCGCTTCGGCGGCCAGCAGCGACGAGCCGCCTTTGGCGACCATCACCGGGTCGAGGATGATGGGAACGCTTATTCCGCGCAGCTCTGCCGCCACCGCCCGGATGATGTCCACCTCGCCCAGCGCACCGATTTTGACGGCGGCCGGGGGCAGGTCGGCCAGCACCGAACGAAGTTGCGCGGCCACCACGCTGGCCGGCAGGGGAAAGACCTGCTGCACGCCCAGTGTGTTCTGCGCGGTAACGATGGTGATGACTGAGGTGCCGAAGACCCCCAAAGCCTGAAAAGTCTTCAGATCAGCCTGGATACCGGCACCGCCGCCCGAATCCGAACCGGCGATGGTCAGGGCAATAGGTTTGGGTGGCGTCATAGCAGCACCTGGGCCACCTGCTGCGCGGCCAGCGGAGCCAGCGGGGCACCGTGCCGCCCGTGCCCGGTCGCCGCTACCACCTGCCCGCCCCAGCCGGGCAGCGGCCCCACGATGGGCAGGCCATCCGGCGTGCAGGGGCGCAGGCCCACCAGCGCCTGCCGGGGTGTCAGCCGGCCACTTTCCGGCCAGACCCCGCGGGCCGCGCGGCCAAGCCAGCGGGCATCGGCGGCCAGCGGCTGCGCCTCCCAGCGGTGGGGCCGGACGGTGGCGCCCACGTAGTGGCCGTCAGGACGCGGCAGACCGTACAAGGGAAAACCGGCTGAACTGACAGTATGGCCCTTGGCAGTGTAGCGGGCCAGCAGTGGGGCGCTGCCGTCACTGTCCAGCAGCAGTGCCTGTCCACGTACCGGAAAGACCGGCAGGCCGAAGCGCCCCGACCAGGCTACCGCCGCCAGCACCACCTGCTCGGCGGTCAGGGCACCGGCGCTGGTGAGCAGCCGCACGTCGGCCCGCAGCGGCTCCAGCCCCAGCACCTCGGCGCGGCGCAGGTCCAGCCCCAGCCGTGCGGCCCGGACGACCGAGGGAGGATGGGTGGTCGCCTCGTCCTGGCGGCAGGTGGCAGGGGAGGGGAGACTGGCCGCTGCACCGTAGCCCACATGCTCCACGCCCCAGCGTAATGGCACTGCCTGCCCCGTCGCCGCTTCCAGGCGGCGCGCGAAATCGGGCCAAAGGCGCAGGCTCTCGCGGGCCAGGGCGTCCAGTGGCGTGCCGGCCAGCCGCTCGCCGGTGGGGGTCAGCATGCCGGCGCCGGCCCGCCAGGCGGCGCCGGGCTTCTCGGCGTCCAGCACCACCACTTCTGCCCCGGCCCGGCTCAGCGTGAAGGCTATGGCGGACCCGATCAGGCCGCCGCCCACCACCGCGATCACGCCGGGACTTCCGGGTCGGGCAGCCGCACCACGCCCAGCTGCGGGCTGCTGGGGCTGGCGGTTTCGCGCACGGCCATTCGCCCAGCCAGAAAAGCGGCGCGGCCCGCCTGCACCCCCAGGGCAAAAGCTTGTGCCATTGCCACCGGGTCGCGGGCTTCGGCCACGGCGGTGTTGACCAGCACGGCGTCCGCGCCCATTTCCAGGGCGGCCGCCGCCTCGCTGGGCACGCCCAGCCCGGCGTCTACCACCACCGGCACCCCGGCGCCGTCCAGCACCGTGCCGATCAGGGCAGCGTTCTGGAGGCCCCGCCCAGACCCGATGGGCGAGGCCAGCGGCATCACGGTGGCGCAGCCGGCACGTTCCAGCGCACGCGCCAGCACAGCGTCCGGCTGAATATAGGGCAGCACGGTAAAGCCCTCGGCACACAGCATCTCGGCGGCCCGCAGGGTGCCGGTAGGGTCGGGCAGCAGGTAGCGAGCATCAGGAATCACTTCCAGCTTCACCCAGTTGGTACCGGTGGTGGCGCGGGCCAGCCGGGCCACCCGCACGGCTTCCTCGGCGGTGCGGCAGCCGGCGGTGTTGGGCAGCAGCTGGTAGCGGTTCCAGTCCAGCGCGTCCAGCAGGCCGTCGTGTCCGGCACTTTTCAGCTCTACTCGCCGGATAGACACCGTCACGATCTGGGCGCCGCTGGCCTCAATGGCGTCCCGCATCACGCTGAAGTTGGGGTACTTGCCGGTGCCCAGCATCAGGCGGCTGGAGAACTGCCGGCCGCCAATGGTCAGAAGGTCACTCTGCATCTTCGCAATCGTCCTTTCGCCTGTCATCCCCCTACCATCATCTGCACCACGTCCACCACGTCTCCGGGGCTCAGTGGGCGGTCAGGCAGAGAGCCGGCAGGGTAGAAGTCGTCGTTCACGGCGGCCGCCACGCGGGCCGGGTCAACGTCCAGCTCGTGCAGCAGAGCCAGCAGCGTCAGGCCGGCGCTGAGGGGCGCCGGGTCGCCGTTGAGGGTAAAGGTCGGCGTGACAGTCAGGCTGGCCTGCTGAAGTGCCGCTTGCAGTTCGGCCGCCGCCGCTGCCGGGTCGGGTGCGTCCAGCACCGCCCGCACCACCGCCACCCGGCGCGCTCCGGCGTCCAGCGCGGCATGAATGGTCTGATGATCAATGCCGCCAATCGCGTACCAGGGGCAGGCCGGTTTCATGGCAGCCACGGCGCGGATATAGTCCAGCCCCACCGCTGCCCGGCCCGGTTTGGTGGGCGTGGCGTGGACCGGCCCGCAGGCAAAATACGCCGGGGCTTCGGCCAGCGCGGCGGCCGCCTGCTCCGGCGCGTGCGTGGAGCGGCCCAGCATGAGACTTGGCCCCAGCTGCCGCGCCCAGGCCACCGGCAGGTCGTTTTGGCCCAGGTGGACGCCATCGGCCCCGGCGGCCAGCGCCACATCGGGGCGGTCATTCACGAAAAAGGGGATGTGGTGGGCGTGCGCCAGTTCGCGCACTTTTTCGGCCAGGGCGATGTAAGGCCGCGCCTCGGCGTAGCGGGGGTCACCATCGGCCTTGCAGCGCAGTTGCAGGGTGTCCACCCCACCGTCCAGCGCCGCCGCGATGCGGGCCAGAAAATCGGCCTCGGTCATTTCAGGGCGCGGGGTGGCGACGAGGTAGAGGTGGCCCAGCGCGGCAACCCCAGCCTGACCGCCGAGGCGAGGCGGGGCCACCTCAGTCATCCCCGCCTCCCGGCGCCACATAGAGGTCCCCGCCCCCTGCCCGGAACTCCTGCGCTTTTTCGGCCAGACCTCGCTGCATATAGACCTGCAGGTCGCCGGCCAGGTCCTGGCTCAGCTTCATCGAGCAGAACTGTGGGCCGCACATCGAGCAGAAATGCGCGGTCTTGGCGGCCTCGGCGGGTAGGGTTTCATCGTGGAAGGAACAGGCTTTTTCCGGGTCCAGGCTGAGGTTGAACTGGTCTTCCCAGCGAAACTCGAAGCGGGCCTTGGAAATGGCGTTGTCGCGGGCCTGCGCCCCCGGAAAGCCCTTGGCGAGGTCGGCGGCGTGGGCGGCCAGTTTGTAGGTCACCACGCCCTCGCGCACGTCGTCTCTGTCCGGCAGGCCCAGATGTTCCTTGGGCGTCACGTAGCAGAGCATGGCGGTGCCGTGCCAGCCGATCTGCGCGGCCCCGATGGCGCTGGTGATGTGATCGTAGCCCGGCGCGATGTCGGTGGTCAGCGGGCCCAGGGTGTAAAAGGGCGCTTCTAGGCAGGCGTTCAGCTCGCGGGTCATGTTTTCGGCAATCAGCTGCAGCGGCACGTGCCCGGGGCCTTCAATCATGGTCTGGATCCCCTCTTCCCAGGCCACACGGGTCAGCTCGCCCAGCGTGTCCAGCTCGGCAAACTGTGCGGCGTCGTTGGCGTCCTCGATGCTGCCGGGACGCAGACCGTCACCCAGACTGAAGGTCACGTCGTACTCGCGCATGATTTCGCAGATGTCGCGGAAGTGGGTATACAGGAAGTTCTCCTGGTGGTGGGCCAGGCACCAGCGCGCCAGGATGGACCCGCCCCGCGACACGATGCCGGTACGCCGCCTGGCGGTCAGCGGCAGGTGGGCCAGCCGCACGCCGGCGTGAATGGTGAAGTAGTCCACGCCCTGCTCGGCCTGCTCAATCAGGGTATCGCGGTAAATGTCCCAGGTCAGCTCCTCGGCCACGCCGCCCACCTTTTCCAGTGCCTGATAAATCGGCACCGTGCCGATGGGCACCGGGCTGTTGCGGACGATCCACTCGCGGGTCTGGTGAATCTGCGGCCCGGTAGACAGGTCCATCACGGTATCGGCGCCCCAGCGGGTGGCCCAGACCAGTTTCTCCACCTCGTCCACGATGCTGGCCCGCACGGCCGAGTTGCCGATGTTGGCGTTGATCTTGACCCGGAAGCCCCGCCCGATGATCATCGGCTCCAGCTCCGGGTGCATCACATTGGCGGGAATCACGGCGCGGCCGCGTGCCACCTCTGCCCGCACATATTCTGGGGTGATCTCGCCGGGCATCCGGAAGCCGTGGGCAAAGCCGGGGTGCTGGTGCCTGAGCGTGAAGTCGTCCGGCTGACGCATGCTTTCACGCAGCGCCACATATTCCATCTCCGGGGTGATTTCCCCGGCGCGGGCGGCCTGCATCTGGGTGCGGCCACGGGCGCGGGCCCAGGTGCGCACCGGCGCCAGGCCCCGTTCCAGGTTGATGGTGGCGGCCGGGTCGGTGTAGGGGCCGCTGGAATCGTAGACGTATACGTCAGGGTTGGGCACGCTGCGGGTCAGTCCGCCGGGACCGGCTTCCAGGGTGGGCGTCTGGGTAATGGCCCGTACCGGCACGCGAATATCTGCACGCTGCGGGTGGGCCAGATAGAGCTTGCGGCTGCCGGGAAAGCCGCCCAGCGTCAGCCCAGCAAGGTCGCGCCCCGCATCTTTTTTGCCAAAAACAGTTTTATCCAGTGTGGCGGTCATACTTCCTCCGCTGCTGGCCGGAGCAGCGCAGGAACGGCGGCACATGATCAACACAGGAGGCCGCCCGCACCGAGCAGGCCGCCTCCAGGTTGTTTTGACTGCGTCCATCACATTCCCTCCGCTGGTCCTAACCAGTTCAGGTTCAATGGGTTGAACGCCAGACCCCCGGTGGGCGGGTTCTCTCAGCCGCAGTGGGCACCCCAAGTGATGCCGGCAGTGTGGCACGCACCGGGCAGTCCGTCAAGAGGAGGGGTGCCGCTGGCACCGCCGAAAAGTCCACCCTACAGGCCAGCGGTCAGCCTGGGGTCAGCACACCCGCTACGGCAGCAGGAATTTTCTTTATACTGCCGGTGTATCTAAACAGTTGTGTTGCCGCTTGGCCCGAAGAGCCAGGGGGGGAGGACCGCCGAATGTGGACCAGATTGAAAAAAGTGTGGTTGTCGTGGCGCGCCGGGGTGGCGACGGCCAGCGCCGCGCCGTATGTGGCAGCGGGCCAGCCGGCCATCACCGAAGATGACCTGCTGCGGGCTTTCGGCTGCGACGTGTGACCGACGACCAATTGTAAAAGTGCCGGCCCCTGGATATCGGGACCGGCACTTTTGCGGTGTTGCAGAAAATGTAGCTTTCAGTGTCTCAGTGTGAGCGTTGCCGCAGCACGGCGATGACGTCTTCCAGCCGCAGACCGCGCAGGGTCAGCACCACCAGCAGGTGATACAGCAAGTCGGCAGCCTCGCCCAGCAACTCCTCATCGTTCTGGGTGACGGCAGCCAGCGCCACTTCCACCCCTTCCTCGCCCACTTTCTGTGCGGCGCGGCGTGGTTCGCCGGTCAGCAGCCGGGCGGTGTAGCTCTCGGCCGGGTCGGCTTCCCGGCGGCCCTGTACGGTGCGCTCCAGACGGCCCAGCATTTCCAGCGCGGGTGGCTCGGCGCTGAAACAGCTGACGGCCCCGGTGTGGCAGGTCGGTCCCTGCGGCCGGGCCAGGGCCAGCAGCGCGTCGCTGTCGCAGTCGGTGCTCAGGCGCACCAGCTGCAGGGTATTCCCCGAGCTTTCGCCTTTGGTCCACAGGCGCCCCTTGGAGCGGCTGTAAAACGTGACCAGCCCAGTCTCGTGGGTGCGGGCCAGCGCTTCGGCGTTCATGTAGCCCAGCATCAGCACCTGCGCGGTGTCGGCGTCCTGCACCATGCAGGGCAGCAGGCCGTCCATCTTGGCAAAATCCAGGCTGTCGGGGTCGGGGAACAGATCGGTGGCCGGGTCAGTGGGGACAGTCATGGGGAACCTTCTTTCTGAAAAAGGAGTGGGAGACGGGAGAAGTTGCGCTCAGGACGCGGCCGCAGGCACCGGGCGAACGCTGACGCCCTGGCGGGCCAGTTCGGCTTTCAGGTCGGCAATTTCAATCAGGCCCTTGTGGAACACCGAGGCGGCCAGGGCGCCGTCCACTCCCGCCTGCTGAAAGGCGGCCGTGAAGTGCTCAGGCGCGCCGGCGCCGCCCGAGGCGATCAGCGGCACTGGGCAGACCTCGCGGACGGCGCGCAGCTGGGCCACGTCGTAGCCCTGGCGCACGCCGTCGCGGTTCATGCAGTTCAGGACAATCTCGCCGGCGCCGCGCCACACCACTTCCTGCGCCCACTCCAGCGTGTCCCAGCCGGTTTGCCGGGTGCGGGTTTCCTCGCCGGTGAACTGATAGACCCGGTAGCGCCCGGCGTCGTCCTGAAACGAATCGATGCCGATCACCACGCACTGCTGCCCGAACTCGGCCACCAGTTCTTCAATCAGGTCCGGGCGCTGCAGGGCCGGCGAGTTGATGGAAATCTTATCGGCGCCGCGGCTGAGCACCGCGCGGGCCTGCTCGGGCGTGCGGATGCCGCCGGCCACGCAAAAAGGAATATCGATCACCCGGGCGATGTCTGACACCCATTCCTTGCCGACTGTGCGGCCGTCGCTGGACGCGGTGATGTCGTAAAAAACCAATTCGTCGGCGCCGGCCTGCGCGTAGCGGCGCGCCAGAACCACCGGGTCACCAATCACCTCGTGGCCCCGGAACCGCACGCCCTTGACCACCTGCCCATCTTTAACATCCAGGCAGGGAATGATGCGGCGGGTCAGCGGCGAACTAGGTGCGGAGAGGGAAGATAAGGTCATAGCTGAGCCTCCTGAGATGTTGTGACGGGCGCGGCGCTGTCCCAGACCGCCTGGGCCTGCGGCAGCGTGAATTGCCCGGTCAGCAGGGCCTTGCCGAGAATTACGCCAGACACCCCGGCGCGGCGCAGCGCGGCGATGTCGTCCAGGCTGGACACACCACCCGACGCTTGCCAGCGCAGCTGCGGGTATTCCCTGACCAGTGCCGTATAGAGCGCCGTATTGGGACCGCTCAGGGTGCCGTCCCTGGCGATGTCGGTGCAGAGCACGTGCCGGGGTTGCGCTCCCAGCCCAGACAGCTCGGCCAGGAAACTGTCCAGGCTGCGCTCCGAGCCGGCCTGCCAGCCGTGGGTGAGCAGGGTGCGGCGGCCGTCGGCTTCCAGCCGCAGGTCCAGCGCCAGCGTCAGCCGCTCGGGGCCGAATTCGCGCAGCCAGGTGGCCGCCTGTCCCGGATTGGCAATGGCGGCGCTGCCCACCACCACCCGGCTCACGCCGCTGTCCAGCAGCCCGGCAATGTCTTCACCGCTGCGGACTCCGCCGCCCACCTGCAATGGCAGCGATAGCTCGCGGCTCAGGCGGGCCAGTGGCGCCAGCTGCCGCCGCGCCGGGTCGCGGGCGCCGTCCAGGTCCACCAGATGCAGCAGCCCGGCGCCTGCCGATTGATAATTCAGCGCCAGCGGCAAAGGGTCGGGGGCAAACACCATTTTCTGCGCGAAGTCGCCCTGGTACAGCCGCACCACCTCGCCGCCCAGCAGGTCAAGCGCTGGAATCAGCATCCCGCCACCTCCAGTTCCAGAAAGTTGCGCAGCAGCCGTGCCCCGGCCGGGCCGGAACGCTCGGGGTGGAACTGAGCGCCCATGAAGTTGCCCTGCCCCAGCACGGCGCTGAACGGCCCGCCGTAGTCGGTCTGGGCTAGGGTGGCGTCTCCCACTGGCACCGCGTAGGAATGCACGTAGTACATGTAAGCGCCGTCTAGCCCTGCCAGCAGCGGGGTTTCCCGGCGCACGTCCAGCCGGTTCCAGCCCATGTGCGGCAAGGTCAGGCCGCCGACGTCCAGGCGGCGAGTTTCGCCGTCCACCACGCCCAGGCAGGGCTGATTGCGCCCGCCCTGCGCCGATTCCTCGGAGCTTTGGGTCAGCAGTTGCATGCCCAGGCAGATACCCAGCACTGGCTGGGTCAACGCGCGCAGCACGTCCGGCAGGCCCAGGCGCTCCAGCTCGCGCATGGCGGCGCCGGCGGTGCCCACGCCCGGCAGCAGCACCCGTTCGGCGCGGCGCAGTTCGGTGGCGTCGGCGGTGACCAGTGGGGACACCCCCAGCCGCTCGAAAGCGAACACCACCGAAGCGAGGTTGGCGCAGCGGGTGTCCACCACCGCGACCGGCGCCCGCGTTTCCGCCCCGCTCATCACAGCACCCCCTTGCTGCTGGGCAGCTCATGGCCCTCGCGGCGAATGCACTGGCGCAGCGCCCGCCCGAATGCCTTGAACAGACTTTCCACCTGGTGGTGGGCGTTGCCGCCGTCGCTCACGCACAGGTGCAGGGTGGCCCCCAGAGTCTGCGTCAGGCTCTGGAAAAAGTGCTCGACCAGGCTGGTGTCCAGCTCGCCCACCCGCTCGCGGGTAAAGTTCGCCCCAAACACCAGATAAGGCCGGCCCGAGAGGTCCAGCGCGCATTCGGCCCTGACCTCGTCCATCGGCAGCACGAAGCCGAAGCGGCCGATGCCGCGCTTGTCGCCCAGCGCCTCCCGCAGCGCCTGCCCCAGCGCCAGCGCGGTGTCCTCGACCGTGTGGTGCTCATCGATGTGCAGGTCGCCGGACACCTGCACGTCCAGCGCAAAGCCGCCGTGGGTGGCGATCTGGTCCAGCATGTGATCGAAAAAACCCACGCCGGTCTGAATATGAATCGGCCCGCTCCGGTCGAGGTTCACCCGGATGGTGATATCGGTTTCGCGGGTGGTGCGCCGCACCTCGGCGGTGCGCTCGCGGCCCAGCAGCTGCGCGGCGATGCCCGGCCAGTTCAGGCCGCCGCCGGAACCGTCCCGGCGGTAGAGCAGGCCCTCCACGCCCAGGTTGGCGGCCAGCCCCAGGTCGGTTTCGCGGTCCCCGATGACGAAGGAGCGCTGGGGATCGAAGCGGCGCCCCCGCAGTTCGTCCAGCAGCAGCCCGACCTGTGGTTTGCGGCAGGCGCAGCGGTCCTCCGGAAAATGCGGGCAGATGTAGACCGCGTCAAACGTCACGCCCTGCGACTCGAAAATCTCCAGCATCATCCGCTGCGGCGCGGCGAAATCGGCCTCCGGGAAACTGGGAGTGCCCAGGCCGTCCTGGTTGGAGACGATCACCAGCCGGAAGCCGGCCGCCTGCAACTCGCGCAGCGCGGGAATCACCAGTGGCTCGAACTGCAATTTGCTGAGCGCGTCCAGCTGCTTATCCGGCAGCGGCTCAAAGATTAGGGTGCCGTCACGGTCGAGAAAAAGGGTGGGCTGATTCATGCGGGTTCTCCGGATTCTTGCTGGGGGTCGGTCCCGGCCGGGCGGGACAGGCGCACCTCGGCCGCTCTGGCGTGGGCTTCCAGCCCTTCCTCGCGGGCCAGGGCGGTGACGGCCGGAGCCAGGCTGGCCAGGCCGGCGGCGGTCACGGTCTGCACGGTGTAGCGGCGGTAAAAGTCCAGCAGGCCCAGGCTGGAAAAGGCCCGCGCCGCGCCGTAGGTGGGCAGCACGTGGTTGGTGCCGGTGGCGTAGTCGCCGCCCGCTTCGGGGGTCAGGTGCCCAGCGAACACCGACCCGGCGCGGATTCGTCCGCTCAGCGCCGCGGGGTCTGCTACCTGCAGGCTGAGGTGCTCGGGAGCGTAGGCATCGGCCACCTCGGCGGCTTCTTCCAGGCTGCCGGTCAGAATCAAGCGGCTCTGCGCCAGGGTGCGGGCGGCAATGTCGCGGCGTGGCAGGGTCGCCAGCTGGCGGGCCAGCTCCTGGCGGGCCGCTTCCAGCACCCGGCGCTCGGGGCTGACCAGCACCACCTGCGAGTCGGGGCCGTGTTCTGCCTGCGAAAGCAGGTCGGCGGCGGCCCAGGCGGGTTCGGCGCTGGCGTCGGCCACCACCAGCAGCTCGGAAGGGCCGGCCGGCATGTCTGCGGCGGGGCCGCCCGCCTCGGCGCTGACCAGGGTTTTGGCAGCGGTCACGTAAGCGTTGCCGGGGCCGAAAATCTTGTCGGCACGCGGCACCTGCTCGGTGCCGTAGGCCAGCGCGGCTATCGCCTGTGCCCCGCCCACCCGCACGAAATCGGTCACGCCCACTTTCAGCGCGGCGTAACATACAGCGGGCGAAAGCAGACCCTGCGCGTCCGGCGGGCTGCACAGAACCACCCGCTCACAGCCGGCCAGCGCCGCCGGCACGCCCAGCATCAGCACGGTGGAGGGCAGCACGGCGCTGCCACCCGGCACATACAGCCCCACCGTGCGCAGCGGCGCGTAGCGCAGTTCGCACTGCACGCCGGGCGCCGTTTCCACCGTCACCGGCTGCGGCTGCTGCGCGGCGTGAAAAGCGCGGATAGTGCCGTAAGCGGTGTCAATCGCGCGGCGCACCTCGTCGCTGACCTGGGCGGCCTGAGCTTCGGCCTGCTGACGGCTCAGCAGCGGTGATGTCAGCTCCACCCGGTCAAACTGGGTGGTCAGCCGCAGCAGCGCGGCGTCACCCTGGGTGCGCACCTCATCCAGAATGGCCCGCACCCGGGCGGTAATTTCCTGCTCGGCGTTCTGGGCCGGGGGGCGCAGCACCTCGCGGCGCGCTCCAGTGTCCAGCTCGGCCCACACCTGGATGGTCGGCAGCGGTTCGGTCATGGGTTCACTCTCCTTTTTAGGGGCCTGCTTGGGTTTGAGGGAGTCGGGCATCACAGCATCTTCTCGATGGGCATCACCAGAATGTTGGAGCAGCCCAGTTCGCGCAGCCGTTCCATCGTTTCCCAGAACAGGTTCTCGGTGCTGACAGCATGCACCGCCACCTCGGCGTCGGTGTGGCCCAGGCGCAGCACGGTGGGGTGCTCGGCGGGCAGCAACTGGGTCACCTCTTCCAGGCGGCCTACCGGAGCGTGCAGCATGATGTATTTGCTCTCGCGGGCCTGCTGCACTCCGTCCAGCCGGCGCAGCAGCCGCTCCAGCGTGCTCTGCTGCGCCGCTTCCAGGGTGCCGGGGCGGGCAATCAGCTGGGCCTGCGAGCGGAAAATCACCTCGCGCTCGCGCAGGCCGTTGGCTTCCAGGGTGCCCCCGGTGCTGACCAGGTCACAGATGGCGTCGGCCAGCCCGGCGCGGGGTGCCACCTCCACTGAGCCGGTCAACATCACCGGGGTAGCGGCAATGCCCTGGCGTTTCAGCCAGCTGCGCAGCAGGTAAGGGTAGGAGGTGGCAATGCGCTTGCCGTCCAGCGGCGCGCTGCGGTCCTCCTCGGCGCGGCCGGCGATGCTCAGGCGGCAGTGGCCGAAATCCAGCGAGCGCAGCAGCCGATACTCGGCGGCGCTGCCGGCCACCTCGCGCTCCAGCCGGGCTTCTTCCAGCACGTTCTCGCCCACCACGCCCAGGTCGGCGGCGCCGTCCATCACCAGGCCGGGAATGTCGTCGTCGCGCACCCGCAGCAGGTCCAGCGGCCAGTCCTCGGCGTGGGCCATCAGCCGGGCCTCGTGCAGGTTAAAGCGAATCCCACAGGCCCGCAGCAGCTTGAGGGTGTCGTCGCTCAGGCGGCCGGACTTCTGCATGGCAATTTTCAGGCGGGGCGGGCGGTCAGTGGAAACGGCCGGGGCGTCAGGTACGGCGGTGGGCTGGCTCATGGTCGAGTCTCCTTATGCAAGCAGAACTCCCCCGGGGAACCGCTGTGGTGGCTTCCAGGGGAGTTCTGCTTGTGAAGAAGAGGAAGGCACCATCAAGTCGCCACCTTCCCGCTTCCGGGACGTGGCTAGCTCGAATGATGGTGCGACAAGACAAACATCAGTGGCGGTAGCCTATGCCCGAGGCTGCCGGCTTGTCAAACGCCGGGTTGCCCCCCGCCGAGGAACAGGGGGGGCGGTTGCATTTTGGCTGCCCGTACGTATAATTTTGCAATGGTGATACAGCAATGACCTCAGCTCTCTACGGACGCCACCTGCTCAGCCTGCTGGACTGGAGCGCTCAGGACATCCTGAGTGTGCTGGACCTCGCCGCCGAACTCAAGCGCGCCCGACGAGAGCGGAAGGAATTTCCCAACCTGCATGGCCGCAGCCTGGCGATGATTTTCGAGAAAGGCTCTACCCGCACCCGCAGCGCTTTTGAGTTGGGCATGCTGGACCAGGGCGGGCACGCTGTGCATCTGGACAGCCAGGGCACGCATATTTACAGTAAAGAGTCCAATAAAGATACAGCTCGGGTATTGGGCCGAATGTACGACGGCATCATGTACCGGGGCCGGCTACAGCGCACCGTGCAGGAGCTGGCCGACCATGCCGGCGTGCCGGTCTACAACGCCCTGACCGACGAGTTTCACCCTACCCAGATGTTTGCCGACATGCTGACCATGCTGGAATATAAACCGGGTCCGGTCGGGGACATTGCCTACGCCTACCTGGGCGATGCCCGCAACAACATGGGCAACTCGCTACTGCTGCTGGGGGCCAAGTTGGGCATGGACGTGCGCATTGCCGCGCCGCAGCATCTGTGGCCCGAGGAAGCCCACGTGGCTCGCTGCCGCGAGTTTGCTGCTGAGAGCGGCGCCCGGCTGCTGCTGACCGAGGACATCGCGGAGGCGGTGCAGGACACCGATTTTATCCACACCGATGTCTGGGTCAGCATGGGCGAGCCGGTAGAAACCTGGGGCGAGCGCATCGAGGAGCTGCTGCCCTATCAGGTGAACAGCGATGTGATGGCCGCGGCGCAGAACCTGGCAGTGCGGTTCATGCACTGCCTGCCAGCTTTCCACAACGCCGAAACCCGGCTGGGCGCTCAGCTGATGAGCCAGCATCCCCACCTCGCAGGCGGCCTGGAAGTCACCAACGAGCTGTTCGAGTCGCCGGCCAGCATCGTGTTTGATCAGGCCGAGAACCGCCTGCACACCATCAAGGCGCTGCTGGTGGCGACCCTCTGCCCCGAACCGCGCGTCTGGGCTGACTGAACCAGAGAACTGTTCAGGGCTGGCTGGCCGGGTGGAAATAAAGTTCCGGACCGGCCACGGCGCGGACCACCATCTCCGGCGCCAGGGTGAAGCCGCCTGGGTCGTCGGTGATAGTGCCCAGTTGCGTGGCGTGGGCAGCGATGGCGGCGGCTTTGTGGGCCGCATAGGGAGCGGTGTCGAAGCTCAGTGCCTGCGCCTCGGCCGCTGACGGCCAGTCGGGACCGGCCCCCCGCTCGGTCAGCCAAACTGAGTAGCCCAACACCGGTGCCGGGGACGCCGCCCGGACCGGCGCCCAGGCGGCGCGGTGGTCGGGGTGGGGGTCACGCTGCCAGGGCAGCAGCACCAATGCGGGCGGCGCGGCCTGAAAAGCCTGCTGTACGGCCTGGGTCACGGTAGCGACCGGAACTTCTGCCAGCTGCCCATCCGGAAACCCCAGCGCCCGGGTGCGTTCTTCCGGTACGCCCAGCAGGTCCAGGCCGCGCCGCCACTCGGCCAGCCGGGCCGCCACCAGCCGTTCCCGGGGGTATGCCTGTGAGCCGGGGTGCGAGAACCCACCATCGGTGAGCAGTAGCGCCCAGACTTCGGTCTGCTGGGCTGTCAGGGCAGCCAGCAGGGCGCCGCAGCCCAGCGCCTCGTCGTCCGGGTGGGGAGCCACCACCCAGACCGGGCCCTGCAGCCGGCTTGCATTCAGTGGAACAGGTGTCAGCACCGGCTCAGCTCCATGCGGTTCCGTTCAGGGTGGCGGCGCCCACCTGCAGACGGGCCGCGTCGGGGGCCGGCTGGCGCAGGTAGTGGCGCAAGTCACGGATCAGCCGCTCCGGGTCGTTGGGAGCCAGCAGCCCACGGGCCCCCACGGCGCGCTCAGCTGCTTCACAGGCTTGCAGGCAGGCATTTTCTGCCACCACCCGGCACAAGGCCACATAGTCCAGTGCCCCCTCGCCCTGTACGGCCAGCCGGAACCCACCTTCGCGCACTGTCTGCCAGGCAGCTTCTACCCCGGCCGCCGCTTCGGCAAAGCGCAGACGCTGCACATCGTCGTCCTGACGGCCCAGCTGGGTCACGACCTCGCGGGCGGCGTCCAGCACAGCCTCGGCCCCGCCCAGCTGCGCGGCCAGGAAACGCAGGGCGCCTCCGCTGAACTCCGGCTGGCGGTAATAGTCGCCGCTCTGCCCGACAGCGCTGCCGGGCGGAAACACCAGCCCACTCAGGTTGGCCCGTGCACTCACGCTGGCCCGCATGCCCAGCGGCTGCCAGAAGCGGTGATCAAACCGCTCAGGAGGCAGCGGCGCCGGCGCCAGCAGCATGATTCGGCCCTGGCCGGCCACCTCGGCCGGCAGCAGCGGCCGGATGAATTCGGCGCCGGACGCAAAAGTCTTGTTGCCACTCAGTGTCCAGCCGCCCGGCGCTGGCTGCGCCTGCAAGCCGGGAGCTTCCTCGGTGTTCCAGACGCCCAGCAGCTCGCCGCTGGCGGCCGCTTCTGCCAGTTGCTCCGGGGTGCCGTAGCGCCGCAGCAGGCTCAGCGCGTTGAGATGTCCCTCGTACAGCCGGGCCACCGGCAGGCTCAGCCGGCCGACTGCCCGCAGCAGTTCCAGCAGGTCAGGGCCGCTCAGGTCGTGGCCCAGCCCGCCCGGCAAGTTGGCCCACAATAGCCCCTGCCGGCGCAGCGCCGCGATGGACGCGTGTGGAAACTGCCCATCGGCGTGGCGCAGCGGGGCTTCGGCCAGCAGGTCGGGGGCGGCCAGGGCCAGCCGGTGCAGCGCTGTGCCCAGCGACTGGGGCAGACTGGGCGCCGGGGGTTCCTGCGCGGGCAGACCGCTCTGCTCCCAGCCCTGAACTTCTCGCAGCGCCGCACTCAGGACCGGGTCGGAGGCCCGCTGGCCCTGCGGCCCCCCGGTGCCTGCATAGTCCAGCAGGCCGTTGGGGCAGTGGCGGTCGTCCACCCAACCGGGATGGTCCAGCACCGGATAGAGGCAGATGCCCTGCAGCTGCACCCCGGCGGCCCGCGCCGCCAGCGCCTCGTAAGCTACCCAGCGCAGCCAGGCGGACCGGGCGCTGCCCTCGGTGCCGGTTTCGGAAAGGACCACCGGCAGCTCATAGCGGCGCCAGACTTCCGTAAGCAGTTGCCGCAGTGGAATGAACTCCGGGTCGGCCGGCTCCAGCGTGCGCCGCCGCTCGTGTTCCGAGTGGTGGATCCACTGGTTGGCCGGGTAAGAGTTCAGCCCGATCAGGTCCACCAGCTCCGGCGAACCGCCCAGTTCGGGGTAAAGCCGGCCCAGCAGCATGTCCAGCGCCTCGAACTGCGAGGCGTGAAAGCCGGCGGCTTCCTGCGCTTCATGAGGCCGCTGTGGGTCGGCGTGCACGGCAATCAGCGGTTCAGCATGCAGAAAGTGCACCTCTGGTAGCGTGGCCCGCAGCGCCCGCATCGCCGCGATAGAGGCGGCGGCCAGCTGCCGTTTCAGCTCGTGCCCGCGTCCATGTGCGAAAGGCGCGAACTCGCCCACCTCGCCGCCCGACCACGCGAAAAACGAGATTTCGTTGACTGGGCACAGCCACAGCGGCCCGGCCGTATGCTGCGCCAGGAACTCGCCGGCTGCCCGGGCGTAAGCGGCAAAGGCCGGGGCAAATTCCGGCGAGTAGGGATCCAGAAAATCCGGGTAGCCGTAATGCAGCAGGTCCCAGATCACCTGTACGCCGCTGCTCTGTGCGGCCAGCACCTGCTCCTCGGCCGAGCTGAAGTCGTACTCGCCGGGCCGCCGCTCGATCTGCGGCCAGCGCAGGCCGTCGCGCACGGTGCCCAGTCCCAGGCTCTGCACCGCCGCGTAGTCCTGCGCGGCCAGCCGGTCGTGGGCGGTGGCGTCCAGGACATCCACCCGCTGTCCGGAAGGCAGGCGTTGCTGACTGCACTCGAAGCCGCCCATCCAGAAAGAGGCCAGTGGGGAAGCAGAAGGACCATTCATCTTTCCTACGATGCGCTGAGCCGCTCCTGAGATAGATGAACTAGAGCCCTGCACGGCATTTAATCTCAAGGGACCGTCAATGCGCCGCTGCGCCCGGCGGCAGCGGTGGCTTTCTAGACTGAGGAGATCATGACTGAGAAACATCCGCCCCAGACATCTTCCACAGCTTCAACGCACGCCCGGCCTGACGGCCGCATCGGCTACGCCATTGTGGGCGTGGGCCAGCTGACCCAGGACGAGCTGATTCCGTCTATCCGCGAGAGCGACCAGGCTTATCTGGCCGCTCTGGTCACCAGCGCCGAGGACAAGGCTGAGGCGTTCGAGATCTCGCCTCTGCGCCCTGAAGATATTTACGCCTACGAGGACTTCGAGCAGCTGGCTGACCGGGGCGATATTCAGGCGGTGTATATCGTGCTGCCCAACGCGCTGCACCGCGAGTACGTGGAGCGGGCGGCGAGGATGGGCAAGCACGTGCTGTGCGAAAAACCGCTGGCCAGCACCCCGGAAGACGCCAAGGCGATGGTGCAGTCCTGCCGCGAGGCCGGCGTGCTGCTGATGACGGCCTACCGCTGCCAGTACACTCCGCACCACTGGGCCGTGCGCGACGCCGTGCAGCGCGGCGAGCTAGGGCCGGTCCGGCTGCTGAATTCGGTTCATTCCCATGTGGAAGATGATCCGGAAGCCTGGCGCCTACAGCAGGAGATGGCGGGCGGCGGTCCCCTGCCGGACATCGGGCTTTACAGCCTCAATACCGTGCGCTTTGTGCTGGGGCAGGAGCCGCTGTGGGTCGAAGCCGCCCTGGAACAGCCCCAGGATGTGGGCGATGACCCCCGCTTTCAGGAGGTGGAGCGCAGCATCAGTTTCCGGCTAGGATTTGCGGGCGGCGTCCTGGCCGACTGTCAGGCCAGCTACGCCGCGCTGGACGTGAACACTTTCCGCGTGCTGGGCGAACTCGGGCACGCCGCGCTGGACCCGGCTTTTCAGTACAACGATCTGGACCTGACCCTGACCACCCAGCGGGGCCAGCAGCAGCCGGACTTTCCTGAATACGACCAGTTCACGCTGGAAATGGACCACTTCGCGCAGTGCATTCGCAGCGGGGCGCAGCCCTGGACCCCCGGCGAGGAAGGCGTGCAGGACCAGCGTCTGATGGCTGCCATTTACGAGTCGGCCCGGCAGGGACGCCGCGTGGAGCTGGACGCTCCGCAGGGCCGCGATGTGTTCCGCGGCACCCCACCCGAGGTGCCGGGACGGACGGCGCCGCAGGAAACGGTGCTGCCCGGCTAAGGAAGGTGTCCTCCCACTTCAGCTGAACGACAGATACATCTGCACGATGTTGTTCACGTAGTTGCGGGTCTCGGGAATGGGCGGCACGCAGCCGCAGGCCGCCACCCGTGCCGGGCCCGCGTTGTAAGCGGCCAGGGCCAGCTCGATGCGGCCAAAGCGCTGGTACTGCTGGCGTAGGTAGCGGGCACTGCCGCGCAGATTCTGTTGGGGATCGTAAGGGTCGACACCCAGACTGTGGGCGGTCCCCGGCATCAGCTGTCCTAGCCCGATGGCTCCGGCGCTTGAAAGCGCATTCTGGCAAAAGCCCGATTCATGCCATACCAGCGAGAACAGCAGGGTTTCAGGCACGCCCTCGGCGCGGGCCGATTGCCGCAGCCAGTCGGAATATTCCTGTGGCACCAGAATCTGCCGCTGCCCGGCGTTGTAGGCCAGCTGACCGCGTTCGTGCGGGGCGCAGGAATTCCAGCCGCGCTGCACCGGCGCTATCTGCATGGGGGTGGCGGCACTCTGGGCCTGAGCCGCGCTGCCCAGGCCCAGCAGGCCAGCCAGGATCATACTTACCTTCCACTTCATACCGGCTCTTATAATCCCAGGTTTTGCACGGCTCTGTCACAGCTGCCCGGCGCTGACCCCCGTAGAATGCCTGCCATGACTTTCCCCGTGCGTGTGCTGCTGTTCGCCCATCTCAGCCGTCAGGTGCCCGAGCCCGAGTTTGCCGCCGAGGTGCCGCAGGGCGCCACGGTCCGCGACCTGGCCCGGCAGCTGCAGCAGCAGCAGGGGCTGGACCTCAGCGGCTGCATGGCCGCCGTGAACGAGAACTACGCTGCCCCTGACACTGCCCTACACGCCGGCGACGAGGTGGCTTTTCTTCCGCCGGTGGCTGGCGGCTCGGATATAGAGAATGAACAGGAGCCAGGGCTGACCGCCGTGCAGGTCACGGCCGAACCCCTGAGCCTGGCGCAGGCTGAAGCGTTTCTGGTGCGGCCCCGTTACGGTGCCCAGAGCTATTTCGTGGGTACGGTGCGTTCGCCCAACAAAGGGCAGGCCGTGACCCTGATTCAGTACGAAGCCTATGCCAGTATGGCCGAGAAAGTGCTGCGTGAGGCTGCCGACCAGGCCCGCGAGCGCTTTGGCGGCGAGGACGGCGACCTGGCAGTCTATCTGGCGCACCGCACCGGCCGCCTGCAACCGGCCGAGGCCAGCATCGTGATCGGGGTGGGCAGCCCTCACCGCCGCGCTGCACTGGACGCCGCCGACTGGCTGATTGAACATGTCAAGGCCGTGATTCCGGTCTGGAAGTTGGAGGAACTGGAAGACGGCCAGCGCTGGGTGGAAGGCGTCAGCCCGGCCGAAACGCTCTGAGCTGATCTGTTGCCTCCTGACCTGAGAACTCAAAGAGCACCGCCACCGGGCGGAAACCTTATCCGGTGGCGGTGCCCCTCTTTCTAACCGGTCAGCCTAGGGGCTCAGTAGTGGCTGGGCTGACCGGCTGCTCTTCAGGCAGTGGCTGCCGGGCAAATACAGCGGCCAGCATGGCGCCCGAGAGGTTGTGCCACACGGCGGCGACAGCACCGGGCAGCGCAGCCAGCGGCGAGAAATGCAGGGTTGCCAGCGAAGCGGCCAGCCCCGAGTTCTGCATACCGACTTCAAAAGCCAGAGTGCGCTGCGCGGCGGCGCTGAGGCCCATGCTGCGGCCAACCAGGTAGCCCAGCAGCAGGCCGAGGCCATTGTGCAGCACCACTGCAACCAGCACCAGCAGGCCAGCGGTTGCCAGCCGCTCGGCGGCGCCTCCCACAATCACGGCCACGATAAAGCTGATGGCCAAGGTCGAGAGCCAGGGCAGCAGCGGCTGCACCGCTTCGATTCCACGCGGAAAAAAGACCCGCACGATGACGCCCAGCACCACCGGCAGCAGCACCGTCTTGAGAATAGAGATCATCAGGGCACTGAAGCTGACCTGGGTCGCCTGCCCCATCAGCCATAACGTCAGCAGCGGCGTCATGATGGGAGCCAGCAGAGTTGAAGCGGTGGTCAGCGAGACCGAAAGTGCCACGTCACCGCGGGCCAGATAGGTCACCACATTGGAGGCAGTGCCGCCGGGCACACAGCCCAGCAGAATCAGTCCCGTGGCCAGTTCGGGTGGCAGCTGTAGCAGCCTTGCCACGCCCCAGGCCAGCAGCGGCATGATGACATACTGCGCAGCCACACCGGCTGCCACAATCAAGGGGCGGCTGGCAATCCGGGCAAAATCCGGTAGGGTCAGCGTGGCCCCCATAAAGAACATGATCAGCCCCAGCCCCCAGGGTACCAGCGATCCCAGCGACTTGAAGGTGCCCGGCAGGAGATAACCGGCCAGGCCGCTCAGCACGACCAATACCGGGAAAACCGTGACGGCCAGCCGCTCGGCGCGGCCTGGTGGGATAGCTGCCGTACCGGTCACTGGCAGGCTCCGTTTGCCTGGCCGATGCCGGGTTCATACTGCTGAAGATATGGTCGGCTGTACATGGGGTTGCCTCCAGTATGCTAATCGTCTGGCAGCTACAAGCTATTACTTGCCTGCCAGTTGTCAGCTGTTTGATTGGGATGCCCCGACTATAAAGCATCCTGGCTTCTGCGCCACTCTGCCACGCGTTCTGTTTCTCTTGCTCTGTGGCAGGGAGGGTTCACGCTTCTCAGCCCTGCGAGGACCACAGTGGAAAACAGCAGAAGGAGGAGCGCAATGAAAAGGATTTCCAGATCCAGATCCCGTCTAGCCCTGGCCCTGCTGGGTCTCGCTCTGGCTGGGGCAGCGCAGGCCGGCGAAATGCATAGTTATATTCAGACCACTGCCGGCCACCCTGTGCAGGCGCTGGCCTGGTGTGACGCGCCAGACGCTGTCCTGGCCTTGTCCCGGCCACCCACTGATGTTGGCGGCGTGGCAACGCTTTATCGCTGGCGTAAGGGTTCTGTACCCGGCGTGCAGGAAAGCTGGCCTGTAAGGGTAGGGCGGGCAGACCCCGGCGCGGGCAACATTTACTATCCACTGGCTTTCCCCGGCCGGCAGCTGACGGATCAGAATAACCGGGATTACCTGCACATCAGCAACGTCGAAAATGCGCATGACCCTGAATACCGCATGACCCGGGTGGGGGAGATGATGCTGAATGGTCAGCGTCATTCCTGCCGTTATGTGCCTCAGGCGGCCTTTATGGGGGCAACTGACCGGCGTACCGTCATCATCTGGGACAATGGCCGGACGGCTACCTATGCCACCCGCAACTTTGATGGCTCGCCGGGAGTGTATGTGACCGGAGGCCAGCGCAGCCAGACTTCTGCAGGCGTGAACATCTACCGTTTTCCAGCGCCGGGAGGGTACGTCTATAACGTGTCCACCGGCGGGGAAGATGCCAAGGTAACAGTGATCCAGCGTGGTGTGACGCGGCTCAGCGAACCGTTTCGGGCCTATTCACAGGGCGACTAGCGAGATCTAACCAAAAAAAGTGCCTCCGTTGAACTGGAGGCACTTTTTGTTTACTGAGGAAGGCTCAGTTGGTGGTGGTGCTGCTGGCCATATCGGTGCTCATGGTGCTGCTGGCCATGTCGGTGCTGGTGGTGTCACTGGCCATATCGGTGCTGGTGGTGTCACTGGCCATGTCAGTGCTGGTGGTGTCGCTGGCCATGTCAGTGCTGGTGGTGTCACTGGCCATGTCAGTGCTGGTGGTGTCGCTGGCCATGTCAGTGCTGGTGGCCGCACTGGTGGTTTCAGTGGTCGTAGTGGTGCTGGTGGTGGTCTCAGTCTTAGGAGAGCAGGCCATCAGAGCGGTGCTGGCGATCATCAACAGAAAAATCTTCTTCATGGCGCACATCTTGCTCTCCCGACATCTGAGCAGGATGAGAAAAACAAGACCTCTTTTTGCCCCGGTTTCATCCGGTAGCCTAGAGCCCTTTTTGCTGTATTTATAGAGAGATTTTTGTGTGTGAAAGATTACGCTTGTTGAGAGGTAAAAGGACCATTGCCTTTATAAAACTTTAATACTTGTAAGTTGGCCTCAAACTTAGGCCCTCTTTCTCTGCTCAGTGGTCTCCCGCAAGGCTACTGGAAAACTTTCCAGGCTTCAGACGACTCAGGCCGGCTGAACGAGAAAGGGTTTCGTGTTCTGTTTTAGGTCATACTAGAGCGTCCGCCTGGAATGTCAACCAAGAAATGCCGGCCCCTCTGACTCCCGCGGGCCGGAAGCTCTGGCCCGGTTCCCGCTTGCGGCCAGCCCCTGAAAGGATTCCTCTGATGACCCAAACGCCCGTCAGGCAGCCTGTTTCTGCCGCTTCCCCCAGCCCCACAGGACCGCGTAAGAGCCTGTTCGGTTCCTTACAGGAAATCGGCAAGGCCCTAATGCTGCCGGTCGCCGTATTGCCGGCCGCCGGTCTTCTGCTGGGCGTCGGCTCAGCGCTCAACGACAAGTCCTATACCTGGTACAACTCCATCCCCGACTGGCTGCATTTCATCGGCAAGCTGATGGTGGGCGCGTCCGACGTTATTTTCGGCAACCTGCCTATCATCTTCGCCATGGGCGTGGCCGTGGGCCTCAGCAGCGGCGCTGGCGTGGCCGCGCTGGCTGCCCTGGTGGGCTTTTTGGTGATGAACTCCACCATGAGCGCCTGGCTGGGCCTGGGCGACGCCGACAAATTTGCGGCAGTCAAAGACGCGCAGCCGGGCGCCTACGCGAGCGTTCTAGGGATTCCCACCCTGCAAACTGGGGTCTTCGGTGGCATCATCATGGGCCTGCTGGCGGCCTGGCTTTATAACCGCTACAAGGACATTCAGCTGCCACAGTGGCTGGGCTTTTTTGCCGGGCGCCGTTTTGTGCCGATCGTGACGGCAGCGGCGGCCATTTTCCTGGGCATCGCCCTGACTTTTCTGTGGCCGCCGATTCAGCAGGGCCTGAATGCCTTTTCCAACTTTGCGGTCAACGAGCAGCCCACCCTGGCCGCCGCTCTGTTTGGCTTTATCAACCGCCTGCTGATTCCCTTTGGGCTGCACCACATCTGGTATCAGCCGTTCTGGTTTATCGCCGGTGACTACACTAACCCGGCCACCGGCGAGATTGTGCACGGCGACCTGACCCGGTATCTGGCCGGCGACAAGACGGCCGGCACTTTCATGACCGGTTTCTTCCCGATCATGGGGTACGCCCTGCCGGCGGCGGCGCTGGCCATTTATCAGGAAGCCCGCCCCGAGCGCAAGGCAGCTGTAGGCGGCATCATGCTCTCGGCGGCGCTGACCTCTTTCCTGACCGGCATCACCGAGCCGATCGAATTCGCTTTCATGTTCGTGGCGCCGGTGCTGTACGTGTTTCACGCCGCCATGACTGGCCTCAGCTTTGCGCTGATGCACCTTTTCAATATCCACGCTGGCTTTACTTTCTCGGGTGGCTTTATTGACTACGTGCTGCTGTGGCCCAAGAGCCAGAACGCGATCCTCGTTCCGCTGTTCGGTCTGGCCTTCGCCGCTATTTATTACGTGGTGTTCCGCTTCCTGATTCGCCGACTGAACCTGGCGACCCCCGGCCGCGAGGCCGAGGAAGAAGTGACTGCCAGCGCCGCCGCTGTGGTGCCCGCCGACGAGAAAGAAGAAGCGGTGGAAATTCTGCGTGCTTTTGGCGGCCCGGACAACATCCATAACCTGGACGCCTGTATCACCCGCCTGCGCGTTACCGTGAACGACAAAAACCGCGTCAGCAAGGCGCGCTTGCAGCAGCTGGGCGCGTCCGGCGTGCTGGAAGTGGGCAACTCGGTGCAGGCCGTATACGGCACCCGCTCTGACCGCATCAAGGAAACCATGCAGCAGGTGATCGCTCAGGGTGGCTACACCGAGGTCAGCATCCCGGCCGCGCCCCAGGCTGCGCCGCAGCCGATGCCAGTGCAGGACCCGGTCAGTGCGTCTCACCCCGGCTTGCCGCAGGACTGGACCATGCCTCTGGACGGCCGCGTGGTGCCGCTCAGCGAGGTGCCGGACGAAGTGTTCAGCGGCGGCATGATGGGCCAGGGCTTTGCCATCGAGCCGGCCAGCGGCGAGGTGCGGAGCCCTGTGACCGGCGAAGTGGTGACCCTGTTCCCCACCCACCACGCGCTGGGCCTGCGGGCCGACAACGGCCTGGAAGTGCTGGTCCACGTGGGCATTGACACCGTAAACCTGCAGGGCGAGGGCTTTACCCCGCTGGTGCAGCAGGGTGACCGCGTCACGGCCGGCCAGCCGCTGCTGCGGGTGGACCTGGACACTGTCCGTGGCCGGGTGCCCAGCCTGCTGACCCCGGTGCTGTTTACCAACCTGGACGACAGCCAGCGGGTCGAGCTGGACGGCGGCCGGGTGCGCATCAGCTGATTTTTCTTTGTGGTAGAGGGGCAGGAGGCTGGTGAGCCTTCGGCCCCTTTTTCTGGATTGGATCGGGGGCGCAGGTGGGCGGCCTTGGCCTTTTAACATCGGCCAGGGCCGCCGCGCTCTACTATTCGGCTATGACCACCCCACCTGCCTCGGTCCGCATCATCAATCTGGTGCCGGCCGCCCTGATGACTATTGGCGCGCTGCTGCTGATCAACTTCTTCAGTCATGTCGCCTCGCCGCTGATGGCTGTCGTCCTGGCGCTCCTGATTGCCACAGCGCTCAACCCGGTCGTGAGGACACTCTCGCGCTGGATGCCGCGTGGTCTGGCCGCTGCCGCCACTGTGCTGGTGCTGACGGCTGTGCTGCTTGCCAGCGTGCTGCTGACCTTGCCGCCCCTGTTCGCGCAGCTGAGTAACCTCGCTGCACTGGTGCCTACCAATGTGGGCCAGCTGCAGGACATTCTGGGCAATCTGCAGCAGCGTTACCCGCAGCTGGAACCGCTGCTGAACCTCAACAGCGACGCCCTGCGCCAGGTGGAGAACTGGGCCGGCGGCTGGCTGTCGCGTTCGGCCGGCTCGCTGGTGAGCAAGGTCACCGAGCTGGGACTGGGTATTTTTCTGGCCCTGGTCACGCTGGTCATGATCATCTACGCCCTGGCCAACCCCACCCCGCTGATCAACGGTGCCATCGGCGCGGTGCCGCAGGGTTACCGGATCAAGGCCACCCGCGCGCTGGCGCAGATTCTGATGCAGATGGGCGCCTGGGGCCGCGCCACCGTCCTGCTGATGCTGCTGATGGGCGGAGCGATGGCGGCCGGGCTGTATTTCCTGGGCCTGGAAAACTGGCTGATTTTCGGGTTGCTGGCGGCGGTCGGTGAGCTGATTCCGGATATCGGGTCCATTATCGCCACGGCCATTCCGGCCGTGTTCGCTCTGGCCGTCGACCCCAAAATCGCTGTCTATGTGGTGATTCTTTCTATCGTGCTGCACGTGCTGGAAGCCTACGTGGTCGCGCCGATGCTGATGAGCGGCGCCGCCAAGATGCATCCCCTTTCGGTCATGGCCGGCATCCTGCTGTTCGGCAGCGTGTTCGGGCTGGTCGGCGCCTTTCTCACGGTGCCGTTTCTGATCGTGATCAAGGCGCTGTACGAGAACTTCTACCTCACCGACCGCCCCAATATCAGTGACGACGTGGCCCAGGCCCTGATTCGCGGCGATGTGGAAGAGGAGCTGGCCGAGGAAAGAAAGCAGCAGGAACGGCAGGACGAGGAGCAAGAGACCGCGAAACCGGCCGCGCGGGACGAGAGCGGTGTATCGTTGGATCAGCTCGAAGGCTTACTCGGCGACACGCCGGAGGACCAGGCAGGCAGCGCTCCTGGAGCAAAGAGTAGTGTGACCCTTTCGCCGGCGCCAACCGATCCCGGCACCAAGGCTCCTCCCCGGCGCTGAAGCTGAGCGCAGGGCCCCAGTTTCGGGCCGAGTTCAGCCTGGGAATGAGGCAGAATTGACTAAGGTCAGATGTACGGCTGCGCCTGGAGCGCTTCTAACGCATGCGCTATGCTCGGCGTATGGAACAGAAGTTTATCGTGACCGACGAACATGGCCTGCACGCCCGTCCCGCTTCGGCAGTGGTCAAGGCGGCCACGCCTTTCGCGGCCGATCTGAAACTGGTGGCCGGTGACAAGTCCGTGAACCTCAAGAGCCTGATGAGCGTGCTGAGCATGGGCCTGACCAAGGGCAGCGCCTTTACCCTGACGGCGGAAGGTGAAGACGCGCAGCAGGCACTGGACACTGTCAGCCAGACGCTGATTGATCAGGGACTGGCGCAGCGTGCCTGAACCTGAACTGTTGGCCGGCGACCAGGCCAGTATTCGCAGCCCGGCGCAGGAAGCCACCGCCCTGGACGTGGCCCGCCGCCTGACCGGAATTGCTGCTTCGCCGGGCCTGGGTATTGGCCGGGCTTTTGTCTTGCGGCCGCCGGACCTGACGTTTGAGGCCCAGACGGAGGGCGCCGACCCGGCCGAGCAGCAGCGGCGCTTTGACGCTGCGCTGGAACAGAGCCGCGCCGAGTTGCAGGCGGTGCGCGACCGAACGGCCGAGCAGCTGGGCGAAGAACACGCTGAAATTTTCGACGCCCATCTGCTGCTGCTGGCCGACCCCGAGTTGCTGGAACAGGTGACGGCCGGCTTAAAGCAGGGCCAGAGCGCCGAGACGGCACTCAGCCAGGTATCGGAAACCTTTATCGCAGTGTTCGAAACGATGGACGACGAGTACATGCGCGAGCGGGCCGCCGACCTGCGCGACGTGCGTGACCGGGTGCTTTCGCACCTGCTGGGTCGCCCGCTGTCCTCGCTGGGAGACTTGCGTGAACCGTCTATTCTGGTGGCACACGATCTGGCCCCCAGCGACACGGCGGCTCTGGACCGCTCACTGGTGCGCGGGGTCGTGACGGCGGTCGGGGGGCGCACCAGCCACTCGGCCATCATGGCGCGCGGGCTGGGCCTGCCGGCAGTGGTGGGCGCCGGAGAAGCGGCCCTGACGATTGCCAACGGTACCCCACTCATCGTGGACGGCGAACTGGGCCGCGTGCTGGTGGAACCGGGCGAGAGCGCTCTGGCCGAAGCCCAGGCCCGCGCCCGTTCCTACTCCGAGCACCGCGACCGCTTGCTGGCGCTGGTTGGCACCGAAGGCCGCACCCTTGACGGCGAGCGCATTGAACTGGCTGCCAATATCGGCAGCCCCGGCGACCTGCCCATCGCGCTGGACTACGGCGCCGAGGGCGTGGGCCTTTACCGCACCGAATTCCTGTATATGGCCCAGGACCGGCTACCTACCGAGGAAGAGCAGTTCAGCGCCTACCGCCAGGTTCTGGAAGGCATGAATGGCCGGCCGGTGATTATCCGCACCCTGGATATCGGCGGCGATAAGGCCGCGCCCTACCTGAATCTGCCGCAGGAAACCAATCCCTTCCTGGGCTTCCGGGCCATCCGGCTGTGTCTGGCCCGCCCAGACATCTTCCGGGTGCAGCTGCGGGCGCTGCTGCGGGCCAGTGCGTACGGCAATCTGCGAATCATGTTCCCGATGGTGGCCACGCTGGAAGAATTCCGCCAGGCCCGTGGCCTGCTGGAAGAGGAACGCACTCGGCTGGAAGTCGAAGGCGTATCAGTGGCCGAGCATGTCCCGCTGGGCATGATGATCGAAGTGCCAGCGGCGGCCGTGCTGGCCGAAACTTTTGCCCGTGAAGCCGAGTTCTTCTCGGTGGGGTCCAACGACCTGATCGGGTACTCAATGGCCGCCGACCGCCTGAACGAACAGGTGTCGGGCCTTTACCAACCGCTGAATCCCAGCGTGCTGAAAATGATTGCGCTGACCTGTGAAGGCGCGCAGAAACACGGCCGCTGGGTGGGCGTGTGCGGCGAGATGGCCGGCGACCGCCTGGCCATGCCGCTGCTGGTGGGGATGGGCGTCACCGAACTGAGCATGAGTGCGCCCGCTCTGCTGTCGCGCCGCGAACAGCTGCTCAATCTGAATCTGTCCCAGGCCCGCGAAGTCGCCGCCGAGGCGCTGACCCTGGGCACCGCTGCCGAGGTTGAAGCTCTGGTTCACCGGGCTTTCGGCACGGCCGCTGAGGAGCTGGCCGGAGTATGAGCCGCATTCCGGAGCAGCGGGGAGCGGGGGCTAGTCATCCCCTGCTGGAACTTTCCGGCTGGCTGGTGCTGCCGCATGGCACGGCCGCTTCTTTCGGCCGGCTGAGTTTCGGCCAGTGGATCGAGAGCATGGAAACGCTGGAGGAGTCTCAGGATCAGCCCCGGCGCTACATCCTGCCCGGATTTATTGATACCCACGTGCATGGCGGCGGTGGCGGCGACACCATGGACGGTGTGGCAGGTATCCAGACCCTCAGCCGGCTGCACGCCCGGCACGGCACCACGTCACTGCTGGCCACCACCATCACCAACCCCTGGGAGCGGATTATGGCGGCCCTGCAGGCGGTGCGTCAGGTGATGGACTTGCAGGCGCAGCAGCAGGCTCAGGGCAGAGTGCCCACTGGTGCGCAGGTGCTGGGAGCCCATCTGGAAGGGCCTTTTATCAGCCCGCAGCGCCTGGGCGCGCAGTATCCGGCCACCCGGGAGCCTACCCCGGAACTGATCGCGGAGGTGCTGGCTGCAGAGTGCGTGCGGGCCATTACCCTGGCGCCGGAAGTGCCCGGAATCGCTGCGGCAGCGCAGCAGCTGGCCGCCGCCGGAGTGCGCATGGGAGTGGGGCACACCCGCGCCGACGGCGACCAGACGGCCGCGTTCTTGCAGGAACTGGCCCCGCTGGGACGGCTGGCCGCCACCCACCTCTTTAACGCGATGGGCGGCATCGAGGGCCGAGTGCCGGGACCGCCCGGCGCCCTGCTGAGCCATCCCCAGGTCTTTCCGGAAGTAATTTTCGACCTGCAGCACGTGCATCCCCTCAACCTGCAGTTGGCCCGAGCCGCCTGTCCGGACCGGGTCATGCTGATCACCGACGCCATGCGGGCCGCCGGCCAGGGTGACGGCGAAAGCGAACTGGGCGGACAGGCGGTCACTGTGCGTGACGGCCGCGCCACCCTGGCAGACGGCACCCTGGCCGGCAGCGTGCTGACCATGGACCAGGCCCTCCGCAACGCAGTCGGCGCTGGCGTGCCGCTGCCAGAAGCCAGCCGGATGGCCTCGGCTCACCCGGCCCGCTCGCTGGGCCTGACCGACCGCGGCGAGTTGCGCGAGGGCCTGCGTGCCGATCTGGTGGTGCTGGACGAAGACCTGCAAGTGGTGGACGTCTACATTGGCGGGCAGCGCTTGGCACCTGTGCCTCAAGGAGAGATATGACGACAGCCCATCCGACCGACCCTTTGATGCTGCAGGAGACCCGCGAGATTCCCCGCGTGCTGCGTGAGCAGCGAGAGCGCAACGCTGCCGTGACCGGGGCGCTGGCCGCCCGCCTACGGGGGCAACTGCCTCCCTACGCCATTACGGTGGCGCGGGGCAGCAGCGACCATGCCGGCCGGGTGATCAAATACGCGCTGGAAGTGGGCCTGGGCCTGCCGGTGGGCAGCATGGGCCCCAGTGTTCAGACGGTGTATGGCCGCGAACTTCATCTGGACGGCGCTCTGGTCATCGCCATTTCGCAGTCGGGAGCCAGTCCGGATGTGGTGGAGACGGTGCAGGCGGCCCGCCGCAGCGGCGCCATTACCCTGGCGCTGGTCAATGTGGAAGACAGTGACCTGGCCCAGGCGGCCGAGTGGGTGCTGCCCCTGCACTGCGGACCCGAAAAAGCTGTGGCAGCCACCAAGAGCTACCTGGCCAGCCTGCATGCCCTGATGCCGCTACTGGCTGAGCTGATGGACGACCAGAAGCTGCACGCTGCGCTGGACTGCTTGCCGGACCTCTGCGAGCAGACACTGGGGCTGGAAGCTCAGGCCCGGGAGCTGGCAGAACGCTACCGCTTTGCTGAGAACCTGATTGTCCTCTCGCGTGGGTTGCACTTCGGAGTGGGAGAAGAAGCCGCCCTCAAACTGAAGGAAACCAGTGGCCTGCACGCCGAAGCCTACTCGGCAGCCGAATTCAGCCACGGCCCCAAGCGCCTGATTGCCGAAGGCGTGCCGCTGCTGGGGCTGACCTCACAGGATGCTGCCGCCACCACCACCGCCGAGGCATATCAGGCCCTGCGGGGGGATGGCGCCGACCTGCGGACTCTGGGCTCGGCCGCCGGCAGCGACCTGCAGGTCCCGGGCAGCGGCCATCCTTTTACCGATCCTCTGCTGACGGCACTGGGTTTTTATCTATTTGCGGCGCATGTGTCGCTGGAGCGGGGCAACGACCCCGACCGGCCGCCGCTGCTGAACAAAGTGACTCGCACCCGCTGACGGTTTTTCGGGGGTGGACCGGGGCAAGAAGTCCAAGCTTCTTTTTCCGGCCCGCCTTTGCTGTGCCAAGTGCCTTTACTGATTTGCCGGTGCAGTGGGCAGGCCGGGCGCCACACTTAGCGGGCGCAGGCCGCGCGCCGCCGCCGCGGCTTCCAGTTCCTCGCGGAAATCGGGGTGGGCGATGGCGGTCAATGCCTGCGCCCGCTCGCTCAGGCTGAGGCCGTACAGGTCAGCCACGCCATATTCGGTCACGATATAGCGCACGTCGCCGCGGGTGGTCACCACGCCCGCGCCGGGTTGCAGCAGGGGGACAATCCGTGAAGTGACCTGCCCCCGCACCAGCGCGGTGCTGGTCACCGCCATGATGGAGCGGCCACCCTCACTGGCATTGGCGCCGCGCACGAAATCCAGCTGCCCGCCAAAACCCGACACCATTCGGGTGCCAACCGAGTCGGCGCAGACTTGCCCGGTCAGGTCAATCTCGATGGCCGAATTGACCGACGTCATCCGCCGGTTGCGGGCAATCAGGTTCACGTCGTTGGTGTAGTTGCTGGGGTACATCTGAAACATGGGGTTGCGGTCGGCGAAATGGTACAGTTCCGGCGTGCCCAGCATCAGGGTGCCGATGATCTGCCCCGGGTGCACCGTCTTGCGGCGGCCGGTAATCACGCCGGCCTGCACCGCGTCCATCACCGAGGTGCTGATCAGTTCGGTGTGCATGCCCAGGTCCTTCTTGCTGTGCATGGCGCTGAGAGCAGCGTCGGGAATGGCCCCGATGCCGATCTGGACGGTGTCGCCGTCTTCGACCAGGTCGGCGATATGCTGCCCGATCAGTCGCTCCTCGGGGGTCAGGACGGACGCTTCGGTGCTGGGCAGGGCAAAATCGTCCTCCACGATCACGTCCACCTCGCTCAGATGCAGGTGGCAGTCACCGTACATGCGCGGCATCTGCGGGTTGACCAGTGCAATTACGAAAGGTGCCGAGCGGGCCGCCGCCTGCATTCCCACCGACTCGGTGCCCAGGCTGACAAAGCCGTGTTCGTCGGGCGGCGCGACCTGCACAATGGCGGCGTCCAGGCGGATTCTGCCGGAAGTGAACAGGCCTGGAATGTCTTTGAGGAAAACCGGGATGTAATCCAGCTGCCCCTTGCCGTAAGCACGGCGGTCGGCCGGCCCCATGAACAGCGCCCGGCGCAGAAAGGGGCTGTTCTCGTTGGGCAGAGGGTTCTCGCCCATCAGCAGGACCGAATAGAGTTCGGTGCCGCGCAGGCGTTCGCCCTGGCGGGCCAGTTCCCGCAGCAGCGGGGTGGGCGAAGAGGCGTTTCCAGAAATGGCGACCCGCCAGCCGGGGTTCAGGTGAGCAATGGCCTCGGCGGCGCTGAGCCGGGCCGGGGTGCCCGTCCGTGAATTGTGAAGCATGGCCCCAGTGTCGCACCCGGAGCGGGCGGCTGACCCTTCAGAATTCCTTGTGCTCTGGCAGATATTCCTGCTGAAGCAGCTGCAGTAGGGAGCCGCGTTCGTTGCTGGCCCGGCCTTCCAGCACTTGCTCGGTCAGCCACCGTTTGGCGGCGCCCACCCCACGGGGGCTGAGGCCCAGCGCCAGCAGTTCGTGGCCGCTCAGTGCCAGAGCATGCTGCGAGAAAGCCGGCGGCAGCGCAGCGGCAGACGCCCGGATCAGCGCCTGCCGCTCCCGAACCTGCGCTGGGTCCTCGCCCACGTGCGAGAGTCGGTCGGCAGCGTACAGTTCCAGCAGCGGCTCCAGCAGGTCGCCGGCTGCAGCGGCCAGGCGCCGGGCAGCGGCCGGCGAGGCAGCCTGGCCAGGGCGCATGTGTAGCTCAACCAGCCGTCCCAGATCGCGGATGTGGCGCTGATCGGCCCGCAGCCGGCGCAGGCTCTGGCGGGTCAGCTCGGCGCCCACCTTCTCGTGGCCGTAAAAATGCCCCAGGATTCCCCGCGGGCCCCTGTCCAGCCGCCGGGTACGCCCTTTGCCGATATCGTGAAAAAATCCGGCCTGCCGGGCCAGCGGTGCGGCGCTCATCCGGTCCAGCTTCTCCACCACACTCAGCAGGTGCTCCGAGACGGTTTCGCTGTGGTGGGGGTTGTGCTGTTCCAGGCCGTCCACTTCCGACCAGGCTGGCACCAGTTGCGCCAGGGCGCCCGTGTCGGCCAACCAGCGTAGGCCGCGTGCGCTGTGGGGCGCCGCGAACAGCTTGAGCCATTCCTGCCACAGCCGCTCGGGAGCCACCTCGGCCAGCCGGGGTGCGGCGGCCCGCGCCGCAGCGGTGAGTTCGGTGTCCGGCGTCAGGCCCTGCGCGGCGAAGCGGGCGGCCCGCAGCAGCCGCAGCGGGTCTTCGGCCAGCCGGTCAGCCGCCGAGAGGGTGGCCCGCAGCAGCCCGGCTGCCAGGTCCGCTTGCCCGCCGAAAGGATCGTATAACCTGGCTGCGCCGTCTTCTCCCTCGCCCTGGGGGCACAGCCTCAGCGCCAGCGCATTCACAGTAAAGTCACGCCGGGCCAGGTCGTCTGCCAGCGGAAGGCGTGGGTCGCTGGTCCAGCGCGCCGTGCCGGACTCCCGGCGGCTGGGCAGGGCCAAGTCCAGCCACTCGCCGGCCCACTTCACTTTCAGCACCCGGAACGATTCGCCCACCCCCAGCACCGGCGCCGGCGCCAGCCGCTCACGCAGCAGGGTTTCCAGCGCTGGGCTGCTCAGGTCGGGATGCCGCACCAGCAGGTCCAGGTCGTGGGCCGGGCGCCCCAGCAGACGGTCTCGCAGTGCTCCCCCCACCAGGTACAGCTCACAGCCGGTGCCGGCCAGCGCGGCACAGAGTCCTGAAACTGGCTCCGGCGGCATGGCAAAGTTCGGCTGGTCGGTGTTTTTGAGAGAGGGGGCAGGGGCCATGACTCCAGTCTAGAAGACCTGTCATCTGAAAGGCAGACGGACTTGTGCTTGCAACGGATAAAGCAGAACTGTATAAAGACTCAAGGCTTCTTGCACGACCGTTAAACAAATGTACAGACCTGACCCCGCGCAGGTTGTCGCTTGTTCATGGCGTTGCCGGCCCTGAGCTAGAGGAGAACCCCCCATGAAAAAGAACCTGCTGCTGCTGCTGATCGGCACCCTGATGCTGGCCGCCTGTAACAATAAGACCGAAACCACCACCTCCACGACCACCACGGCGCCGGCGTCCGGCACCGAAACGTCCAGTAGTGGCACTGAGACGGCCAGCGCTGCCAGCACCGGCGCGTCCGGCGCGGCCACTGCGGTGGCAAACACCGCCGACACCCTGATCATCCAGCAGTCGGCCGATATTCCCACCCTGGACCCCGGCACCACCTATGACACCAGCTCCGGCCAGGTCGTGGAAAACATGTACGAAACCCTGGTGGATTACGACGGCGCCAGCCTGAACAAGATGGTGCCGGGCCTGGCGACCAAGTGGGAAGAGGGCAACGGCGGCAAGCAGTACCGCTTTACCATGCGCGACGGCGTGAAGTTCCATACCGGCAACCCCATGACCTGTGAGGACGCCAAGTACACTTTCCAGCGCAATCTGGTGACCAACACCAGCTCCAGCGGCAACTGGTTCCTCTCGGAATCGCTGCTGGGCACCCCCGCCAACGCCAACGACGACAAGGACGGTCTGGTGACCTGGAAGGCCATTCAGGCTGCCGTGCAGTGTGACGGCAACGTGCTGGTGTTCAACCTGCCCAAGGTGGACCCCTCTTTCGTGCCCAAGCTGGCTTACCTGGGCCAGGGCATCGTGGATTCCAAGCACGCCAAGGAGATTGGCGAGTGGGACGGCACAGAAAAGACCTGGAAAGACGCCGTGGGCAAGGACCTCGAAGGCAGCCCGCTCTCCAAGGACCCCAGCGGCACCGGCCCCTTCAAGTTCCAGAGCCGCGACGCCAACAACATTATCGTGGAGCGCTTTGACGGGTACTGGGGCAAGGCCCCGGCCCTCAAGACCGTGGTGCTGCAGATCGTTCCCGAGGAAGCCTCGCGCAACCAGGCCTTCTTGAACGGCGACGCCGACGTGGTGGAAGTGGCCGGCGGCCGCCCCTTTATCGAGCAGCAGCTGACCGGCAAGCCGGGCATCAAGATCATCGACAACCTGCCCAACACCTATGTGTTCGGTATTTCCATGAACCAGAAGGTCAAGGACCCGGTCAACCTGGGCAGCGGCAAGCTGGACGGCCAGGGCATTCCGGCCGATTTCTTCAAGGACCCGGATGTCCGTAAGGGCTTTATCGCCGCGTTTGACCAGAAAGCTTACATCGATCAGGTGCAGAGCGGCAAAGGCCAGCCGCGTAACTTCATGCTGCCCGACACCTTCCTGGGCTACGACCCCAGCCTGCCCGCGCCGCAGTTCGACCTCAAGGTCGCCGAGGAGTATTTCAAGAAAGCCTGGGGCGGCAAGGTCTGGGAAAACGGCTTTACCATCAACGCGTCGACCCGCCAGGGCAACCTGGAACACCAGACCATGATGGAAATGATCAAGCAGAACGTCGAATCTCTAAACCCCAAGTTCAAGATCAACCTGAACCAGAAGCAGTGGAGCGACATTCTGGCCGACGCCCGCGCCGGCAAGGAAGCCCTGACCGTGGCGACCTGGGCGCCTGATTATGCCGACCCGGACAACTTTGTCCACACTTTCTACGATTCCAAGGGTTACTACAATGTCCGTACCGGCATCAATGATCCCGAGCTGGACAAGATGATTGATCAGGCCCGCTCCACGACCGACGAGGCCAAGCGGAAGGACCTGTACCGCCAGATCGCTCAGCGGTCGATGGACCAGGGCTACTTCATCATGATGCCCACCAACCCGCAGATCCGCGCCATTCGCGACAACGTGAAGGGTGTTGACGAAACCACTTACAACCCGATGCGCTCGTTCACCATGGGCGTGCTGTGGAAGAACATCAGCAAGAGCTGAACAGTAGAGCAGTAGAGCGATAGCTACAAAAGAGACAGGCGGTGGGGTGACCCGCCGCCTTGTCTGTTTGTTCTATGGAATGACTGGCTACGGCAAGCCTGTTTGCTCTTGCGCCTCCTCGCTGGGTAATGACCTGCTGCTTTCCACATAGGCAGGGCTTTAGAGCACCATCAGATCAGCTTCTTCCCAGTCCTGTTCCCAGATCAGGTCGCGCATCACCCAGCCGCAGCCGGGGAAGCGGTAGCCGCGCTGAATGGCCCGCATCAGCTCGGCGCGGACCAGGCCGATAGGAATAGACCTGGCCTGCTGCACATCAAACAGGCTGAGCTGACCGTTCAGGTCTTCCAGGGGGCTGCCTGCCTGAGCGGCAATAAAGGTGTGTGGCGCCGGCAACGGCAGGAACTGCCACTCCTGATGGGGTGGCTCGTTCTTTGGGCGGAGCAGTCCGGCCTGGGCCAGTTCAGCGACCTGCGAGGCCACCTCGTGCAGCGGCCGGGCGCCCGCGTGTGCCGCGGCCCGCACGCTGCATCCACCGGGCCGGCTGAACGGGGCCATCGCGCCGATAAAGCGGGTGCTGGGGCTGCCAATCCACTCGTTGTAACGGGGCCATTCGTCGGTGACGCGCGCCCACTCACTCAGGATGAACTCGAACGGCGCCAGAGGTGGCTGGGCCTGCACCTGCGCCGGATCAATGGCCCAGAATTCGGCGTGCCCGGCACTCAGGTCCTGCGGAAAGCTGAACAGTGCGTCCAGACCCGGCCAGTCCAGTACAGCGCAGTCCACGATTTCGCCGCCGAAAAAAGCCAACCGCAAAGTCAGGCTGCTGCGGCCTAGAAAAGCCTCGACTTCCAGCAGCCCGGTCTGCTGGGCAGCATGAATCAACTCCAGCAGACTGTTCAGGGGCAACTCGGCCAGGGTCCCACGGATGCCTGCGGCTCCCCCCGAAGCCTGAAAAGAGTGATTTAAGACCAACATAATGTGGTTATATTCGCCTAAGCTTTCTCACTCAATTCTTTTCTTTCGCCATGGTGGGCCGCGGAACATTCCCTGAACGCTGAGCCAGGGCCCGCCCGCTTTCTTTTTTCAGGGAGAGACGCTGATCTCCGATCCTGTCTCGGCCGGCAGGGGCTCTAGCGGCGTGGCAGGAACCGGGTCACTTGCAGGGGCCGCCGCAGGTCCCGGGGTCATGGATGGCTGTGCCTGTGATTGCCCCGGTGATGGGGACTTGTTCTGTTCTGCTGTGCTGGGCGCATTCTTGGCTGGCGCCGCTTTCTGGGCTGGGGCCTGAGTGGCCGCTGCAGCGGAAGCGGCTGGAGCTTCGGGCGGCACAGGCGGCGGCCAGGTAATGCCGTCCAGGCAGCCGTCGCGGCCGAACAGGGGACCGAAAGCCGCCGGATTCAGCTGCACGGTGGCCCGGCCGGCCCGGTTGTTCTGGCAGAGATTGCGCTCGCCGGTGCCGCCGGCCGCTTCCTTGAAGACCAGGCCGTAGCCGCCGTTGCCCAGCAGGGCATTTTGCTCCAGCACCGGCGCCGCTTCACCGCGCACCACGATGCCGTTCTGGGCCTGCTGCTGCACCGTGTTGCGCCTCAGCTGTGCGCGGCTTTTGTCCTGCAAGACCACACCACTTTGCCGGCCGCCGCTGATCCGGTTGCCCTCCAGTACCGGTGCGGCCTGCCCGGCAATGACAATGCCGTTGCCCTCGGCGCCTTCAATCACGTTTTCGCTGGCTTCTCCGCCGGCGGTGCCGCTGTAGTCCAGCGCGCTCCCGTGAATGTTCAGCAGCTGATTGCTGCGCAGTGTTGGGGCTGCTGCTTCGCCTAGCCGGATGCCGGTCCGGCTGCCGCTGATGGTGTTGCCTTCGGCGCTGCCGCTGGCCTGGGCCAGATACAGCAGGCTCTCCTGCGAGGCATCACTCAGCTGGTTGCCGCGCAGCTGCGGCTGGGCCTGACCGCCCACGCTGACGGTGTTCTGGCCGCCGCTGATCCGGTTGTCTTCCAGGGTGGGGGCCGCCGCGCCGCTGATTTCTACCCCGCGCTGCTGTCGGCCCTGAAAGCGGTTGCCCCGCAGGGCCGGTTTGGCGCTGCCGGTGATGACAGCGCCGCTTTCGGCGTTGCTGTCCAGCAGGTTGTCGTGTAGGTCACCGCCGGTCTGGCCGCTGAACCGCACGCCGGTGATGCTGTTGTGTTCCAGCCTGGAGCCGCTGAGCGTCAGGGTGCTGTCTTCCACACTGATGCCGATGGTGTTGCGCGAAAAGAGGCTGTCGCTGACAGTGGCCTGGGCGCCGGACCGCAGCCACAGACCGCTGCCCTGCATCTGCTGGGTGCCTGAGGGAACGGCGCCGGTCAGCCAGATGTTCTGCCCGGTGAATTGGCCGCGTTCGACCCGCACAGCTGCTCCTGCCTCCCGGCCGGCCCAGGCCACCGTCAGGTTCTGCAGGGACAGGTGCACGTCGCGCGACAACACGGCGCTGCCGCCGCCGCTGCCCAGCAGGTAAGTCTGCTGCTGGCCCTGGCCGATCAGTTCGGTGTCCCAGCGCGGTTCCAGCGGTGCGGTGAGCAGATAGACGCCCCTGGCGAGGGTTACCCGCCCACCTTTGGCCGCCGCCTGCATCAGCGCCCCGACCTTGGCCGAATCCAGCACCGGTAGGGTGTATTCGGCCTTGAGCCAGCCGGTCTGCTGGCCGTAACACACCTTGTACCAGTCTCCTTTTTGCGACAGTACCTTGACCACGCTGCGGCCTGGAATGGCGGCTAACGGCGTGCCGGCAGTGTCGGCGGCTGGGCGCAGGTTCAGCGAGGCAGGCAGGGTCATCAGCTGCGCGGCGTCGCCGGGGTTGGGCGCGCTGCCGGTCATAGCGCCGGGTGCCTCGGCCGTGCTGCTGGCGCTGGCCACCGTGGTCTTTTCAGTCTGCGCGGTCTGCACACTTTGCGTTTTTGTCTGGAGGGCCTCACGCAGCTGCGGCAAGCCAAGATAAACAATGCCTCCCAGCAAAGCCAGTGCCACTGGCAGCAGCCAGGGCCACAACGGACGCGGGGCCGGGGCGGGCACCGCGTTCGTTGGTGCGGGCGCGGCAAACTCGTGCTCGCTGACCGGAGCGGTTGCTGGAGCTGGTGCCCCGGCTTGCGGGACAGCCGGCGGCACCGCGGGCCGGTCCAGCAGCCGCAGGGCCGCCGGGGCGGAGATCGGCAGGCCCGCGCCGGCCGGGGCGCTCAGGGCGTCCAGCAGCCGGGCCAGAGGGGAACCGGCCGGCAGCAACTGCACCGCTCCGCGCAGCAGGGCGCCGATGCGCTGCAGGTCGCTGCCGACCGAGCCTTCGCCCAGCGCGGCCCAGAGGTCCTGCACCCCCACGCCGCCCCCCTGATCCAGCCAGACCTGTGCTGGTGTCAGCCCCGGCAGGTGCAGACCGGCCGTGTGCAGCTGCGCGGCCGCTCCCAGCAGCCCACGTGCCAGCAGTTCGCCGTCCTGCGGAGGCAGCGGCGGGTGGTGCTCCAGGTACTGTGCCAGGCTCTGTCCCGGGCGTTCCCGGTAGACCAGGAAGCTGGCCTGCGCGTCGCTCCAGGCGGTCAGGGCCGGGCTGAAGGCCTGCCGCTCGGCCGCCGGGCGTGCCTGCACAGCCGCCAGCCACTCGGCTTCGGTGCGTGCTTCCGGTGGCGGGGGCAGGATTCGGCGCAGCAGCAGGGCCGGGCTGTCTGCTTCCTGCACTGGCGCGAGCGGTTCGACCTGATAGTGCTGCACCGTATAGCCATGCATGCCGGCCTGTCCGGTCAGCGACAGGATACGGAAGTCGCCGGCCCGGTCTCCGGGGGCCAGCGGACTCGGGTCGGGAATCTGGGACTGCGTCATCAGTTCGGTTCCGATGATACTGGACAGGCCGCGGCAACGGGGCTCTTTTGTGCTGCCGGAGCCTCTTTCTGTGTCCGGCTGATTCGGCCAGCTCCCCAGGCCTGAACGGTTGCATCTGCCCCCTCTTTCCCACATACTGCGCGTATGACAAAAGGTGGTCAGATCCCGGCCCCAGGCGATGTCCCGCAGGACGAGCGCCGGCTCAAGCTGGCCCAGGCTGTGCGCGGAGCGGACCTGGACCGGGTGGTGGCGATGCTGCCAGACGCGTTCCGGGCGCCGCAGCACACCGTTCGCTCCACTCTGAAGTGGATTTTCGAGGCGGCAGAGCGCGACGGAATCAACCTGCTGGACCCGCCCGAGGACTTCCAGGCCTGGCTGGGCGCACCACTGGGTGAAACCCGCAGCGGCCCCGACACCGCCAAGCCCAACACTGTGCGGACCCGCCTGACCCTGCTGGGCGCCATGTACCGCGCCCTGTACGACGAAGGCCTGATCGGACGCGATCCGCTTTACGGCTTCAAGCGGCCGCCCGCGCAGCGCAAGCTGAATTACCTGCCGTCACGGGAAGCCATCGAGCGCTTGATCGCTCAGGCGGATGACCCGGAAATGAAAGCGGCCCTGTACCTGATCACCTGGCAGGCTTTCCAGACCGGCGAGGTGCTGGGCCTGAAATGGTCGGACATCGACCCGCAGCGCGGCACCATCCTGCGGCGGCGCACCGAGACACATGTGGCGCCGGAAGTACTGCAGGCCCTGCAGAATCTGGCCGACAAGCAGGGCGGCTGGCTCTTTTCCAAGGGCTGGGTCATGACCATCCGCACCGACGCCGGCTTCCGGCAGGCACTATGGCGCACCTGCAAACTGGCCAACACCGATTATGTGCCGCCGTCGCACCTGCGGCAGGCGGCGCTGCGCGACTTCGGGAACATCCTTTCCGCTCAGGATGCCGGCTATGTCAGTCCCAAAGCTTACGCTGAGGCCCTGGACCTGGCCCGCGGGGTGCTGGAAGAGCAGAAAGCGTACCCGGCAGCGGAGCCGAACACCGGAGCCGAAGATTCCTGAACTGTGACATTCTTCCTGCTTGACAGCCGGTAAAATTGGGCATGTCTAAGTCCAGAGCGAAAGCCAGTGCCTCTACCGCCGCGCCCCCACAGGCCGCCGAGCCAGTGGTGCCGATGGAAGTGCCCGACACCGAGGTGCTGCCGGCGACCCGCGTCAACCCCCGCTCCTATGGGTTGGATGAGCAGCAGGTCGAGGAAAAATACGTGCAGGAGCGTGGCGAGGCCAAAGGGTCGGGCCGGGCAGTGGCCACCCAGGACATTCTGCTGAACACTCCCATCGAGGACATCGGCGGGGTGGCGCGCACGCTGCTGGACGCCCTCTCACCCGACGAACAGCGGGCGCTGCTCAGGGCCCTCAAGCGCGGGCAGGCGGAAGACCCGGCCAGCGAGGACGGCGCCGAGCTGAACGAACAACTCAACCCCGACTGGCGCGAGGGCGGCTACCCTTACCGCTACCACATGAGCCGCCGGACCTACGAGCAGGAAAAATACCGCCTGCAAATCGAACTGCTCAAACTGCAGGCCTGGGTCAAAGACACCGGCCAGAAGGTGGTGATCATCTTCGAGGGCCGTGACGCCGCCGGCAAAGGCGGCACCATCAAGCGCTTTACCGAGCACCTCAACCCGCGCGGCAGCCGGGTGGTGGCCTTGGAAAAACCCACCCCCACCGAAGCGGGGCAGTGGTATTTCCAGCGCTACATCCAGCACCTGCCTACCGCCGGCGAAATCGTGCTGTTCGACCGGTCGTGGTACAACCGCGCCGGCGTGGAGCGGGTGATGGGCTTTTGCACCGATGACGAGTACCACGAGTTCCTGCGGCAAGCACCCGAATTCGAGCGGCAACTGGTCCGCAGCGGCACCCGGCTGATCAAGTTCTGGTTCAGCGTCAGCCGCGCCGAGCAGCGCCGCCGCTTCAAGGAACGCCAGATTCATCCCCTCAAGCAGTGGAAACTGTCCCCGATCGACATGGCCAGCCTGGACAAATGGGACGACTACACCCGCGCCAAGGAAGCGATGTTCTTTCATACCGACACCGCCGACGCGCCCTGGTACGTGGTCAAGAGTGACGACAAGAAGCGTGCCCGCCTGAATGCCATGCGGCACGTGCTGTCCAGCATGCCGTACGACAACCGCGACCCGGCCAATGTCGGCGTGTCTGACCCGCTGATCGTGGGCCGCGCTCAGGGCCTTTACGACCGCGACGAACTGCCCGACGTGGCCGAGCTGCCCGGCAAACCCGGGGCGGCAGCGCCCAAGGGCGGACACGCCAAGAAGAAATAAGCACCGGGTCCAGTCAAGGCAAGCGGCAGGAGTCAGAGGCACTCCCGCCGCTTGCCTTTTTACTGTTCGCCCGGCCGGGTCGCGGCCTTCATCTGCCGCACGTAAGCTTGCAGCCCGTCCAGCATGGCGGCTTCATCGTCCAGATGATCTTCGATGATCTGTACCACTGCCGAGCCGCTGATGGCGCCGCCAGCGCCGGCGTCCAGCGCGGCCCGCACGTGTTCGGGCCACGAGATGCCGAAGCCCAGCAGCGCCGGGGGGCCGCCCGCGTTCCGCAGCGCCCGGATCACGGCCTCGGCCGGCCGGGCGGTGCCGCCCTCGGTGCCGGTCACGCCCGAGCGGGCCAGCAGGTACACGTAACCCTGCGACCTCTGCGCCACCCCACGCAGGCGCTCCTCGCTGGCGTCAGGCGGCGCGATGAAAATGGGCGCGATGCCGTGCCGGGCGGCGGCATCCTGAAAGCGCTGGCCCTCGCGCAGCGGTACGTCGGCCACCAGCACCGAGTCACCGCCGGCGGCCGCCACCCCGCCGTAAAATTCCTCCAGCCCGAACGATTCCACCAGGTTGGCATACACCAGCAGGCCGATAGGCGCGTCCGGATAATCGGCGCGGACCCGACGGATGATGTTCAGCCCGGTGCTCAGCCCGGCGCCGGCCGCCAGCGCCCGGATATTGGCCGCCTGAATGGTGGGGCCGTCGGCCACCGGGTCTGAGAAAGGCAGGCCCAGTTCCAGCGCGTCAGCACCAGCGTCCAGCAGGGCGCGGATCACCTTTTCGCTGGTCTCCACGTCCGGATCACCCAGCGTCACGAAGGGCACGAAGGCGCCCCGCTCGCCGCGTCCCCGCAGCGCCGCAAACATCATCTCGTAGCGGGTCATGCCTGCTCCTCCCCGGCGGCCAGCAGCGACCGCACATGGTCAATGTCCTTGTCACCGCGCCCCGAGAGATTGACCAGCAGCGTGGTGCCTTCGGGGGCGTCCTGGGCCACTTTCAGCGCGTAGGCCAGCGCGTGCGCCGATTCCAGCGCGGGGATGATGCCCTCGTACTGGCTGAGCAGCCGGAACGCTTCCACCGCTTCCGCGTCGGTAATCCCCACGTACTGGGCGCGGCCGGTCTGCTGTAAATAGGCGTGCTGCGGCCCCACGCCGGGATAATCCAGCCCCGCCGACACCGAGTGTGATTCTTCCACCTGCCCCTCGGCGGTGCGCATCACAAAGGTGCGCGAGCCGTGCAGAATCCCGATTTTGCCGGCGTAGATGGGCGCGCCGTGCCGCCCGCTGTCCAGGCCCTCGCCGGCCGGCTCCACACCGGTCAGCCGCACGCCCGGCTCGTCCAGAAAGTCCGCGAACATACCGATGGCATTGCTGCCGCCGCCCACGCACGCAATCACCTCGTCCGGCAGCCGCCCGGTCCGCTCGATCATCTGCGCCTTGGCTTCCTCTGAAATCATCCGGTGGAATTTGCGCACGATGGTGGGAAAGGGGTGCGGCCCGGCGGCGGTGCCCAGCAGGTAGTGGGTGGTGTCGTAGGAGGCGGTCCAGTCGCGCAGCGCCTCGTTCACGGCGTCCTTGAGGGTGCCGCTGCCGGAGTCCACCGGCACCACCTTGGCGCCCATCAGTTCCATGCGGAACACGTTGGGCTGCTGCCGGGCCACGTCCTTGGCGCCCATGTAGATGGTGCAGTCCAGGCCCATCAGAGCGCAGGCCAGCGCGGTGGCGGTGCCGTGCTGCCCGGCGCCGGTTTCGGCAATCACCCGCTGCTTGCCCATTCGCCGCGCCAGCAGAGCCTGCCCCAGCACCTGATTGGTCTTGTGGGCGCCGCCGTGAACCAAGTCTTCGCGCTTGAGAAAAATGCGGGCCCCACCTTTCAGCGGCAGATGACGGCACTCGGTCAGGGGCGTGGGGCGGCCCAGATAGTCTTTCAGCAGGCTGCGGAACTCGGCCTGAAATTCGGGGTCGCTCTGCGCGGCGATGAACTCGGCTTCCAGCTGATCGAGCGCCGGCAGCAGGATTTCGGGCACGTATTGCCCGCCGAACTCGCCGAAGTAGGCGGGCAGCTGCGGCGTGCCGCCGGGGCGTGGGGTGGCCGGGGAAGTCTGGGTGGTCATGGGTGAGCTCCTTATCTAGAAAGGGGAGAAAGGCGGAAAGAGAGTTTGGGCTGCGCCGCGTCAGTGAATGGACAGCTGGACCTCCGGCGGTGCGGTGTCCGGGCGTGTCTGGCCGCCGTATTGCCGCAGCTGGGCAAAAGCCTGGGCAATCAGCGCTGCGTCCTTGACCCCCTTTTCGCGCTCCAGGCCGGAGTTGAAATCCAGGCCCAGCACGCCGGTCTGGAGGGCCGCCTGGGCATTGGCCGGGGACAGACCGCCGGCCAGCAGCGAGCTTCTTCGCAGTTCCGGCGGAATCTGCGCCCAGTCGAACGGCTGCCCGGTGCCGCCGGCGCCCCGGTCCAGCACGAAGCGGTCCACCGCCGCGCCGGGCAGCGGCTGGCCGGCCGGGACATCCAGCGCGTACCAGACCTGCACCCCGGCCGGCAGCTGCTCGCGTAGCGCCTGGATGAAGGTGTCGTCCTGACGGCCGTGCAGCTGAAGGGCGTATAGCGGCAGAGCGCGGGCCAGCGCAGCCGCTTCGGCGGGGTCGTGGCCGGTGAACACCGCCACCCAGTCCAGCTGCGGTGCGGCGGCCGTGAGTGCTTGAGCCTGCGCCACGCTTACCTCACGCGGTGAGCCGGGCGCGAAAATCAGGCCGCCGTACAGCGCCCCGGCTGCCGCTGCGGCCTGAGCAGCTCCCGGCGTGGTCAGGCCGCAGACCTTGTGTTCGCCGTAAATCAGCTGCCGGGCGGCGCGGTCCACGTCCGGCTGGCTGCACAGGCTGCTGCCCACCAGAAAAGCCTTCACGCGCGGCGCCGTGCGGCGCACCGCAGCGTTGTCTCGCAGGCCCGATTCGGCCACCAGCACGGCGCCGGCCGGAGCCAGCGGCGCCAGCTCCGCCGAGCGGTTCAGGTCAATGCTCAGGTCGCGCAGGTCGCGGTGGTTGATGCCGATGATCTCGGCGCCCAGCGCGGCGGCCCGCCGCATCTCTTCCGGGGAGCTGACCTCGGTCAGAATGTCCAGCCCCAGCGAGCGGGCCAGCGCTGCCAGCCGGCGGTATTCCTCATCGTCCAGCACCGACAGCATCAGCAAGATGGCGTCGGCGCCATAGTGGCGGGCGGCCAGCACCTGCACCTCGTCCACCACAAAGTCCTTGCACAGCACCGGCAGGTGGGTGGAGAGCGCCACCGTCTGCAGGTGCGCGTAGTCGCCGCCGAAGAAGTCCGGCTCGGTCAGCACCGAGATGGCGGCCCCGTAGCGCGAGTAGATGTGGGCCAGCTCCTGCGGGCGGTAGTCGGAGCGAATGGCTCCCAGGCTGGGGCTGGCGCTTTTGCACTCCAGGATAAAAGCGTCGCCCGGCGCCAGCGCGGCTTTCAGGCTGCGGCGGCTGGGCGGCAGGTCGGCGGCACGCAGGTCGCCGTAGCGTGCCCGCAGTTCCTCCACCCGCACGCGGCGCTGGGCGACGATTCGGCGCAGAACCTCGCTCATGCGTCCACCTGTGCCTGCGCGGAGGCGGCGTGGGCCGGGTGCTTCAGCCGCTCGACGTGTTCCGCTACCTGGCCCGAGCGCAGCTGTTCCAGCGCCACCTCGACCCCGTCGCGGATGCTGGGGGTGTCGCCCATCAGGTACAGCAGGGCGCCGGTTGCAGCGGCGATGGCCTCACGGTGCGCCTCGGCGCCGCGGCCTTCCAGCACCTCGCGGATCATCCGGGCGTTGTCCTGTGGGCCGCCGCCCACCAGCGCCGACAGCGGCCGGTCCTGCAGGCCCATATCGGCCGGGGTGATGGTGTAGTGCTCGATTCGGTCGTCCTCGAACACCTCGTACACCTGGGTGGGGCCGTGCAGCGCGATCTCGTCCAGGCCCGAGCCGTGGACCACCAGCGCCCGGGTCTGGCCCAGCTGCGCCAGCGTCTGCGCCAGCAGCGGGGCCACCTCGGCGCGGGCCACGCCCAGCAGCTGCCGGGTGGGGCGGGCCGGGTTCAGCAGCGGCCCCAGGAAATTCAGCAGGGTGGGCACCGCCAGCGCCCGGCGCAGCGGCATGATGCGGCCCACCGCCGGGTGGTACTGGGTAGCGAAGATATAGCAGAAGTCGTGCTCGGCCAGCTGCCGGGCGGCGTCCTCGCTGCTCAGCTGGGTGGGAATGCCCAGCGCTTCGGCCAGGTCGGCCGACCCGGTGCGGCTGCTGACCGAGCGGTTGCCGTGCTTGGCGACCGGCACGCCCAGGCTGGACGCTGCCAGCGCCGCCGTGGTGGAAATGTTGATGGTGCCGGCCATGTCGCCGCCGGTGCCCACGCAGTCGGCAATCGGGCGCGGCTGCCTGGGAAAGGGCAGGCAGGCGCAGCGGTAGGCCAGGGCGGCGCCGGCCAGTTCTTCGGCCGTTTCGCCGCGCGTCTTCATGGCGATCAGCAGCCCGGCCATCTGCCCTTCGCTGAAGTCGCCGCCGATCATGGCGGTAAAGAGCTGCTGCGACTCCTGCTGGGTCAGGCGCTGGCCCAGCAGCACCGAGCGGAGCAGGTCGGGCGGGGTGGGAATGGTGCGGGAACGGGTCATTGGGAGGCCTCCTGGGGATGGCTGCTTGGCTGAGAAGCACTGGGCTGGACAAGGTATTCGGCGGCCCGCAGCAGCAGTTCGCGGCCCCGGGGTGTCAGGATGGATTCAGGGTGGAACTGAAAGCCCAGTGCTGGGACCTGGCGGTGTTCGGCGGCCATACAGATGCCGTCTATCTCGGCCAGTGAGCAGAGGTCCGGGGGCACGGCGCGGGTGCCCAGCGAGTGATAGCGGGCCACGCTGACGGTGCCCAGCCCGGCGAACAGCGGGTGCCCGGTGCCTTCAGCGGTCAGGGTCAGCGGCTGCGCTTCGCCGTGGACCGCGCCCACCCGGCCCACCGGATTGCCGCAAACTTCCAGCAGCGCCTGAAAGCCCAGGCAGATGCCCAGCACCGGAAAGCGGCCCAGGGCGGCCCGCAGCAGCGGCGACAGTTCGCCGGCGTCCTGTGGGTGGCCGGGGCCGGGCGAGAGCACCAGCAGCACGCCGCCCGGCTGGGCCTGCAGTTCGCTCAGCCGGGCCAGCAGCTGCGGGGCCGGAACGTTGTTGCGGTAGACCTCGGTGGTCATCCCGGCCGAGGCGAATTCGTCCAGCAGGTTGTAGACGAAGGAATCGCGGTTGTCCAGCAGCAGCACCTGGGGCCCCGGGGTTCCAGAGGCAGAAGGCTGGGGCCGGGTCATGCGCTCTGCTCCTGTGCCTGAACTGAGCCCTCTGCTTGCGCCTGCGCCCGGGCAACAGCCAGCAGCACTGCACGTGCTTTTTGCTCGGTTTCGGTGGCTTCGGCGGCCGGGTCCGAGTCGCGGACCACGCCGGCGCCGGCTTGCACGGTGCACTGCCCGCCCTGCACGAAGCCCGAGCGAATCACGATGCAGGTGTCCATGTCGCCGTTTCCGGCCAGATAGCCCACCGCGCCGCCGTAACTGCCACGCCGCTCGCCCTCGGTTTCGCGGATCAGGCGCATGGCTTCCAGCTTGGGCGCGCCGCTCAGGGTGCCCATATTCATGCAGGCGCGGTAGGCGTCCAGAGCGTCCAGCCCCGGTTTCAGCTCGGCCACCACCTGACTGACCAGGTGCATCACCTGCGAGTAGCGGTCCACTTCCAGCAGCCGCGCCACCTGCCGGGTGCCCGGCACCGCCACCCGCGCCAGATCGTTGCGGGCCAGGTCCAGCAGCATCAGGTGCTCGGAAAGCTCCTTGCGGTCCAGCCGCAGTTCCAGCTCCTGGCGGTGGTCGCGTTCGGGGCAGATGTCGCCGCGTTCGTCCCGGCCCCGCGCCCGGGTGCCGGCGATAGGATACAGCTCGGCCTGGCGCGTGGCGGCCGTGAACTTCAGCGCCGATTCCGGCGAGGCGCCGAACAGCTCGAACTCGCCGGCGTGCAGGTAAAACAGGTAAGGGCTGGGGTTGATCGCCTTCAGCTCGGCGTAGGCGGCCAGGGCGCTGGGGCAGGGCAGGGTAAAGCGCCGCGAGGGCACCACCTGATAGATGTCGCCGGCTTGGATATGCTCCTTGAGCCGGCTGACCTGCGCCATGAAGGTCCGGTCGTCGGGGAACACCTGGGCGGGCGGAGCGGCGGCTGTGGCTGCTGCTAGCGTGGCCGGGGGCAGCGGCGCAGGCAGGGTTTGCAGCTGCGCGGCCAGCGCGTCCAGCTGCTGCTGCCGGTCGGCGGCGGTATCTGGTGTGGCCAGTGCCAGCAGCTGAGCCGTCTCCTGCTGATGGTCCAGCACCAGGGCCGTTTCTGCCAGGTAAAAGCGGTAGTCGGGGCAGCTGTTCACGCCTGCCGGCACCGGGGGCAACTCCTCGAACGAATCCAGCAGGTCGAAGCCAAAGATGCCCAACAGCAGTGGAAACAACTCGCCGGGCAGGCCCAGTTGTTCCGGCGCCCCGGGCCGCACTGGCAACTTTTGCAGCGCCCGCAGCGGCTCCACGTTGCTGGGTGCAGCCAGCCGCTGGCTTTCGCTGAGGCCGGCCGGAGGCGCGGGAAACAGCAATTCGAGGCTTCGGGGTTCCTGCGCGGTCACGAACTGCGGCAGGGCGCCGGCCAGCTGTGCCAGTGCCGTCTCACCGGTAGGCGTGAGCGCCTGCACGCTGACCATGTGGCCGCAGCAGGTCAGGCGCAGGGCAGGCGTGAGCATCATCAGGCTTTTGAGGTGGGCGCCGGAGCGCACGTCGGCAGATTCCAGCAGCACGCTTTCGGGGCCGGAGCTGCCGGGCAGTGCGCCGCGCAGCGCCTGAAAGTAGTGCAGGGCGTCGGGCTGATAGGGCGCGGGAGACTGAAAGGAGAGCAGCATCGGCAGAGGGAGCCTTTCTGAGAGGGGAAGAAGAGAAAAAGGGAAAGCAGCTGCGGCGGGGCTCTCCGGTCTACCGAATAAAAAAACGCCCGCCTGCGGGGAGGCGAGCGGGCGGGGTCTGTAAGGGAGAGGAAAAATTTTCCTGTCAGGATTCAGACGCGGAGATGGCCGGCTCGCTTCAGCGAGGGCCACCACCAGCGGTTGCTCTGAATCTTCATGTAGCCGAGTGTAGGGGTCCGGCAGGAGACTGTCAACCCAGGTGCCTCCCGGCTCCGCAGAAATTGCTGACATCTGGCAAACGAAACCCCTCTACTCTATAGTGGCCGTTATGAAAAAGCTCATGTCGCTCATCTCTTTGCCGTTGCTGCTGGCCGCCTGCCACCAACCAGCCCAGCCCCAACCGGCCGACGGCACCACCACCGTGACGGTGCTGGGTCTGAACGACTTTCACGGCCAGCTGGAGCCATCCTCTTTCCGGGGCAAGCAGGTGAATGACCCCAAGAACCCTGGCAAGACCATGCCGGCCCCGGCCGGCGGGATTTCGGCCATCGGCGGGTTGGTGCAGGAGATCCGCACCGCCAACCCCAACACCGTGCTGGTGGGCGTGGGCGACCTGACCGGCGCTTCTCCGCTGAGCAGCAGCCTGCTGGCCGACGAGCCGAGCGTGCTGGCGATGAACCGCCTGGGCATGAGCGTGAACGTGCTGGGCAACCACGAGCTGGACTACGGCCTGAAGGAGCTGCAACGCCTGCAAAAGGGCGGCTGCGGCGGCGCGCGCGCCGAGAAAGCCTGCCAGTTCGAGAACAACTTTCCCGGTGCAAGCTACCGCTACATCGCGGCCAATGTGTTCGACAAGGACGGCGCCCACGTGTTCCCCGCCTACAAGATGGTCAAGGTGGGCGACCTGAATATTGCCTTTGTGGGCGCCGTACTGAAAGACGCCCCCAGTGTGGTCACGCCGTCGGGCGTCGCGGGGCTGCGATTCCAGGACGAGGCCGAGAGCATCAACAAAGTGCTGCCCGAGGTCAAGCAGCAGGGGGCCGACGCCGTGATTGCGCTGATTCACCAGGGCGGCGCGGCCGGATCACCCTACGATCAGCCGGGCTGTACCGACCTGAGCGGGCCCATCGTGGACGTGGTTAAGCGCCTTGAACCCAGCGTGGTTGCCGTAATGACCGGCCACACCCACCAGGCCTACAACTGCGTGGTGGGCGGCCGTCCGGTGATTCAGGGCGCCTCGCAGGGCCAGCTGATGCAGCGCCTGGACCTGACTGTGACCCGCAGGAACGGGGTGTCCAGCGTGACCGGCGTGAAAGCCGAGAACCTGCTGGTAGACGCGCAGAAATACAGTTCGCCGGAGCTGGCCGACCTGGCCGCGCAGGCCAAGGCCAAAACTGCCCCGGTAGCGAACCGGGTGGTGGCGACCATCGGCGCGCCGCAGTTCAGCCGCCAGACCAATGCCGCCGGGGAAAGTGCCCTGGGTGACCTGATTGCCGACGCCCAGCTGGCCGCCACCCGCGCGCCCGAGCGGGGCGGGGCCGTCATTGCCCTGATGAACCCGGGCGGCATCCGCGCCGACCTGCCGGCCCAGCCTTCGGCTCAGTCCTCGACCACCGTCACCTACGGCGACATTTTCGCCGTGCAGCCGTTTGGCAACCTGCTGACCGTGCTGACCCTGACCGGCGAACAGATCAGGGCCACTTTGGAACAGCAGTTCGACAACCCTTCGGCCGGCAGCCAGCGCATCTTGCAGGTCAGCCAGGGCTTTGCCTACAGCTATGACCTGTCGCAGCCGGCCGGGCAGCGCGTGCGGGATGTCACCCTGAACGGCCAGCCGCTGAACATGAATGCCGATTACCGCGTGACCGTGAACTCGTTCCTGGCCGATGGGGGCGACAACTTCAGCGCACTGCGGGCCGGCCGCGACCGCCTGGGCGGCGGCCTGGATGTGGACGCGCTGTCGGCTTACCTGAGCAGCGGTGCAGTCAAGCCCGGCGCGCAGAACCGGATCACCCGCGCCGCCCCCTGAGACTGCCGGGCCGGGGGAGGCGAAGGGAGGGGCGAGGCTATCCCGCTTCCTCCCGCCCCTTGTGCGTTCGTTGGCCTGGGTCTAACCCGGCGGCGTACCGGCAACCTTTAAGCTGAAAGCCTTATGCGAATCGTGATCGTGGGCGGCGTGGCCGCCGGAATGAGTGCCGCCAGCCGGGCGCGGCGACAAAACCCCGACGCCGACATTGTGGTGTTCGAGGCGGGCGAGTTCATCTCCTACGCGGCCTGTGGGCTGCCCTATGCGCTGGGCGGCGAGGTAGAGGGCAGCGACTTCGGCCGGCTGGTGATCCGCACGCCGGGGCAAATGCGGCAGCGCGGGATTTCGGTGCGGCTGGGCTGTCAGGCCGAAGGGGTAGACGCCCGCGCCGGCACTGTGACGGTCCGTGGGCCGGACGGGGCCACCCGCGCCGAGCCGTATGACCGCTTGCTGCTGGCGACTGGCGCCGAGCCGGTGCGGCCTCCCTTTGCCCAGACGGACCTGCAGGGAGTCCACGTGCTCAAGTCCATTCCTGACGCGCAGGCGCTGGACGAGACTCTGCGGGACGCACAGCGGGTGTGCATTGTGGGCGGCGGCTATATCGGGCTGGAAATGGCCGAGATGCTGCGCCAACGTGGCCTGAGTGTGGTACTGGTAGAGCGGATGCCTGAAGTGGCTTCCATTCTGGACGAACCACTGCGCGCGCCGGTGCGGGCAGCGCTGGAACGCGGCGGCGTGGATGTCCGCACTGGCGTCAGCGTGAGTGGCCTGACCGGTCACGGGCGCGTGACCGGCGTGCAGACCGACGCCGGCCTGATTCGCGCCGATACCGTGCTGGTGGCGGTCGGCATTCGCCCCCGCACCGAGCTGGCTCGGGCGGCAGGCGTGACGCTGGGAGCAAGTGGTGCCATCGCCGTGAACAACCGCCAGGAAACGGACGTGCCGGGCATCTCTGCCGCCGGCGACTGCGCCGAAGCCCTCCACCGGGTGACCGGCCGGCCGGTATACATTCCGCTGGCGCTGACCGCCAACCGGGCGGGCCGGGTGGCTGGCGTGAACATGGCCGGCGGCGACGCCACCTTTCCCGGCATCGTGGGCACCGGTATTTTCAAGACGTTTGAGCTGGGCATCGGCCTGAGCGGGCTGACCCAGGCGCAGGCCGAGCAAGCCGGGTTGAAAGCCGCTTCGGTGGACCTGAGCACCACCGACGCCGCCGGCTACCATCGCGCCGCCCGGCCGGTCCACATTCGCCTGACCGGCGAGAAGGGCTCCGGCCGGCTGCTGGGCGCACAGATCGTGGCGGAAGAACACCACGCCGCCAAACGCATCGACGTGATTGCCGCCCTGCTGGGCACCGGCGCCAGCGTGCAGGACCTCTTCGACAGCGACTTGGCCTACGCTCCGCCTTTTTCCAGCACCTGGGATTTCCCGCTGGTGGCGGCCGACCGGCTGCTGCGGCTGCTGTAAAGCGGCGCTCGCCGGCCTGGAGAACTATCTCAGACTGGCGAGCTTCAACGTCTGCGGTTTCAGGTCAGGGGCGGGCCAGGTAGCGCTCGCCCCGGGGGGTCAGCCGCAGCAGCGGCAAAGGTGTGCCGGCGTCTTCGTCATCGGCATTGCGGCAGAGGCTTTTCAGGGCGCAGGGGCCGCACTGGCAGTCACCGGACTGTGGCTGCGCGGCCTGCACGTAGCCACTGCGCTCCAGCGTGAGCAGCATGCCTTCCAGCGCCTGCGGAGTGCTGCCCAGCCGCCCGGCCAACTCGGCCGGAGTAAGTGGCTCGCCGGCCACGGCCTGTAAAACGGTTTTCAGCAGCGGCATCTCGGTTCTTCCTTTCAGCCCCAGAAGGCCAGCGCGGTGCGGTAGGTGAGGAAGGCAGCCACCCAGGCGGTGACCAGCTGATACGCCACCGTGATCCAGGCAATGCGGCGGCCATGTTCCTGGGCAATGGCACCCACCGTGACCACGCAGGGCGTGTACAGCAGCACAAACACTAGATAAGCCAGCCCCGAAGCGGGCGTGAAAGCCTGGGCCAGCGCGGCGGCCAGTGGGGAACCCACTTCGGCGCTGCTGCTGGCGCTCAGCGAAGGCAGCGCAATCAATCCGGGCAGCGCGGCGAGGGTGGCGTTCACGGTGTCCCACAGGGCCTGGCCCGCCTGCTGCAAACCGGCCAGCAGGCCCAGCGGCGCGGCGGCGGCGGCCTGTTCACCCAGGTAAATCTGGCCCAGGGTGCCCACCACCACTTCCTTGGCGATGAAGCCGGGAATCAGGGCGCCGGTCGCCTGCCAGTCACCGAAGCCCAGCGGCGCGAACAGCGGCGAGAGCCAGCGGCTGACCATTCCGAAGACCGATTCGGCCGGGTTGACACTGGCAAAGCTGGCCCCGGCGGTGGCCGGCAGCGACAGCAGCAGCCAGACGCCGGTCACGGTCGCCAGCACAGTGGTGCGGGCGCGGCGCGCGAAGCTGGCGGTGCGGCGCCAGGCGTGTTTCCACAGCACCCGCCAGGCCGGGAAGCGGTAGGGCGGCAGTTCCAGCAGCACGCCGCTGCCCTCAGCCGGCAGGGTGGTGCGACGCAGCACCCAGGCGAAGGCCAGCGCCACCAGCATGCCCAGCACGTACAGCCCCCACACCAGCCAGCTGCCCGATTTGGGAAACAGCGCCGCCGCGAAAATCACGTACACCGGTAGCCGCGCCGAGCAGCTCATAAACGGCAGAATCATGCTGACCAGAATGCGGTCGCTGCGGTGTTCCAGCGTGCGAGTGGCCGACACGGCCGGCACGTTGCACCCGAAGCCCAGGATTAGGGGAATAAAGGCGCGGCCGTCCAGCCCCACCGAGCGCATCAATCGGTCCATCAGGAAAGCGACCCGGGCCATGTAACCGCTGTCTTCCAGAAAGGCCATCGCCAGGTACAGCACCAGCAGGGTGGGCAGGAAGCTGAGCACCGTGCCCACCCCCGGCAGGATGGCGCCCACCACCAGGTCGCGCAGCAGCGGCAAGCCGGCCAGCAGCCCGGCCGCCCAGACGCTGACCACTTCCAACAGCGGCCCGCCGATCAGGTCCACCCAGGGCGCCGCTACGGTGAAGGTGAGGCGGAAAACCAGCAGCAGCAGCGCGAAGAAAACGGGCAGGCCCAGCAGCGGGTGCAGGGTCAGCGCGTCCAGCCGCTCGCTGAGGGTGCGCCGCGCCTCGTAGGTGGGGGTAGCCAGCTGCGCGATGTCGCGGGCGCGGGCGTAGCGGGCCTCGGCGATGTCGATCAGGGGGTCCAGACCCTGGGCTTCCAGCGATTCGGTCAGGGCGTCGGCCTGCGCTGTCAGCTCGGCGTGCCCGGTGGCGACCAGGCGGCTGCGCAGGCTGGGGTCGCCTTCCAGCAGCGCCAGCGCCAGGTAACGCCGGGCGTGTGCCGGCAGGGTCGTGACCGCCTCCATGCCGCCCGTCAGCTGCCGCACCGCGTCCTCAACGGCGGCCGGGTAGCGCACCGGCTGCCCCGGCTGCGAGGCGAACAGCGCCGTTTCGATGACCTCGTCCACGCCCTGATTGTGGCTGGCCACCGTCTCGATGACTGGCACGCCCAGCTGCCGCGCCAGCGCCGCTGCGTCCACCTGAATCCCCTTGTCGCGGGCCTCATCTACCAGGTTCAGCACCACGCTGACCGGCAGCCCGAAGTCCAGCAGGCTGAGGGTGAGGTAGAGGTTACGCTCCAGGTTGCCGGCGTCCAGCACGTTGATAACTGCTTCGGGCGCCTCGTCCAGCAGGGCGGTGCGGGTAATCAGTTCCTCGGGGGTATGCGGGCTGAGCGAGTACGCGCCCGGCAGGTCCAGCAGCAGCAGTGGGCGGCCGCGGTGGTTCAGCGCCGCTTCGCGCTTTTCCACCGTCACGCCGGCCCAGTTGCCCACTTTCAGCTCGGTGCCGGCCACCGCGTTGATCAGGGTGGTCTTGCCCACGTTGGGGTTGCCGGTCACCATCACCCGGGGGCGGGCCGCGGCGCGCAGGCGCTCCAGCGTGTCCTGGCAGGCGTCTGGCAGGTTGGCAGGTAAGTCGTCGCCCGGCCGCGGCGGAATAAAAGTGGTCACCAGCTCACCTCAATAGCTTGCAGGTCGGCGCGGCGCAGCGCCAGATCGGTGCCGCCCAGCCGCAGTTCGACCGGGTCGCCGCCCGGAGCGGCGCGCAGCACCCGGATGGGCGCGCCACGAATGCAGCCCAGCTCCAACAGGCGGCGGCGCAGGGGGTGTGAGCGGTCGATGCCCACCACATGGGCAGGCTGGCCGGCAGGCAGTTGGGCAGCGGTTTGTCTGGTCATAGGGAAAGTTCCTGTGGCCGGCTAGAAGGGCAACTGGCGAATACCTGACCAGACTACTCCGATTTGTAGGGATTGCAAGGGGCCAGTGGCCTTTTCTGCCGTCTGGAAGCTGACCGACCGGTCCGGCAGCCATTCCCGTTGTTCCTTTTTGCATCCGCTTTCGTTCTGTCCTTCAGGGTGCCTGATTCTTCTCATGTTTCTGCCGCTGTCCCTCATTCTCGAACATTCTCAAGCAGGCAAAACGTGTCCTCATGCTAAATTGTCACGTCACTACAACATAAAGGAAGATAAAATATGATCACATTTTTGGTTTCACTGGTGATTCTGGTGGTGGGCTATTTCACCTATGGTGCCTGGATCGAACGGATGTTTCAGGCCAACGATGGCCGCCCCACCCCGGCACTGACCCATGCCGACGGTGTGGACTATGTGCCGATGGGCGAGGGCCGCAATTCGCTGATTCAGCCGCTGAATATTGCCGGTGTAGGCCCCATTTTCGGGCCGATCATGGGTGCCCTCTACGGGCCGGTGGCTTTTCTGTGGATCGTCTTCGGCTCGATTTTTGCCGGGGCCGTTCACGACTACCTGACCGGAATGATTTCTATCCGCAACGGCGGGGCGCACCTGCCCGCGCTGGCCGAGAAATACCTGGGCAAAGCCTTCCGGCATGTGGTCAATGCCTTTGGCGCTGCTGCTGCTGGTGCTGGTAGGCACGGTGTTCGTGACGGCGCCGGCTGGCCTGATCGTGGGCATCTCGCCGGCCTGGGTCACGCTGGGGCTGGTCACGGCGGTGATTTTACATCCTGGCCACCCTGCTGCCGGTGGACCAGATCATCGGGCGGCTGTATCCAGCGTTCGGGCTACTGCTGCTGATCAGCGCGGTGGGCATCGGCGGGTCGCTGATTCTGCGCGGCGCTCCCATCCCCGAGCTGACCCTGCAGAACCTGCACCCCGACAACGTGCCGATTTTCCCGCTGCTGTTTCTGACCATTTCCTGCGGGGCGCTGTCGGGCTTTCACGCCACGCAGTCACCCATCATTTCCCGCATCACCCAGCGTGAAAGCCAGGGCCGCGCCATTTTTTACGGCATGATGATCACCGAGGCCGTAATTGCCATGATCTGGGCCGCCGCCGCCATGAGCCTGTTTGACGGCCAGAGCCTGAACGCCCTGCTCAAGGCCAGCGGCCCCGCCGCCGTGGTCAGTCAGGTGGCGACCACCACCCTGGGCGCGGTGGGCGGCACGCTTGCCATCATCGGCGTGATCGTGCTGCCAATCACCTCCGGCGACACCGCTTTTCGCAGCGCCCGTATGATTATCGCGGATTATCTGAATATCGGTCAGCAGCACATCAGCAAGCGCCTGATGATCGCGCTGCCCATGTTCGTGATTGCCGCCGTGCTGACGCAGGTGGACTTCAATATCCTGTGGCGCTACTTCTCGTGGGCCAACCAGTCCACCGCCATGATCGCGCTGTGGGTGGGCGCGGTGTACCTGACCCTCTCGCGCAAGAACTTCTGGGTGGCACTGCTGCCTGCCATGTTCATGACCGCTGTGACCTTCACCTATATCCTGAACGCCCCGATCGGCTTCGGGCTGGCGCGCACGCTGTCTATCGCCGGTAGCCTGGTAATCACGGCCGCCTTTACTGCCGCTTTCTTTGCCGGTACCCGCCGGCAGCTGGCCGGCAGTGGCCCCGCCGTGGTGCCGGTAGACGAGCCGGCTGGCCCGGTCCGGGTGCCCACGGCTGCGGCCGGCGACTGAGCCTCAGAGCACTACCAAGTTCAGACAGGGCTGCTGCTCCGGAATGGAGAAGGCGGCCCTGCTTGGTGATTGCCCGGTGCCGGACAACGGGTGCTGGACAATGGGCGGCGGGGAACGGTCAGCGGATAGGAAAAGAGCGGCCGCCGCTCAGCCGGGGAGGCGAAGGCTTCCGCTCTCCTCGCCGGCAAGCTGGGTGCTGCCCCGCAGAAAGGTGGTCAGGGCGTGATGTTCGGGGCCCTGCATGGCCGGGGGCGGCGCAATCAGCAGCTGGTTGACCCCCACCAGCGGGGCTTCCAGGCCCAGGGTGGCGATCAGGCCCAGGTCGCGTTCGCGCTGCACGAACTCGCGTGGCAACAGGGCCACGCCGTGGCCGTCCAGCAGCGCCTCACGCACCCCGATCAGGCTGCCGAGTTCCAGGCTATGCGGGGTCAGGCCGGCACCTTGCAGCAGCCGCTCCGACTGCCGCCGCACCGACGAGGTCCTTACCGCCCACAGAAACGTTTCGTTTTTCAGAGCGTGCAGCGGGGCGTAGCGCAGCTCGGCCAGCGGGTGCCCGGCCGGCAGCGCTGCGACCAGATCGTCCTCGCCCATCTGCTGAATATCGAGCTTGTCGGTGGGCACCGACACCGGCCCCAGTACCAGCGCGGCGTCCAGATCGCCGCTCAGCACCAGTCCGGCCAGGGTGCTGGAATCGCCGGCCAACAGTTGCAGGTGCAGGCGCTGCTCGGCCCCGGCCGTTACCAACCCGTAAGCTCGCCGCCCCAGCGAGTACGACAGCCCCAGTTTCAGAATGCGTTCGGGCCGCTCCTGCACTCCGGCGATATGGTCGCCCACCTGCCGCAGGGCGCGGTCCACTGCGTGCGCGTAGGGCAGCAGCTGTTCGCCGGCCGGCGTCAGTTCCACCCCGTGCGCCCGGCGGCGGTAAAGCGCCTCGCCCAGCTGTTCCTGCAAGGCCCGCAGCTGACTGCTCACGGTGGGCTGACTGAGGTTCAGCTGCTCTGCGGCGCGGCTGACACTGCCCAGCTCCGCCACCACCGAAAAGGCGACCAGTTGGTCCGAACTGACTTTCATATGGCTCACTTTATCGCTTCTGCCAATACCCCAGCTGCCGATTTGCGGCTGTCATAGCAAGCGCCAATATCCGCCCGGCAACTTTTAACCGGCGAAAATAGTTGACTAAAGTCAATAATAGGCGTAGGTTAAATTCAACGGCGCCTCCTCTGGGGGCGTATCCAATTTCTAAACTGGTGGCCGCGCTAGAAACGGCGCGGCCTGGAGGACCACCTGCTGTGACCACATCCCCCCCCTCCTCACCGCCTTCCCCCGACCAGCTGCACGACGAGCAGATTCTGCGTTTTCTGAGTGGGCTGTGGCGCCTCAACCGCCGCATCAAGGCCGACGTGATTCCGCTGCTGGTGCCGTTCGGGCTGGACCTGCGGCTTTATTTCATTCTGCTGGCCATTCGCCGTGGTCAGCGCCATCCCAAGACCATTGCCGAAGGGCTGGATTTCCCGGCGAGCATGCTGAGCCGCTACCTTGAACAGCTGCGCACCCTCGGCTATACCGAGCGGCAACTGGACCCGGCCGATTCGCGCCGCATTCTGCTACAGGTGACGCCCGCCGGACATCAGGCGCTGGACGGCGCGATGGACGCCATCAAACGCAACACCAGCAAGCGGCTCAGCCAGCTGGACCCGGCCCGCCTGAGCGCCCTGCTGGACGCCATTGACGTGCTGACCAGCCTGGACCTGCCCACCAGCCCGCTTTCCCCTCCACACCCCAGCCCCGCCCAGAAGGAGACTGCATGACTGCACTGACCGATTCCGAAAAAGGAAAGGAAACCACCCCGGCCACTGCGCCGGCTGCCGCAGATACCCTGCCGCACTACACCGAGGCCGAACGTAAAATCACCCTGACCGGGCTGATGGTGGTCTTCCTGCTGGCGGCCCTCAGCCAGAACGTGGTGGGCACCGCCATGCCGCGCATTATCGAGGACCTCAAGGGCTTTAACCTCTACACCTGGGTGACCACCGCCTACCTGCTGGCCGGCACGGTGATGGTGCCGATTTACGGCAAGCTGTCGGACCTCTACGGCCGCAAGCCGGTTCTGATTTTCGGGATTGTGGTGTTCCTGCTGGGCAGTGCCCTGTGTGGACTGGCCGGCGAGCCGTTCCTGGGCAATTTCCTGGGTGGCGGCATGAACCAGCTGATTGCCTTCCGCGCCGTGGCCGGCTTTGGCGGTGCCGCCCTCTTTACCACGGCCTTTACCATCCTGGCCGATATGTTCGAGCCGGCCGAGCGTGCCAAGTTCGGCGGCCTGTTCGGGGCCATCTTCGGCCTGAGCGCCGTGCTGGGGCCTATTATCGGCGGCTTCCTGACCGATAGCCTGTCCTGGCGCTGGACTTTTTATGTGAACCTGCCGCTGGGCTTGCTGGCGCTGTTCCTGATCGTGGCCAAGATGCCGCGTCTGGGCCAGCGCAGTGGCGGCAAGATTGATTTCCTGGGTGCGCTGTTTATTCTGGGCGCCACCATTCCGCTGCTGCTGGCACTGACCTGGGGCGGCATCACTTACCCCTGGGACAGCACCACCATCCTCAGCCTGCTGGGCGGCGCTTTTGTCAGCCTGCTGGCGTTCCTGTTCGCAGAAAGCCGGGCCTCGGACCCCATCATTCCGCTCAGCCTCTTCCGCATTCCGATGTTCCGCACCGGCAACCTGGCCTCGTTCGTGATCAACATGGCCTTTTTCGGCGTGGTGATGTTCCTGCCGCTGTACATGCAGATGGTGCTGGGCGTGTCGCCCACCAAGAGCGGCATGAGCATGCTGCCGCTGATGGCGGGCCTGATGGGCTCCAGCATCCTGGCCGGCAACGTGGTGGCCAAGACCGGCGCTTACAAGCCCTGGATGATCGGCGGCGGCATCGTGCTGGTGTTCGGCATGTGGCTGCTGACCGGCCTGCAGGCCGAATCCACCCTCACCGACCTGTACTGGCGCATGTTTATCGTGGGTCTGGGCCTGGGCCCGGCGCAGAGCCTCTTTACCCTGGCAATTCAGAACGCCGTGCCGGTACGTGAACTGGGTGTGGCGACTTCCAGCAGCCAGTTTTTCCGGCAGATCGGTTCCACCATCGGCGCGGCCGTCTTCGGCACTCTGCTGATGAACAACCTGCACACCGAACTGCCCAAGCACCTGCCCGAAGTGCCCGGCGCGCAGATGGACACCAAGAACATCGACCTCGGCGCCCTACGCGCGGCCGGTTCCGGCAAGGGTGGCCCCGGCGTCAAGATCAAGCAGGCCTTCAACGACCAGTACGTTCAGATCGAGAAGGCCATGAACGGGGATCAGGCCGCCGCCAAGGCCATTCAGGCCAACCCGCAGCTGCCCAACGAACTGAAGACGCTGGCGACCGGCGGCCTGAAGGCGCAGGTTCACCAGAAGCTCAGCACCCAGGCGGCCGGCATCAAAGCGGCCCTCAGCCAGGGCGAAGCGGGCCGGCAGGTGCTGCTCAACAACGCCGAAACGCCTCAGGCCCTCAAGGACCAGCTCAAGTCCATTCCGCCGCAGGCCTTCGCTACCCCGCAGGGCTCGGCTGCGGTGGCTGCCAAAGTCAGCCAGGCTGTGATGGCGCAGGAAGACAAGGTCTACGGCCAGGCCAAGGACAAGGCCCTGGCCACCATCAAGACCCGGCTGGACAAGCAGGGCACCGAGCTGGCCGACAAGGTGGACACCGGCCTGAAGGAAGGCTTCACCGCCGCCATGACCCGGATGTTCGGCAGTGCGATCTGGTTCGCGGTGGCCGGCCTGATCATCACGCTGCTGGTGCCGGTGCTGCCGCTGGTCAGCCGCCGCAGCGCCGCCGCCCAGCAGCCTGAAGCCGAGGCGCCCACGACCTCTGCCTGAGCTTTACGGCCGGTAACCGCCCAAGCGAAGTTCCAAGAAAGAGCGCCCCCGATGCAATAGGGGCGCTCTTTTTGCTGGAGGTTGGCCGGGAAGGGTTCAGGCGGTTGGCAGGCTGGCCGGAAATTTACTCGCCGCGCGCTGCCGCGACCAGTTCGCCGTTCAGCACCGCTTCGCGGATGCGCAGCACTTCGGGCCGGAAATAGCGGTCACCTTCCAGGGTGGGCATCAGGGTACGCAGGTATTTCCAGGCGCGGTCCACGCCTACGCCGGGAGTGAGGGACTGAAAGTCCAGGCCCTGCGCCGCGCAGGCCAGTTCGATGGCCAGCACGCCCGCCACGTTGTTCACGATATCGCGCAGCTGCCGCGCTCCGTGGGCGCCCATGCTGACATGGTCTTCCTGGTTGGCCGAGGTGGGAATGCTGTCCACGCTGGCCGGGTGGGCCAGCACTTTGTTCTCGCTGACCAAGGCCGCCGCCGTGTACTGCGCGATCATAAAGCCGCTGTTGAGGCCGCCCTGCGGGGTCAGAAAAGCGGGCAGCCGGCTGAGTGCAGGGTTCAGCAGCTGCTCGGTGCGCCGCTCGGAGATGCTACCCAGCTCGGCCACCGCCACCTTGAGGGCGTCGGTGGTCACAGCCAGCGGCTGCCCGTGAAAGTTGCCGCCCGAGACGACTTCACCGGTGTCCGGGAAAATCAGCGGGTTGTCGGTCACGGAGGCGAACTCGGTGGCCAGCACCTGCTCGGCGTGGGGCAGGGCGTCCCAGGTGGCGCCGTGCACCTGCGGCACTGCCCGCAAGCTGTAGGGGTCCTGCACCCGGCCGTCGCCGGTCAGGTGGCTGGGGGCAATTTCGGAATCTTTCAGGTAGCCGCGCAGCTCGCCGGCCACCGCCAGCGCGCCGGGGTGCGGGCGCAGGCCCACCACGTCGGCCTGAAAGGGGCGGTGCGAGCCGTAGCGGGCCTCCACCGTCATGGCAGCAGCCAGGTTGGCAGTGTCCAGCAGCGTGCGGGCGTCGGCCAGGGCCAGGGCCAGCAGGCTGCCCATCAGCTGGGTGCCGTTGATCAGGGCCAGGCCCTCTTTGGCCTGCAGGGTCAGCGGGGTCATGCCCAGTTCGGCCAGCACCTCGGCGGCGGGGCGCACCCGTCCCTGATACTCGATCTCGCCCAGGCCCAGCAGCCCCAGCGTCAGGTGGGCCAGCGGGGCCAGGTCCCCCGAGGCGCCCACGCTGCCCTGAGCCGGGACCACCGGCAGGGCGTCGGCGTTCAGCAGGGTCAGCAGCGCCTCGACCACGGCGGGGCGCACGCCGGAATGCCCCAGAGAAAGTGACTGCGCCCGCAGCAGTAGCATGCCGCGCACCACTTCGCGGGGCAGAGGCTGGCCCATGCCGATGGCGTGCGACACGATCAGGTTGTGCTGCAACTGCGTGAGCTGTTCGCGGCTGACCTGCACGTTCTCGAACTTGCCGAAGCCGGTGTTCACGCCGTAGATGGGCGTGTCGCCCTCCACGATTTGTTCGATGACAGCCCGCGCCCGCTCAATGCGTGCCCGCGCGGCGGCCGAAAGTTCCACTTTTTCAAAGCCGCGCACCACGCTGATAAAGCCCTCCAGAGTGAGGTTATTGTCCAGAATCATATTGGCTCCTTTTGATCTAATTCTCTTTGCGAAATTATGCTGCTGAGCCAGTCGGGGGATTGAAGTTCAGCGTTTCTGTCCTGTGCTGCCGGGGAGAGCCTCAGCCCAGCCAGCCGGCCGCTATGCCGACCCGGTAGACCAGGCTGGCCAGCACAATACTCAGGCCGATCCGCAGCAGCCAGATCAGCAGCAGACGGCCCAGGCCCAGCGGAATCCGGGTGGCCAGCATACAGGGCACGCTGCCCGAGAAGAAAATCACGCTGCTTACGCAGGTGACGGCTGCCAGGTAGCGGGTTGCCAGGTCGGCGTCCTTGAGCAGCAGCGCTGGCAGGAACATCTCGGCCAGCCCCGAAGCCAGGGCGCCTGAGTGAGCGGCGGTGCCGGGCAGCGCGGTCAGCCACAGGAAAGGCTTGAGCAGCAGCCCCACCGCGTCGAACACTGGCGTGTACTTGGACAGCACCAGCCCCAGAAACCCGATGGCCAGAATAGAAGGGGCCACCACCGACGCCATATTGATGCCGTCGCGCAGATTGTCCAGCAGCATCTGGCCCAGCGGCGGACGGGCGCGGGCCACCTGCAGCCCGGCCTCCAGCGCCTGCGCGGCGCGGTGGCCTGGCTGTGGCTGCGGATCGGGGTTGGCCTCGTGCTCGTCCAGCCCGGCGAGGGGCGGCAGCCAGGCGGTCACGGCCGTGACCACGAAGGTGATCAGCATGGTGGACCAGAAGTAGAAGTTCCAGCTGTCCATCAGCCCCAGCGTGCGGGCCACCACCATGAAGGTGGCCGAGACGGTGGAAAAGCCGGTGGCAATAATGGGCGCCTCGCGCAGCGAGTATTTGCCTTCTAGAAAGACCCGGTTGGTAATCAGCAGGCCGATGGAGTAGCTGCCCACGAACGACGCCACCGCGTCGATGGCCGAGCTGCCCGGCGTGCGGAACAGTGGCCGCATCACCGGCTCCATCAGTACACCCACCGCTTCGAGCAGACCGAAGCCCAGCAAAAAGGTGAGCGCCAGGGCGCCGATGGGAATCAGGATGCCCACCACCAGCGCCAGTTTCTCGAACAGAAAAGGCAGCATGTCAGGCGCCATCGCCCAGGCGGGTGCCAGCTGGGTCAGATAAAGCCCGGCCAGAATCAGCCCCAGCCACTTGAAAAAGGTAAAGACCTTCTCGCTGGTGCTGCTGCGAAACCGGCCGTCCAGCAGCGGCGAAACGGCGCCCCAGGCCATCAGTGCCAGGACCAGACCCACGGCCAGCGGGCGGGCCTGCGTGACCAGCAGCGTGGTGAGGTGGTCTGGGATGATGGTGCTGCGTTCACCCAGCGTGACCGGAACAAAGAACAGCAGCAGGCCGAGGGCGCTGAAGCCTATCAGTTGCAGCAGGTTCAGAGTGTTGGACGCCGGGGGCGAGCCGGTAAGCGTGGTGCGGGGGGAAGGCTGGGACATGGGGGTGCCTCCTGGGGCTATCTCCGGCAGCTCAGCGGCCTGGAGTCGAAGTCACGGATGAGAGAGAGGAGTGCTCCGCTGCACCTGCGCTACCGCCTGGCCGCCCAGCGTATAGGTCACCTCGCGCCAGTCGGGACCGTTCAGCACGCAGAAGTCGGCCCGCTGGCCGGCGCTGAGGCTGCCACGGTCGTTCAGGCCCAGGGCGTGCGCCGCGTTGACGGTACAGGCGCTCAGGGCTTCGGCGGGAGTCAGGCCATTCAGGCGCACCGCCAGTGCCAGCGCCAGCTGGGTGCTGAACAGCGGCGAGGAGCCGGGGTTCAGGTCGGTGCCCACTGCCACGCAGGCGCCGGCGTCCACCAGCTGCCGGGCCGGGGCGGCGGGCAGGCGCAGGTGCAGCGTCACGCCTGGCAGCACCGTCGCCACGGTGTCCGAAGCGGCCAGCGCGGCAATCTGCGCAGGGCCGCTGGCCTCAAGGTGGTCCACGCTCAGCGCGCCCAGTTCGCAGGCCAGCTCGGTGCCGCCGATGGCGTGGAACTGGTCGGCGTGCAACTTGAGCTGAAGGCCGTTGGCTGCCCCGGCCAGAAAAATGGCGCGGGTTTCCTCCACCGTGAAGGCTTCCTTTTCGGTGAACACGTCCACCGCCTGCGCCAGTCCCTGCCGGGCCACCTCGGGAATCAGTTCTTGGCACACGCCCTGCACGTAGCAGGCGCGGCCTTCCTCGGGCGGCACATGAATCAGCAGGGTGGGGCACAGCTCGAATTCGCCTTGTAGCTCGCGCACCGCCTGCAACATCCGCAGTTCGGCCCCAAATTCCAGGCCATAGCCGCTCTTGACTTCGGTGGTGGCCGCACCCGAAGCAACCAGAGCAGCCAGGCGCGGGTGGGTCAGGGCCACCAGTTCGTCCAGCCCGGCGGCCGCCGTGGCCCGCATGGTGGAGCGAATGCCGCCGCCGCGGGCCAGGATTTCCTCGTAGGTGGCGCCTTGCAACTTGGCTTCCCAGTCGGCCAGCCGGTTGCCGGCCCAGACTGCGTGGGTGTGAGGATCGATCAGCCCCGGCACCACGGCCCGGCCGCCCAGATCCACCACGTTTGCGGTGGCCGGCGCCTGTGCCGCGGGCCCGACCCACTCGATCACGCCGCCGCGGACCAGCAGCGCCGCGTTCTCGGTGATCTCCAGCCGGCCCATCTCGGCGCCGCGCTGGGGGCCGGGGCGGGGGGTCGCCAGCTGGGAAATGCCGGTGTAGAGCGTCTCGGCCGGCATAGAATCAGCGGGCATCACATCAGTGGGCATCAAACACCTCGCACAGGGTTTCCATGATCAGACGGGCCATCAGCAGTTCGCTGCGGCCGCTGGGGTCGAGATTGGGGGCCAGTTCCACCAGGTCCAGGCCCACCACCGTATTGTTCCGCGCCGCCGCTGCCAGCAGCTGCATGCCCTGCGCGTAGCTCAGGCCGTCCGGCTCGGGGCTGGAGGTGCCGGGAATTACGGCCGGGTCAAAGCCGTCCACGTCAACCGAGAAATAGACGTTTTGCCCTTTTGGCAGCTGTTCCAGCACGCTGCTCAGGTCGGCGGTGACGTCTTCCATCGGAATGAGCGCATGGCCCCGTGCCCGCGCCGCCGCCACCGCTTCGGGGTCAAAGCGCAGGCCGCGCAGGCCGACAGTGGTGATGTGGACCAGGTTGGGCATCGCTTCGCAGGCCCGGCGGAAGGGGCTGGAATTGCTCCATTTCGTGTTGCGCACATCGGTAAAGTCCAGGTGGGCGTCCAGTTGCACCACATGCAGGTCAGGCACGTCGCTGAAAGCCTGCAGCAGCGGATAGCTCACCGAGTGGTCGCCACCCAGAAAGACCGGCAGACGGCAGCGCTCCCGCAGTTGCCGGGCGGCCTCGGTGGTGCGTTCATGCGCCAGTTCCGGTTCCAGACTGGGCAGGATCACGTCGCCAGCGTCGGCAAAGGTCACGCCCTGCAGGCGGGTTTTGCCGTTCAGCCCTGTAAAAGGCGGCACACTTCGCAGGGACGCTTCCCGCAACGCACGCGGCGCAAAGCGGGCGCCAGGGCGAAAGCCCAGCGCAATGTCGAACGGCACGCCCAGCGCCGCCACGTCTGCCTGCCAGTCGCCGTCTGGTGCGACGAGCGGGGCGCGGGCGAAGGTGGGAATGCCGGAATAGGTGAGGTGGGTGGGTTGAGTCATGGGATAGGTTCTTCTCCCGGGTTCTGGGGCCTGCGGCGATTCTGGCTGCCGCAGGTCGGCGGTAGGGCTTTTACTCGTGGTTCTTGATCCCCAGGCTGGGCAGGTCGATGCCGCGCTCCTGCGCCGTTTCGATCGCGTGTTCGTAGCCGGCGTCGGCGTGGCGAATCACGCCCATGCCGGGGTCGTTCAGCAGGCAGCGGCTCAGGCGCTCGGCGGCTTCGTCGCTGCCGTCGGCCAGCGCCACCAGGCCGGAGTGCTGCGAGAAGCCCAGACCCACGCCGCCGCCGTGGTGAAAGCTCATCCACGCGGCGCCCGAGGCGATGCCGGTGCCGACCACCCAGCGGAAGGGACCACGCCCCTCACAGAAGGAATCACGGATAAAGGCCGGCACGAAGCCGGGGTAGCTGAAGGCATCCTCCACGCCGGCTTCGAAGGCGCGCTGGCGCAGGTTGTTGCCGTAATCGAAAGCCACCGCGCCGCGCTTTTGCAGCTCCAGAATGGCCCGCACGTGCCGCGCCATCGCCTCGTAAGCCCGGGCGCGGTAGTCGTCCGGGTGCTCGCTGCGCAGTTTGGAAGCGTCCTCGTCGGGGCGCATCACCGGGATATAGCCCCACATCGGGTCGTGGGCGCTGGTCTGGTCGGTGATCAGGTCGGGCGTCCAGTTCATGTCCACCAGAGCGGGCACCAGTTCGGCCGCGTTGCCCAGCACGCCGATAGAGCGGGCCACGCCCTCGGCCTTGTACCCCTCGGCCCGCTTGATGGCGTCCTGCAGGTTATCGGCCACCTCGTCCAGGTAGCGGGTTTCCAGCCGCTTTTCGATGCGGGTGGGGTCAATCTCGATGCAGACGGCCACTCCGCCGGCCAGCTTGACGGCCAGCGGCTGTGCGCCGCCCATGCCGCCCAGGCCGGCAGTCACGGTGATGGTGCCGGCGAGCGAGCCGCCAAAGTGCTTGCGGGCCGCTCCGGCAAAGGTTTCGTAGGTGCCCTGCAAGATGCCCTGCGTGCCGATATAGATCCAGCTGCCAGCGGTCATCTGGCCATACATCATCAGCCCGGCCTGGTCCAACCGGTCGAACTCTTCCCAGGTGGCCCAGTGCGGCACCAGGTTGGAGTTGGCAATCAGGACGCGCGGCGCCTGCGCGAAGGGGCGGAACACGGCCACCGGCTTGCCGCTCTGAATCAGCAGGGTTTCGTCGTTCTCCAGCCGGTCGAGGGTTTCCACGATCTTGTCGAACGCTTCCCAGCTGCGGGCGGCCTTGCTGCGGCCGCCGTACACCACCAGATTCTCGGGGTGTTCGGCCACTTCGGGGTCGAGGTTATTCATCAGCATGCGCTTGGCAGCTTCTTGAATCCAGCCTTTGGCGGTTTTCTGGGTGCCACGCGGGGCACGAATGACACGGGGTTCGGTCAGGGTCTTCTGGGGTTCCTCCTTGGATTTTGATGTGTTCCTATGCTGCCGCTGAGTTAAACCAGCCACAAGACCCTTTTCCGCCTCCTCCGGAAAAGCTTTACACTCCCTTTATGTCCCGCACCCTTCAGACGGTAGCCGGCGCGGTGCGCGTACTGGAGGCTTTCGACGCCGACCGCACCGAGTGGCGCCTGAGCGACCTGGCGCAGTTTCTGGACCTGCCCACTTCTACCCTGCATGAGCAGCTGGAAACCCTGGCCGGCTCGGGGCTGCTGCGCAAGACCGGCCGGGGCCGCTACACCTTGGGCTGGCGGCTGCTGAAGCTGTCCAGCGCGCTGTATTCGTCGCTGCCCTGGTATGGCCCGGCCCACGATGCCATGAACGCCCTGGCCCGTGGCACCCGCCGGCTGGCTTTTCTGGCGGTGCTGGATCAGGGGCCCGGTGCCGCAGGCCCACGCGTGCTGTGCATTGCCCGCAGTGTGCAGGGCCGCGAGGGCGAGCAGGTGGAAGGCGAAACCCGCTTCGAGTTGCCCCCTCACGCGACGGCCGGCGGCAAGTTGCTGTTCGCGCTGCACGGCTTACCGCTGCCGCCGCGTCAGGCACGCTACACCGCCGCCACCTCACAGCGACCCTGGGCACAGGAGGCCGCCGAAATCCGCACCGCCGGGCTGGCGCTGACGCAGGACGAATGGTCGCTGGGCACCTCCTCGCTGGCGGTGCCGCTGCGCGGCGAAGGCGGCGAGGTGCTCTGCGCGCTGGGCTTCAGCCTGCCTACAGCGCGGCTTTCCGGGCAGGAGATGCTGGAACGCCGCCTGCGCACTGCCGCGCAGGAGGTGAGCTGGGCGCTGGGGCATCAGGCTGGCCGGCCCGGCTGAGAGAGTGGGCGTTTCTTCATTAAAGGCCGCCTTAGCCGTCTTGAGTTCCCCCAGCGCTGCCGGGGGAGCACAGTAAAGTCATGAGTGACCAAGACAAACAGACCTCCAGTGACGGCTTCGGTCCCCTGATCGAGCGGCGCTACTGGATCGAATTCCAGCAGCCCCAGAAGTCTGCGGCCGAGATCATGGGCTATATCCAGCGCAACATCGACGAGTTCAGCCCCAAGGCCCTGGCCGATTTTGAAAAGGCCGAAGGCTCCGAGCGCAAGCTGCGTCCCGGCGATGAATTCCACATCACTATTCTGGGTCCCTGGAACGGTGACGTGCGGGTGCTGGAAGTCAGCGATTCGCAGTTCAAGCTCGAAACGCTCGAAGGCCACCCGGAAGCCGGCGAAATCACATTTTCCATCGAACCGGTCGAACTGCTGGACAACGCCCTGCACTTTGAAATCCGCTCGCTGGCCCGCTCGCGCGACGGCCTGGTGGCGGTGACTTACGACAAACTGGGTGTGGGCAAAAAGGCGCAGGAAATCACCTGGGTGCAGTTCTGCCAGCGGGTCTGTGAATTTGCAGGTGGCGAGGCCATCGGGGACGTACAGGTCCGCACCCTTTATGAAGAAGACCTTGACCACCGCACCAAGGCCGAGGCTGAGAACCAGTGAGCCGTCCTGAGCACGCCCAGCGGTTGGGGCGTCTGGGCCGGCTGGGCCGCTTGGAACAGCTGCGCCGGCCGCTGAGCCCCGAAGAACAGCGCCGGCGGCTTTACGAGCGCCAGAAATACCGCCTGGACCAGTACACCAGCGCCAAGCCCAACTTCGACCCCACCCGCCTGAGCGAATACACCGCCGATACCGGCTGGCACGTGGACGACTACGAGCAGGACCTGATGCCCGAAAGCCCCGGCGACCCCTGGCCTGACGGGTCATTCCAGGCGGCCCAGCAGGTGCTGAGCAACTACACTTTTCCGCCGCCTGACCTGATCACCGGTATCTTTACGCCAGACACCCCGCTGGAAGACCGCATCATGGTGCTGCGCGGCCGTTTCTTGATTTTCACTTTCTGGTTTGGAGTGAAGGTCAATCAGGTGGTGGACGAGGTCCGCGCCCTGCCCGACGGCAGCCACGAGGCGGTCTGGGGCTACTCCTACCAGACGCTGGAAGGCCACTACGAGATGGGGCAGATTGACTTCACGGTGCATAAGGCGCTGGAAACGGGCCGGGTCACTTTCCGGATTCACGCCGTTTCGCGCACTGGCAAGATTGCTAACCCCATCTACCGGCTGGGTTTCCGGATGTTCGGGCGCTATCTGCAGCGGCGTTTTGCTTACAGCTCCATGCGCCGGCTCAAGCAGCAGGTGGGCGAAATGCTGCGCGAAGGCCGCCTGACCCCGCCGCCCAGCCAGACGCCGGTGCAGCCGGCCGAATCCGGCGACCTGCCGCCGCAGGTGGAGCAGCACATCGACCAGCAGACCGGCTCTCATCTTTCGGATGGTGACCCGACTGATGGAAACGCAGGAGAGAGCGCAGCAAAGCAGAATTGAGCTTTGCTGAAAGCTGAACAGTCTATCCAAAGCCGCCGGGCGCCCTGTCAGAAGACAGAAGCAGCACCCGGCGGCTTTAAGTCAGCGGCCAGCTGCGGCTTCTACCACCGCCCGCGCGGCGCTGCGGCCGGCGTGAACGCAGTCGGGCAGGCCCACGCCGGTAAAGCTGGCCCCGGCCACCTGTACGTTCTGCGGCAGGGCGGCGCGGATGGCCGCCAGATGGTCCCGGTGCCCCACCACGTAAGCCGGGTTCTTGCCGCGCCAGTCGGCAAAGGTCTGGAACAGCGGCTCGCCCTCGGCGCCGAGCAGCTCCTGCACGTACTGCTGGGCCAGCCGCAGGGCTTCGTCCGGGTCAGTGTTCTTGAAAAAGACCCGCAGCAGTACGTGGCCTTCCGGGGCGCGGCCGGCCATCTTGCCCGAATGCACCGTGATGGCCGTCATGGGGATGTCCTCAGCCCAGTCCACCTGTAGGCCGTGCATATTCATATCGAATTGGAACTGGTCCTCGCGGTAGGCCAGCATCACCGCCACCGAGGAATTGGTCTTGAGCTGTCCGGTCAGTTCGGCGGCCTGCGGAAAGTCGCCGGTCAGCATCGGCGCAGCGGCCCAGGCCGGCGCCGCAACGATCACGCCGCGTCCGGCGAGACGTTCGCCGCTCGCCAGCGTCACCCCGTCCTGATGAATCTGCGCCACCGGCGCGTTCAGCCGCACCTCGCCAGTCAGGGCGCGGCCCACGGCGCGGGGCAGTTCGCCCATGCCCCGGCGGAACGACCCGAACACCGGTGTGGTGCGCGGCGGCAGCGCCCGGTGCCCGGCAATCAGGCTGCCGGCACGCTGCTCCATTTCCAGAAACTGCGGAAACGCCATCTGCATGCTCAGCTCGTAGGGGTTCGCCACGTAAATCCCGGCCGCCATCGGCACGATGAAATTCATGGCTTCCTCGCCAAAGCGCCGCTGAATGAACGAGGCTAGCGATTCGTCCTCGTCGGCATTTTCACGCGGCGGCACATGTTCCTCGGCCAGCATCCGCTCGGTGCCCTCGGGGCTCAGCACCCCGCTGCGGCGAAAAGCTTCGGCGTCGGTGGGCACGAACATCCGTAAATGTTCCGGGAAGGTCAGCAGCTGGCCCCCTTTCAGAAAATACAGCCGCTTGGTGTCCTCACGCGGATGAATCAGCTCCGGTTCCAGGCCCACCTCGCGGGCCAGTTCCAGCGCCCAGGGCTTGCCCAACACGAAGGCGTCGGCGGCCTGCTCTACCAGAAAATCGTCCCAGAACTCGGTCTGCACCTTGCCGCCCAGCGAGTCGCTGGCTTCCAGCAGCACGTAGGGCACGCCGCGCTGTTGCAGTTCCCAGGCGGCACTCAGCCCGGTCACGCCGCCGCCCACCACGATCACCGGCCCGGCTCCGGCCGGCTGCGCCCCGCTCTCTTTGGGGGACAGGGTAGGGACAGAGGAAAGGGAGGAATCCAGCTCAGTTTCAGGGGTCATTTCAAAGCTCCATATCAGAAAGAAGGGAAAAAGCCCCTCTGCCGGAGAGTCTGGGCAGCAGGGGCCGGAGAAGAAAGGGGGCCGGGGGCAAGTTCCCCGGCGGCCCTCAGGCCAGTTCCTGCGCCTTGCGGTGAATCACGCTGGCCAGCGTGCCGATGAAAAGGGGGTCGGTGTTCAGGGCCGGCGGGCGCACCAGGGTCATGCCGATTTCGTGGGCCACCTTCTGCGCTTCGATGTCGATATCGAACAGGATTTCCACGTGGTCCGACACGAAGCCGATGGCGATGGACACCACCTTGTCGACGCCGCGTTCTGCCTTGAGCTGCGGCAGCCAGTTTTCCAGCTGCGGCCCCAGCCAAGGCTCGGGGCTGCGGCCTTCGGACTGGTAGCTCCAGCTCCACTGGTTGTCGCTCAGGCCAGCCTGCTGCGCGATCAGGCGGGCCGATTCCAGCAACTGATCGGCGTAGGGGTCGCCCTCACGGACCACCCGCACCGGCAGGCTGTGGGCGCTCAGCACCACGTGCACGTCGCCGCGCTGGCCCTCGGGGAATTCCTGAATGCCCATCCGCACCCGGTCGGCCATCGCGGTGATGTAGCCGGGCTCGGTGTGGTAGTCGTTGACAAAGGCAAAATCAATCTGGCCGTGGTACATCTCCAGCGCCGCCTTGATTTTCTTCTGGTACTTCTCCACGCTCAACTTGGAGTAGTGCGGCGCCAGCACGATGGCTACCGCCCGCTGAATGCCGTCGTCCAGCATGTCGCGTACCGCTTCTTCGATCCAGGGAGACCAGTGCCGCATGCCGATATAGGCGCGGTAATCGCCGCCGGTGCTCTGCAGCTGCTGCATGGTCGCTTCGACCTGGGCACGGGTGAACTCGGGCAGCGGGCTCTTGCCGCCGATGGCGCGGTAGTTGCCGCTGATTTCTTCCAGCACGGCGCCGTAGGTGGGCCGGCCGGAGCGGATGTCGGCCAAGTAGCCGGACATCTCGTCCAGCGTTTCGGGGCCGCCGTAGGCCATAAACAGCACGCCGATGGTCTGGTCGGTCACCGGGCCCTGCTGGCCGATGCGGGTGCTGGGAATGCTGGGCGCAAACGAATCGTTGACGATGCGGACCGGCGGATAGGGATTGACGTCTGGGGTGGTCGTTTCGGATTGGGTCATGGTCGGGGCTCCCTGAGGGTCGGAAAGGTCAAAAGCAAAAATTGAAGCGGGCGGCAGAGTGGGGCCGCTCAGCGAGCGGTGCGCTCGTGAACGTAGTCAGTCACTCGGCGCACGCTGTCCAGCGGCGTGGTGGGCAGGATGCCGTGCCCGAGGTTGAAGATGTGCCCGGGGCGGCCGCCGGCTTCGTCCAGTACCCGGTCCACCTGGTACTTCAGCTCGCGCCAGGGAGCCGCCAGCAGCAGCGGATCGAGGTTGCCCTGAATGGCCTGGCCGGGGTTCAGCTGGCTCCAGGCGGCGTCCAGCGGGGTGCGCCAGTCCACACCCACCACATCGGTCCCATAGCGGGCAATGTCCGGCAGCAGGTGCCCGGTGTCGGTCCCGAAATAGATAACCGGCACCCCGTAGGGCTTGACCGCTTCGATCAGGCGCTGGGTGGCCGGCCAGACGAAGGTCTGGTAGTCGTAGCGCGACAGCACGCCGGCCCAGGAATCGAAAATTTGCACGGCGGCAGCCCCGGCCTTGATCTGCTCACCCAGCGAGTCGGCCTGCACGGTCGCCAGTTTGTCCATCAGGCGGAACCAGGTGGCCGGCTCGGCGTACATCATCTGCTTGGTGTACTCGTAGTTCTTGGAGCCGCCGCCCTCAATAGCGTAGCTGGCCAGGGTAAAGGGCGCGCCCACAAAGCCGATCAGCGGAATGCCGCGGGCGTCCAGCTCGGGTTTCAGCAGCCGCACGGCGTCGGCGGTGTAGGGCATAGCTTCACGGGCGGCCGGCACCGCCAGCAGGTCTACCGCGCGGGTGCTTCTCAGCGGATTGCTGATGCGCGGGCCCGCGCCACTCACGAAATCCAGGTCCAGACCCATGGCCGGCAGCGGGGTCAGGATGTCGTTAAAGAGAATGGCGGCGTCCACGTTGAACGCCTGCACCGGCTGCAGGGTAATCTCGGCGGCCAGCTCAGGGGTGCGGATACATTCCAGCATGCTGCGGCCGGCGCGGACCGCGCGGTATTCGGGCATGTAACGCCCCGCCTGCCGCATGAACCATAGCGGGGTGTGGGGGGCCTGCTCGCCACGGGCCGCTTTCAAAAAAGCCGAGTCGGCCAGTGCCGGATTGGGCTCCACCCGGACAGAGGGCCGCATCGGCCGCTTGGGCGGCTCGTGCAGGGCCTGGTCGGCCGGGGACTGCCCGGTCGCGCGGTTGCCCTGCGGCTCGGGGGAGGGCTGGGCGCTTGGGTCGGTATCGTGCTGGGAATGAGTCACAGTGGCTCCACCATACCCGCCGCCTGCTGGGTCTGCCAGGGGACAAATTAACCTGTTCTGGTCTGTTATTTACCGAACGGTCGGTCTCTCTGACGGGTGTTGCCGGAGCCTGCGGGCTCAGCTTTCCTGGGCCGCCTCCTGCGCCGCACGCCGCCGTGCCAGCCGCCAGCGCAGCAGCAGCGCCAGGGCAACCAGGGCGCCGGTCACGGCCAGCGCCCGGCCGCCCACCTTTTCCAGATAAGGCAGCACCTGCATCCCGAACCGCCACAGCACCCACTGCCACAGCCCGATATGAATCAATGCCCCGATCAGGCTCAGAATGATGTACGGCACCAGCGGGTAGCGCATGGCCCCGGCCATCAAGGTGACTGGCGTACGCAGCGCCCCGATGGTCCGGCTGGCCACCACCGTCAGTGCGCCGTAACGCCGCAGCAGGTCGCGGGCCTGGTCACTTTCCAGGCGGCTTTGCCAGCGCTGCGGAATAAAGCGGCCCCCCCAGCGCCCGAAAGCGTAACCGGTGATGCTGCCCAGCCAGTTGCCCATGGTGCCCCAGAAAATGGTCGTTTCCAGCGTGGTTTTGCCGGCGTCGATCAGGCCCACTTGCGCCATCATCGGCAGCACGCCGGGAATGCCGGGAATGCCCATTCCTTCCAGAAACAGCAGCCCGAAGGTGCTGAGATGCAGCATGGTGGGGTCCAGCCCGGCCAGCCAGGCACGCAGATCGATCATCAACCGATGAGTGTACCTCCCCGCTCCGGCAGCAACATGAAGTTCAGTCTTGTTTTGGAGGTGCCCTGTCCTCTAGAGCATTTCACAAAAAGCTGTGCCAGCTTCTAGCGAGCGGGGCGAGTGCACAACAAAGAGCAGGACGGACTTGCGAAGCTGCGGAGCAGAGAATGGAGCGGGTGGCGGTGCTGTTTCGACGCACGCGTCATTCGGGGAACTGCTCTAAAATGCCAGGCAGTGACTGCTGACTTTTCCGCAGCTGCCGGCAGCCCGGCCGCTTCCCCTTCCGCTTTTCCGAACCTGGCCGCCTATGGCTACGGCCCGGCTCAGGCCCAGGCGTTGGCTGCGCTGGAGGGTGACTATCCGGATGGACAGCCGGCCCGTGTGATCCGGGTAGAGCGCAACGGCTACCGGCTCCAGACCGAGGCTGGCCCCCGCGAGGCTGTCTGGCCGGGGGGACGCCGCCACAAGCTGCTGGACGTGCCGGTGATTGGGGACTGGGTGGTCTACGCGGCCCCGGAACCCGGCGCGGCCGCCGAGCAGGCCCTGCGGATTGAGGCGGTGCTGACCCGGGCCAACACCTTGATCCGCGCCGTGCAAAAGGGCCGCCGCAGCCAGCCGCAGGTGCTGGCTGCCAATCTGGACACGGTGTTTGTAATGACCAGCCCGGCCGACTGGGAGCCGGAGCGGCTGACGCGCTATGTGCAGGCGGTGCGGCTGGCCGGGGCGCAGCCGGTCATTCTGCTGAACAAGCTGGATCAGGCCCCTAAGGGCTTTTTGGACACCGCCCGCGCCGCCGGACTGGACGCGCCGGTGCTGCCGCTGGCGGTCCGGGGCGGAGAAGGGCTGGAGGCGCTGGAACCCTACCTGAAGGCCGGGCAGACCGTGGCCCTGACCGGATCGTCGGGCATGGGCAAATCTACCCTGACCAACCGGCTGCTGGGCGCGTCGGCTGCCGCGACCGGCGAACTGAGCAACTTTTCCGGCGAGGGCCGGCACACCACCACCTGGCGCACTCTCTACCAGCTGCCGGCAGATGACATTGGCGGCGGCGCACTTCTGATCGATAACCCTGGTCTGCGTGATCTTGCCGTGTGGGACGAGGAAGGCGCAGCGTTCTGGACCATCGAGGAACTGGCCGCCGACTGCCGCTACTCGCGCTGCACCCACGGCCGCGAGCCCGGCTGCGCGGTACAGGCTGCCGTGCAGCGCGGCGAACTGAGCGAAGAGGTGGTGGATGCTTACCGCGAGCAGCAGGCTCAGGCGGCTCCGTCAGGCCGGGCCGAGCGGCCGCGCGAGAAGAAGCGGACGCACCGTTGAACCGGGCTCCATTGAATAGAGCTCCGCTGAGCAGGGCCGTCAAGTCGCCCGGAGAATTTTTTACGTCAGGGAAGGCTTCTGGAGCAGCTTTTCGCGTCCTGCCAGACTTGGCGGGATGTGATACTCCTGACAGGAAGTGCAGCATAAGCTCGGCACCAAGGTGTTGAACCACCAGACAAGAATGACGAGAAGAGAAAGGAAGGAAGTGACACGTGGCTATTTACGGTGATTTTGCCGATCATGCTTTTCCCGACGTTGCCAAGGTGTTGCAGCGCCACACGGGGACGCTTTTTCTGCAGTCCGCCCTCGGGGGGAGGAGTGTGGAACTGCATCTTCACCGCGGAGAGCTGCGGGCGCTGTTCGTGGACGGGTTCCCGGTGCGCGAGGCACTGCGGGTGCAGGACATCCTGCGCCAACTGATGAACGGCGCGACCGGCACCTACGAGTTCGAGGCGATGGCGCCGGGTGAACTGACAACCCATTTCTCGCTGCCGCTGGCGCAGGTGCTGCGCTCGCTGGTGCAGGACGCTCATATTGACGAGTCCCAGCTGCCGCACGAATCTACCCGGTTCGTGACGGTGCCGGACGCCGAGAGCCAGGTGCCCAGCCTGCCGGTGGCCTTACAGGGAGCCTGGCGCAGTGTTGCGCCGCTGCTCAGCCGTGGCGGCAGCGCCACCGAGCTGGCCCAGACGGCCTTTATCAGCCTGGATGAAGCCCGGCTGATGCTGTTCCGGCTGCGCGCCGCCGGTATGGTGACTCCTTACCGCGCTGCGGGCGTGGTCAGCCCCGCTGGAAGCCCGGTGCAGTTTGAATCCCAGGTGGCCGCCGCTGCCGAGCCCGAAAAGGCCGGCCCGGTTCGCCGTTTTCTCAATGCTCTACGCCGCCTGACTGGAGGTGCATAAGTGGGACCTATGAAACTGGTGATCTCCGGGCCGGTAGGTGCCGGCAAGACCACCTTCGTGCAGACACTGTCTGAAACCGAAGTCGTTGCGACCGAGGCCGAAGCCAGCGAAGATATCGGCAAGAAATACACCACGGTCGCTTTTGATTTCGGCACGCTCAACCTCGACGGGCAGGAGCTGCTGCTGTACGGCACCCCCGGCCAAGACCGCTTTGACTTCATGTGGGACGTGCTGTGTGAAGGTGCGCTGGGCCTGACCCTGCTGGTGGCCGGCGACCGTCCCGAAGATTTCGCGCAGGCCCGCAACATTCTGGAATTCATCACCTCGCGTAACCCGGTGCCGTTCGTGGTGGGCGTGACCCGTCAGGATCTGCCCAAGGTCTGGAAGCCGGAAGACGTGGCCAGCTACTTCGACCTGCCGGCCGAACAGGTCTGCGGCCTGAATGCCACCGACAGCGACAGCGCCCGCGAGGTGCTGATTCGCCTGCTGGAACTGAACTTTCCGAGCAGCCGCTGAGCGCCGCTGCCGACGCCTGAGCCGCGAGATTTTTCGTCACATTTTCCCATGACCCGGCAGCCTCTGTGGCTGCCTGGAGGTTTTGCATGACCAGAAGCAAACAGGAGCGGTTGCAGGTGACCCTGAGTGGCCTGCGCAGCGCCATTCCCGATGTCCGGGGCGCCATGATCGCCACCACCGACGGCCTGCCTATCGCGCAGCTGTTTACCGACAACACCGACGCCGGCCGGGTGGCCGCGATGGCCGCGACGGCCCTGGGCTTGGGCAAGCGCATCAACGACACCCTGGGCACCGGTGACCTCAGCGAGATGAGTGTCAGCGGAATGGAAGGGCAGGTTTATATCTACGCCACTGGCCGCAAAGGTGTGCTGGCGGTGGTGGCCCCGGCCGGTATGAACCTGGGCCTGCTGCACATGGAGGCCCGCGACACGGCCGGCCGGGTGGCCAGTATTCTCTGAAGCCCTTATACGATCACTTCAGAGTTACCTCAGAAGGCGGAGGCCGCAGCCAGCAAGCGCGGTTTTCGCCTTCTGTGCTGTTCGGGGGGGCAGCGGCCTGAGCTGTACGGCCGGACCAGCGTCAGGCCATAATGGCTTTCTACTCACACCACTGATCTTGCTCCTTTTCGCAGGAGGACCCCCATGCCCCCGAGCGCTGCTCCCGGCCGTATTACCCGCCAGAACAACCCCGACAACCTCGAAACCCCGTTTGCCTCGCTGGACGGCGAAGTGACGTCAACCCAGCAGCATTATGTTCGCAGTCATTTTGCAGTGCCTAAGCTGGACCCAGGCACTTTCAGCTTGAAAGTCGCCGGACTAGTGGGCCATGAACTGAGCCTCAGCCTGGCTGACCTGCGGGCGCTGCCGCAGGAAACTCGCCGGGTCACGCTGGAATGTGCCGGCAACGGCCGGGTGTATCTGCCCCAGAAGACCAGTGGCGTGCAGTGGGAGCTGGGCGCTGTCAGCACGGCCGACTGGACCGGGGTGCCGCTGCGGGCTGTGCTGGAGCTGGCCGGGGTGCAGCCGCAGGCGCTGGAAGTGGTGCTGCAGGGCGCTGACCGGGGCACCATGGATGACCCGCTGCCCAGCGGGGGTGACATCCACTACGCCCGCAGCCTGCCGCTGGCCAAAGCCCAGGACGACGTGCTGCTGGCTTACGAGATGAACGGCCAGCCGCTGCCCGCCTGCCACGGTTTTCCGCTGCGGGCGGTGGTGCCGGGCTGGTATGGCATGGCTGCCGTGAAGTGGCTGAACCGCATCGAGCTGCTGGACCGGCCCTACGGTGGGTACTTCCAAACGGTGGATTACGCTCGCTGGGAGCCGCGCGGCGACCTGCCGCCCGAACGGGTACCGCTCGGCCCGCTGCACATCAAAGCCCAGATTGCCTCTCCAGCGCCGTATCAGGCGCTGCCGCTGGGCCAGCTCTGCCGCATAACCGGTGCAGCGTGGTGTGGAGAAGGCCACCCGGCGGCAGCCGAGGTGAGCACCGACGGCGGCCAGACCTGGCAGCCGGTGCGCTGGACCACGCCGGCGCAGCCTGGCCTCTGGCGGCTGTGGGCCTTCGACTGGACCCCGGCGGAGGCTGGCCCGGCCGAACTGCTGGTGCGGGCTACGTCCTCGACCGGCGAAACCCAGCCGCAGACCCATGACCCCGGCCGGGGCAGTTACGAGATCACCCACCCTGTCGCGGTGCCGGTCACGGTGGTGCCGCGTGCCTGAGGGCCGGGTTGCTGCGGTCATGGTTCATGTGCCTGATCCTGCGGCGGCGCTGGACTGGTACAGCCGGGCCTTTCCGCAGGCGCAGCGCCGCCGCGTGGAAGGATTGACCTTGCTGGACCTGGACGGCTTCAGTCTGGAGATCGTTCCCGCCGATAGCCGGGTGGGCAGCGGTGCGGCCGGCAGCGTGGTCTACTGGCAGGTGCTTGACTTTGCGGCAGAAGTGGCCCGCCTGCAGGCGCTGGGGGCCACCCTCTACCGTGGTCCGCTGGCGATTGAGAACGGGCAGCAGATGTGTCAGCTGCGGGATCCCTGGGGCAATCTGCTGGGCCTGCGCGGCTGAGCTGGCTGTAACTACTCACCTGATTACCGCTGCTGGGTATAAACCGCTGCTTTTCCTCAATTTTTCCTCAGCCAGATACATCCGGCGCCGGCTTCCGGTACGCCATATTGGCTTATGATTAGTGGTTTTCCGGGTCCGTCCGTCCGTGTGGTTTCTCCTGTGAGTGCTTTTCTGTTGTCAGTCGGGACTGCCGTTCCCGAATATGTTTATCCGCAGGAGATGGTGCGGGACATGATCAAAGCCTAATCCAGCCTGGGCCGATTGGCACGGCGGCTGGTGCCGGCGGCGTTCAACGCCTCTGGGATAGCGCAGCGTCACAGCGTGATTGGCGACTACCGGCCCGGGTCCGGTGGTGGTCCATTTTATGACGAAGCCAGCGGAGTGATGCTGGCGCCCAGCACCGGGGCACGCAACGCCGTGTATGTGCAGGAAGCCACGCCGCTGTTCGTGGCGGCCGGCCGCCAGGCGCTGGAAGCCAGTGGCCTCAGCGCAGAAGACATTACCCAGGTGGTCACGGTGTCCTGCACCGGCTTTTTTGCGCCGGGACCCGACTATATGGTGGTGCGTCAATTGGGGCTGCGGCCCACCACCGGCCGCTACCATGTGGGCTTTATGGGCTGCTATGCGGCCTTCCCAGCCCTCAAGATGGCACAGGCTTTCTGTGAAGCCGACCCGCAGGCCAACGTACTGGTCATCTGCACCGAGCTGTGCAGCCTACACGTCAACCCCGGTGACGATCCCGATTCTATTCTGTCCAGCACGGTGTTTGCAGACGGTTCGGCGGCAGCGGTCGTGAGCGGACAGCTGCCGCGGAGTGGGCAGCGGGCCCTGCGCCTGGACGCTTTCGAAACCACCCTGACCCCGCCCGGCGAAGGGGAGAAGGACATGGCCTGGAAGATCGGCGACCAGGGCTACGAGATGGTACTGAGCAGCTACGTGCCTGACATCATCGAAACTCACCTGCACGGCGCGCTGGGTCCACTGCTGCTGAATCTGGCTGAGGAGGTGCAGGCCAGCGGCGCCGAAGTGGAGCACTGGGCGGTGCATCCTGGTGGCCGGGCTATTCTGGACAAAGTACAGGGGAGCCTGGGTCTCAGTGAGGAGCAGATGCGGCCCTCGCGGGAGGTGCTGCGCGATTACGGCAATATGAGCAGCGCCACGGTGCTGTTTATTCTGCGTGAGCTGCTTGCGCAGGCCCAGCCGGGCGAACGGGCCTGTGCGATGGCTTTCGGCCCCGGCCTGACAGTGGAATCGGGCCTGATGACTGCGGTGATGGGCGAGTGACCCTGCAGCCTGGCAGCTGGCTGCCTGACTTTTCCCGCCGTGAGCAGGAGCAACCCGAGCTGATGGACGACCCGGCCTGTGACCTGCCGGAGCTACACCGCACCTACGCACAGTTCGGGGCTGTCAATGCACTGGTGTCTGGCTGGCCGCTGGTGTACCGCACGCAGATTCGGCCGTTTTTGCAGCCCGGACGGGCCAACACCTTGCTGGACATCGGCTGCGGTGGGGGAGACGTGGCCCGGACTCTGATCCGGTTGGCCGCCCGCGACGGGTACACGCTGCGGGTGCTGGGCATTGACGCCGACCGCCGGGCCACCGACTACGCTCAGGCCCAGCCGGCTTTTTCGGGGTTATATTTCCGGGCAGTGGTGAGCAGTGAACTGGTCCGGGAAGGCCAGCATTTCGACTTCGTGACCTCCAACCATGTGCTGCACCACCTCACGGCGCCAGAGCTGACGGCTTTGCTGCACGACTGTGAAGCTCTGGGTGACCGCACCGTTCATTCCGATATCGAGCGCTCGGCGCTGGCCTGGGCCGGCTTCGGTGCGCTGACCGCGCCTTTTTTCCGGGACTCGTTTATCGTGCCTGACGGCATGTTGTCGGTGCGCCGCTCTTTTACCCTGCCGGAGTTGCGCCGCGCCGTGCCGCCCGGCTGGCAGGTGACCCGCCCCTTTCCTTTTCGGCTGCTGCTGACCTATCCGGGGGCTGGCCGTGCCTGAGAATCCTGTGACAGACTCGCCCATGCTGGACGTGGCTGTGGTGGGCGGCGGCCCGGTAGGCACTTATCTGGGCTGTCTGTTGGCTCAAGCAGGGCTGAGTTTCGCTGTGCTGGAGCGGCGCACCCAGCCGCTCCAGCATTCGCGGGCCATTGGGATTCATCCGCGGGCGCTGCATGGATTCAGCCGGCTGGGTCTGGGAGATGCGGTCCAGGCAGCTGGCGTCACCATTCGCCGTGGCCTGCTGCTGGGTGAGGGCAGCCGGGTGCTGGGCGAGCTGAGCTTCCGTGCGGCCGACCCCCGTTTTCCCTACATCCTCTCGCTGCCGCAGGTGCAGACCGAGCAGCTGCTGAATGGTCGGCTGGACGCCCTGGCTCCCGGGGCACTGCGCCGCTCGGTCACGGTGCGGCAGTTGAAAGACTGCGGCAGCCACCTGACCCTGACTCTGGAAACGGCCAGCGGTCAGCTGGAGCAGCTCTCGGCCCGTCAGGTGGTTGCTGCCGACGGCTGGCGCTCGGCCCTGCGAGAAGCGGCTGACCTGGACTTTCCGGGCGGGCTCTACGCTGACCGCTATCTGATGGGCGACTTTCCCGACACTACCCCTTTCGGGCAGGACGCTGTCATTTCGCTCACGCAGGGCGGCGTGACCGAATGTTTTCCTCTGCCAGGCGGGCTGCGGCGCTGGGTGGTACACACTGGCTGCGACCTGCTGACTGACGCCGAACCAGCGGCGCTGACCGATATTATCCGCGAGCGGACCGGCCTGCCGGTGCCGGCCAGCGAGTGCCGAATGCTCAGCGCGTTTACAGTGCGCCGGCACCTCGCGCCACGCATGCACCTGGGCCGTCTGAGCCTGATCGGAGACGCGGCCCACGTGGTCAGTCCTATCGGCGGGCAGGGCATGAATCTGGGCTGGCTGGACGCCGAAACGTTGGCACCGCTGCTGACCCGCGCGGCCCGGGGTGAGCAGGTGGCCCCTGCCGAGTGGCGGCGCTGGGAGCAGACCCGCCGCCGCTCGGCCTGGATGGCGGCCCGGCAGGCCGAGGCAAACATGAGCGCCGGCCGGCCGGTGACCGCTGCGCAGCAACAGGCCCGCGAAGCTCTGCTGACAGGCCTCCTGGGCCCGCGCACCGCGCCACTGCTGGCCAGTGCCTTTACCATGCGCTGGCTGTAAGTCTGGCAGAAACAAGCTGGAAGAACTCGAAGGAGAGAAAGCCCGTGAACATCCTGATTGCAACCCAGCCGATTGCCGGCCATGTGGCGCCGATGGCGGCCATTGCCCACGAACTGCATGCCCGTGGGCACCGGCTGCGCTGGTACACCGGCCGCAAATATGCCGCGCAGGCCGAGCGAACTGGGGCCAGCTTTGAGCCGTTCGTGCATGCCCGCGACTATGACGACGCCGATTTCGGGGCGGCTTTTCCGGGCCGGGACAACCACCGCCCCGGCCTGGAAAAGCTGCGCTTTGATGTCCGCGAGGTGTTCGTGGGCCAGATAGAAGGGCAGCTGTACGACCTGCGCGGCCTGCAACGTGCCTGGCCGCACGACCTGGTGCTGGCCGACCAGACGGTGGCCGCCGCTCTGCTACATGAGGAATTGGGTGGGCCGCCCGCCGCGCTGCTCGGGGTGCTGCCGCTGGGCATTGTCAGCCGGGACACCGCTCCTTTCGGCCTGGGGTTGCCTCCAGTGACCTGCCCCTGGCAGCGCCCAGCCTACCGGCTGCTGGACCGCCTGACCAAGTGGGCGGTATTTGGAGAGGTCAACCGTGATCTGGCAGCACTGTGCCGGCGCATGGGTTTGCCTGAGCGTTCCTTCGCGCCCCCGGTGGCCCCGGCGCTGATGCTGCAGCCCAGCCTGCCAGAGCTGGAATATCTCCGCAGCGACCTGCCGCCGCAGCTGCACTTTATCGGGGCGTTGCAACCACCGCATGTGCCGCGCCCTCTGCCGGAATGGTGGCCGCAGGTGCAGCGGTCCGGGCGCCCGCTGGTGCTGGTGACCCAGGGCACCCTGGCCACTGACCCGCAGCAGCTGATCTGGCCCACCCTGCAGGCGCTGGCGGGTGACAACGTCACCGTGGTGGCGGTCGGCGTGGACCCGCAGACGCTGCCTCCGCTGCCGGCCAACGCTTTTGCGGCAGCTTTCGTGCCGTTTGCCCAGGTGCTTCCCCAGGCCAGTGTGTTCGTGACCAACGGTGGTTACGGCGGCGTAATGCAGGCCATGGCGGCCGGTGTGCCGTGCGTGATGGCTGGCCGCAGCGAGGACAAGGCCGAAGTGGCGGCGCGGGTGGCTCACGCTGGAGCCGGCCTGAATCTGGGCACTTCCCGGCCCCGGCCGGCCGCCCTGCGCCGCGCGGTCCAGGCCCTGCTGGCCGCAAACAGCCCTCAGCGCCGTCAAGCCCGCCGCTTTGCCGCCGAACTCGCGCAGCACGACGCTCCCCGCGAGGCTGCCGACCTGATTGAGGCGCGCTTTGCGGGAGTGGCCGCCAGGGGAGCCGCACATGCCTGAGATTCCTGCTCCTCCGCTGTCTCATCTGCTGGTGACCGGCGGTCTGGGTTTTATTGGCAGCCATTTCGTGCGGCATTGGCTGAGCCGGCAGCCGGCGTCCCGGGTCACTGTGCTGGACAAACTCACCTATGCAGCCAGCCCCGAGCGACTGGCTGACCTGACCGGGCACCCGCGCCTCAGGGTCGTCACCGGCGATATCACCGATGGGGCAGCGGTGCGCCGTCTATGTGAGGAAAGCGGCGTAGATATGCTGGTCAACTTTGCCGCCGAGACTCATGTGGACCAGTCCATTCAGGCTTCTCAGGTCTTTACCCTGACCAACGTGCTGGGCACCCAGGTGCTGCTGGACATCGCCCTGGCCCTGGGCCTGCGGTTCCATCAGGTGTCCACCGACGAGGTATACGGGGATATTCCTGCCGGGCAACGCAGCCGGGAAGACGCTGCGCTGTTGCCGCGCAGCCCCTACTCGGCCAGCAAGGCGGCGGCCGATCATTTCACGCTGGCTTACGTGCACACCCACGGCCTGCACGCCACCATCACGCGGGGGTCCAACACAGTCGGCGCCTGGCAGCATCTGGAAAAGGTGGTCTCGCTGTTCGCCACCAATGCCCTGCTGGGCGAGCCGTTGCCGCTGTACGGTGACGGCTGGCAGCAGCGCGATTACCTGGACGCCGGGGACCATTGCTCGGCCATTGCCCTGGTGCTGGAGCAGGGGGCGCCCGGAGAAATCTTCAACGTAGGCACCGGCACCGAAACGGCCAACCGCCGAATGGCCGAGCTGGTGCTGGAGACGCTGGACGCACCCAGAGCCCTGCTGCGGCAGGTGGCCGACCGCCCGGGACACGACCGCCGCTACGCACTGAATACTTCCCGCCTGGGGCAACTGGGCTGGCAGCCACGGCTGACATCCGAGCAGGCCATCGTGCAGGCGGCCCGCTGGTACCGGCAGCACCCGGAGTGGTGGCGCGCGCTGCGGGCCGGGGATTTCGGGACTTATTACCGCCGGCAGTACGCGGCCCGGCTGGCCGGCGCCAGCTCTCTGGAAAGCACCGGCTCTCCGGAACATTCTGGCTCTCTAGAAAACGCTGCGCCTATCACAGAGGCCGGGTCATGAGCCAGCTGGGCATCATCCTGGCAGGTGGGCGGGGCACCCGGCTGTATCCGGCCACGCTGGCCCTCAGCAAGCAGCTGCTGCCGGTTTACGACAAGCCGATGGTGTATTACCCGCTGACCACCCTGATGGAAAGTGGCTTGCGCGACCTGCTGGTGATCACCACCCCGCAGCATCAGCCGCAGTTTCAAGCTCTGCTGGGCAGCGGCGAGCAGTGGGGAGTCCAGCTGCAGTACGCGGCACAGCCCGAGCCGGGCGGTATCGCGCAGGCGTTGCTGCTGGCCGCGCCTTTCTTGCAGGGGCGCGGCTGCACCCTGATTCTGGGCGACAACATCTTCCACGGGCCGGCGCTGGGGCAGCGGCTTCGGGCAGCGCGGCATACGGCCGGCGCGACCATTTTCACCTATCCGGTCAGTGACCCTCAGCGTTACGGCGTGGTGGCTTTCGGCCCGGACGGCCGGGCGGCGGCCCTGCTGGAAAAACCTCCGGTGCCGCCTTCCAATCAGGCGGTAACGGGGCTGTATGTCTATGATGGGCAAGCCCCTGCCCTGGCCGCGCAGCTGGTTCCCTCAGCGCGGGGCGAGCTGGAAATTACTGACCTGAACGCCGCTTATCTGCGCCGTGGCTCGCTGAATCTGCAGCGCCTGGGCCGCGGCTACGCCTGGCTGGACGCCGGCACCCACGACTCGCTGCTGGAAGCGTCCGCCTTCGTGCAGACCCTGGAGCGGCGGCAAACCCTGAAAATCGGCTCACCGGAAGAAGCCGCCTACCGCCAGGACTGGATTGGCCGCGGCGAGGTGCAGCGCCTGATTCGGCAGTTGGGCCAGGGCAGCTCCTACGCCCAGCACCTTCAGACCCTGCTGGACACGCCCCCCGAATTGCTGGAGGAAGAACCATGAAACTGACCGACGCTGTGACCCGTGACGTCACTTTTCAGACTTACGGCGCTGCCGAACCCCTGGAGGGCGTGCAGCTGCACCCTTTGCGCAAACACCGCAGCGAAAACGGCGCCTTTATGGAGTGGCTGCGGCTGAATGAGGGCCAGCTGTCTCAGCCGGCAGTGGCCGGGTTCGTGCCGGCGCAGCTGAGTGTGTCCTGGGCCGCACCGGGCCGGGTGAACGCTTTTCACCTGCATCCCAGGGAACCGCAAAATGAACTCTGGACGGCCGTGCAGGGACAGCTGCTGGTGTGGCTGGTCGACGTGCGGGCCGGTAGCGCGACCAGCGGGCAGCGTCAGCGGGTGCTGCTGAGCGCCGAGGAACCAGCCGCCCTGTTTATTCCCAGTGGGGTGGCCCACGGATATCAGGCCGGCCCGGACGGGGCACTGCTGCTGTACGGTGTGGACGCCAGTTTTGACCCGGCCGCGCCCAACGAGGGCCGGCTGCCCTGGGACTACTTTGGGCCGGAGCTGTGGCAGGAGGACCGCGGATGAGGCTGCTGGTCACCGGCGGCAGTGGCCGGTTGGGGCGTGCACTGCGGACCTTTTTCCCCCAGGCTTGGTGGCCGTCTCATGCTGAGCTGGACGTGACCCGGTCGCAGCAGGTGCAGGCTGCCGTGGCTGCCTACCGCCCCGACCTGATTCTGCACGCGGCAGCCTATACCGACGTGGCCCGCGCCGAAACCGACCGGGCCACCTGCTGGCAGGTCAATGTGGAAGGCACCCGGCACATTGCCCGGGCGACGCTCGACCACGGTGCCCGGCTGGTGTTTGTCAGCACCGATTATGTTTTCCAGGGTGACCGGGGCCAGTACCGTGAGGACGACCCGCCCGGTGTGCCCACCACCTATTACGGCCTGACCAAACTGGTGGCCGAGGAAGCGGCCCGGCAGGCCGGTGCCCTGCTGCTGCGCACCAGTTTCCGTGAGCGGCCTTTTCCCCACCCCCAGGCCGTTACCGACGCTTATACCTCGCAGGATTATCTGGACGTACTGCTGCCCGAGCTGGCACTGGCCGTTCAGCACGCGCTGGAGCTGGGCGCCGGACCGTTACATGTCTCTTCTGTGCGCCGCAGCGTCTATGAACTGGCCCGGCTGTCCCGGCCTGACGTGCGCCCGGTGCGGCGGGCCGACATGGCCACCCCGCTGCCGCAGGATGTCAGCCTGGATTCCAGCCGCTGGCGGGCCCTCTCACAGCAATGGAGAATCCCCTGAAACTGAAACGCTCTGCCGTGTTGGCCCTGTGTCTCTCGCTCTGGCCGCTGGCTCAGGCGGCTGGCCCTGCTGCACCCGCACCCGGCGGGCAGCTCAACTTGGGCCCCATCTCGGTGCAGACCGGCACTTTGCCGCCTCCCTCAGCGACGGCCCTGCGTGGTGGGGCCACCATGACCGACTGTCCACGCCCGGCTGCCCGTCTGGACCGGGTGCTGTATGACCACCTGCGCGGCCAGGGTGCCGAGCTGAGCTGCGGCAACCTGTTTCTGCAGCTGCTGGAGTTGCCCGGCGACCCACAGCAGCTGGGCCCGCAGGGCGGCTACCGTGAGCTGGCCGCGCAGATCCGGCAGGCCCGCAGCGAGGTGCTGCTGGCAAACATGGTCTGGGATTCTGGGCCGCAGTGGCCTGGGCGCCTGCTGGCCCAGGCCACTGCGGACCTGCGGGCCGACGTGCTGGCGCACCCGGAAGCTTACCCACAGGGCATGACAGTCAGGATTTTGCTGGGGCATTCGGTGCGGCCCGAAGATGCGCCGCTTGACCCGCGCCTCAGCCTGGACTACGCCGCGCAGGACCTGCTGGCGGCGGGGCTGCCCCTGACCGGCGAGGCCGAGGGCCCCTGGCGGCTGGAACTGGCCGACTACGCTTTTGCGGTGCCACATAGCCACACCAAGTTGCTGGTCACAGACCGTGAGCGGGTGCTGGCCGGGGGGTTCAACATCAGCAACTTGCATTTGCCGCTCAGTACGCCGGGCGGCCGGGGATCGCACGACCTGGGGCTGGCAGTAAAAGGTCCGGTGGCGCGGCAGGCGGTGGCCGCCTTTGAAGACCTCTGGAGCCTCAGCCCGGTCGCTGACCTGTCCGCCGGGTCTGGGTACACGCACCACCTCAGCGCAGGTGCGGGCTGCCTGCACCTTGGGCCCGCCAGTGCCTTCTGCGCCGCTGATCTGGGTCTCAGCGCCGCCGACAGCCGGTACCGCTCTGGTCTACCCGCTGTACCGCCGCAGCGGCTACGAGCAGGCGGACGCGGCGCTGGTGGCTCTGCTGGCAGCCTCGCAGCAGCGCTTGGACCTGATGCAGGCGCAAGTCGGCGGTGACTTGGCCTGTGATCTGGTGCTGGGCCGGACCCCCGGCTGCTCGGCCCGCGGCCCGGGCCTGCCGGCCTGGCAGGCGGTGGCGGCCGCGGTCAAGCAGCGTGGCGTGCGGGTTCGCCTATTGCTGGACCAGGGCCAGCCGCTGGCAACCGAGAACTGGGCATTGCTGCGCCGCCTGCGGGACGACCTGGCGCGTGCCGGCGCGGCAGACCGGCTGGAGGTGCGCTGGGCGCCGCACCGCCTGCATACCAAGGCTGTCATTGTGGACGGCCAGATGACGGTGGTGGGCAGCACCAACCTGCACTTTTCCTCGTTTGGGCCGCGTGGGCTGACCGAATATGCCCTGGCGACCAGCGACCCGCAGGCTGTGGCAGCGGTGCAGGCCAATTTTGCGGCCGAGTGGGCACAGGGTGTGGAATTGCCGGAGCCGTGGTGGTCCGCTCCCCGCTGAGAACAGCCCCATAGTTTCCCAGTTCAGCAGGAGTCAGAACAGGCCCTGGATCTCGCCGTTTTCGTCCAGGTCAATCTTGCAGGCAGCTGGGGCCCGGCCCAGCCCCGGCATTGTCCGCATGTCGCCGCAGATGGCATACACGTAGCCGGCCCCCGCAGCGGCCCGCACCTCGCGCACCGGCAGCCGCCAGCCGGTGGGCGCACCCCGCAGCCTAGGATCGCTGGAGATGCTGAGGTGGGTCTTGGCAATGACCACCGGGAAATGCCCGTATCCCAGCTCTTCGAACCGCTTGAGGTCCCGGCGTGCCTGCGGGCTGAGGTCGAGGCCGTCTGCCCCGTACACACCGCAGGCCACTTTTTCAAGCTTGGTCACCAGCGGGTCGGCGAGGTCATAGGTGGGCCGGAAGTCGCTGGGGTCTTCGCAGGCGGCCATCACGGCCTGCGCCAGTTCAGTGGCTCCGGCGCCGCCGTCCGCCACGTGGGTGGCGCGGGCTACCCGGGCACCTGCCGCCTGCGCCACCTCCTGGATCACGGCGTGTTCGCTGTCAAAATCACCCGGGAACACGTTGATGGCGACCACCGGCGACACCCCGAAACCTCGCACGATCTCAATGTGCTTGCGTAGATTGTCGGCGCCGGCGCGCACGTCGCCTGGGTTTTCTTCCAGCATTGCGGCCGGCAGCGGCTGGCCGGCCACCACCCGGTGGCGCCCCGAATGCGTTTTGAGCGCCCGCACCGTCACCACCAGCACGGCGGCGGCCGGGCGCAGGCCCGACACCCGGCATTTCACGTTGAAGAACCGCTCGGCGCCCATATCGGCCCCGAACCCCGCTTCGGTAATCAGGTAATCGGCGGCGCGGCTGCCCACCAGATCGGCCATCACGCTGGAATTGCCGGTGGCGATGTTCCCGAAAGGCCCGGCGTGAATCAGCGCGGGCGTGTGTTCCAGCGTCTGCATCAGGTTGGGCTGCAGGGCGTCTTTCAGGATGACGGCCATCGCGCCGGCTGCGCCCAGCTGCTCGGCCGTGACCGGCTGGCCGCTGCGGGTAAACCCGATCACGATCCGGCCCAGGCGCGCCCGCAGGTCCTGCAGCGAGGTGGCGAGGCTGAGAATCACCATCACTTCCGAGGCGGCCGTGATGTCAAACCCGGTCTGCCGCGGCACGCCGTCCTGCCGGCTGCCCAGCCCGGTCACCACGTTCCGCAGCGCGCGGTCGTTCATATCCAGCACCCGGCGCCAGGAGATGTTCTGCGGGTCGATCTCCAGCCGGTTGCCGTGGAACAGATGGGCATCGATCATGGCGGCCAGCAGGTTATGGGCGGCCGTCACTGCGTGAAAGTCGCCAGTCAGGTGCAGGTTCAGCGCCTCCATCGGCACGATCTGGCTGTAGCCCCCGCCGGCTGCCCCGCCCTTGACGCCGAAAGTGGGCCCCATGCTGGGCTGGCGCAGGGTCAAGGTGGCCTGTTTGCCGCTGGCGGCCAGCCCCTGCGCCAGGCCCACCGCCGTGGTGGTCTTGCCCTCGCCCAGCGGAGTTGGCGTCACGGCCGTAACCACGACCAGCCGCGCCGGCGGCCGCCCGGCGGGGGTGTCCAGCACCCGCAGGTCCACCTTGGCGACGTGGCGGCCGTAGGGAATCAGGTCCTCTTCGGGAATCCCGGCCCGGGCAGCCACCTGACCGAGCGGCCACAGTTCGGCCTGCCGGGCGATCTCCAGATCGGAGGGCAAAGTCTGCTGAGCTGTCATGGTGCTTTTCACTATGGCAAACCGGCGCCGGCCGCTGCCCGGTGCAGTCCGTTTCCGCTGGACACCGCCGCTGCTGAGACCCACGGTTTGGGGTATGGTGAGCGGCCAACGGACCGATAACTGGCGTGCGGGGCGGCATGACTGTAGTTCTGCCGCGCCTGAACGGTGCTCTGGCCCGAGTAGGCCAGCAGGGGGAGGAGAAAAAAGATGTGGAAAGTTCTGAATCGCTGGGGTCTGGTGCCCCAAATTATTGTCGGTCTGCTGATCGGCGCCGGGGTGGCCCTGCTGTGGCCGGCAGCCGGCGCGGCGCTGGGCCTGCTGGGCACCCTGTTCGTGGGTGCGCTTAAAGCGGTGGCCCCGGTGCTGGTGTTCGTGCTGGTGATTGCGGCCATCTCAGGCCACCAGCAGGGCCAGGACACCAATATGGGGTCGGTGCTGTGGCTGTACCTGCTGGGTACCTTTTCCGCCGCGCTGCTGGCCGTGGCCTTCAGCTTCGCCTTTCCCACCCAGCTGACCCTGGCCACTGCCGTGCAGGACGCTGCCCCGCCCGGAGACGTGGTGACGGTGCTGACCAATCTGCTGAGCAACGCCGTAATGAACCCGGTGCGGGCGCTGGTGGAAGCCAACTACATCGGCATTCTGTTCTGGGCGGTGCTGCTGGGGCTGGCACTGCGGCAGGCCGGCGCCGGCACCCGGCAAATGCTGCAGGAAGCCGGCGACGCCGTGTCGCAGGTGGTGCGCTGGGTAATCGCGTTTGCGCCGCTGGGCATCCTGGGCCTGGTGGCTTCGACGGTGGCCGAAACCGGCTTTGACGGCCTGCTGTCGTATGGCCGGCTGCTGGCGGTGCTGCTGGGCGCCATGCTGACCATGGCCCTGGTGATCAATCCCCTGATCGTGTGGTTCAAGCTGCGCCGCAACCCCTACCCCCTGGTGCTGACCTGCCTGCGCGAAAGCGGCATTACCGCCTTTTTCACCCGCTCCTCGGCGGCCAATATCCCCGTGAACCTGGCACTGGCCGAGAAACTGGGTGTGCGCGAGGAAACCTATTCCATGTCCATCCCGCTGGGGGCCACCATCAACATGGCGGGCGCGGCCATCACCATCACGGTGCTGACGCTGGCCGCAGCCCATACCGTGGGCACCGAGGTCAGCCCACTCTCGGCGCTGCTGCTGAGCCTGGTGGCGACCATCAGCGCGGCTGGGGCTTCGGGGGTGGCGGGCGGCTCGCTGCTGCTGATTCCGCTGGCCTGCTCGCTGTTCGGGATTTCCGAGGACGTTGCCCTGCAGGTGGTGGGCGTGGGCTTTATCATCGGCGTGATTCAGGATTCGGCCGAAACGGCCCTGAATTCCAGCACCGATGTGCTGTTCACCGCCACCGCCGATTTCGCGGCCCGCCGCGCGGGGGGGCAGGAAACCTAAACCGTTCGTCACCTTCCTGTGGCCCGCTGCGCGCGGGCCTTTTTTATGCTGCGGGAAGTGGACGAGACTTTTGACGACTTTCTGAGGGCCCTGACTGGCCTGCCGGCCGGCACCCCGGCGGTGGTGGCGACCCTGGTGGGCGCCGGCGAGAGCCGCAAGCCGCTGGGCCGCCGCGCCATTTTCCTGCCCGGCAGCGAGCCGCTGGGGTCGGTTACGCTGGGCGGCTGCGCGGAAGGCGCACTGCGCCGGGCTGCCGACGAGGTGCGGGCCAGCGGCCAGCCCCGGCTGCTGGACGTGAACCTGGGCAGCGAGGAAGCTTACGAGTTCGGCATGACCTGCGCCGGGCAGGTCACGGTGCAGCTGGTGCCCACGCCCCCGGATTCGCGGTTGTGGACGGCCGCAGCGGCAGCCCGCGCCCGCGGCGAGGTGCTGCGGCTGGTCACGCCGCTGGGCGCAGGAGGGACGCCTCTGTTGCTGACCCAGGCCGGTGAAGTGGTTACCGATGGCACCGCCGGCAGCGAGCCGGATCCGGCCCTGGCCGCGCAGGCGGCGGCGTTGCCGCTGGACGCGGAAGTGCTGGAGCGCAGCGGCAGCGCCTTTCTGGAAACCCGGCTGCCCCCGGCCGAACTGGTCATCGTGGGCGCCGGCCCGATTGCGGCGCCGCTGTCGCGAATGGCCCGCACCGCCGGGCTGCGTGTCACCGTCTGCGATGACCGGCCCGGCCGCCTGAACCCGCAGCGCCTGCCCGACGCCCACGCGTTGCTGCTCAGCCGCCCCGACCAGGACCTGCAGCTGCCGCCGCTGTCGGCCCGCAGCAGCCTGGTCATCATCTCGCACGACTACGGCCACGAGGTGCCGGTGCTGCGGCAGGTGCTGGGCAGCGACGTGCCTTATGTGGCGATGGTCGCGAGCCGCCGCCGTGGCCGGGCGGTGCTGGAGTTCCTGGCCGAAACCGGCGTGGAGCGGCAGCTGCTGGAGCGTGTCCGTTCGCTGGCAGGGCTGGACCTCAACATCGAAACCCCGGCCGGCATTGCCCTGAGCATTCTGGCCGAGCTGACCGCCGTGATGTACGGCGGTAGCGGACAGTCCTTATCTCAAAAACGCGCCGAGTAACGGCTCTCGGCCCGCCGCCAGGGATCAGCGCCAGGGTTCGATGATGACCTTGCCGGTGGTGCGCCGGCCCAGCAGGTCCTCGAACGCCTGGGCGGTTTCGCTCAGCGGGTAGCTGGGGCCCGGCTGCGGCACGATCTGGCCTTTTTCCAGCAGCGCCGCGAACTCGGCGGCTGCCTGGGCCTGTGCCTGGGGATCACGCAGCAGGCTGTTGAGCCACAGCCCGGTCATGGTGAGGTTGCGTTTCATCAGGTGGGTTGGGTTGAGACTGACTTCCTCGCGGCTGGCGTTGCCGATCAGGATGATGCGGCCCCGGCTGGCCGCCATCGCCACGCTCTCGTTGATGCGCCGGCCGCCCACGATTTCCAGAATCAGCGGCACACCTTTGCCGCCGGCCGCCTGACGCACTTTTTCCACCCGCTCGGGGTCGTCTTGCAGCAGGGTCACGTCGGCGCCCAGCCCGCGGGCCAGTTCCAGTTTCTCTTCGGTGCTGGCCATGGCAATCACCCGCATATCCAGCGCCTTCGCCATCTGGATACTGGCCTGCCCCAGTGCGCCGGCGGCCGCCTGCACCAGCACCCACTGGCCCGCTTCGCCGTAGCCTAGGGTACGCAGCGCGTGAAAAGCGGTCATGTACGACACCGCAAAGGCGGCCGCCTGCGCCGGGGTGTAGGTCTGCGGCACCGGCACCAGGGCGCTGACCGGCACGCTGGCGTAGCCGGCCAGCCCTCCGTGCCCAGCCAGGCAGGCCACCAGTTGGCCTTCCTGCACGCCGCTTACACCTTCACCCAGCGAGACGACCCGCCCGGCAAATTCCATGCCCGGCACGTAAGGATAGTGGGTGCGGGTCAGGTACTCGTTCATGGCGGCCAGGGCGTCGGCGTAGTTGATACCCACCGCTTCCACCTTCAGCAGCACCTCGCCGGCGGCCGGCTGCGGTACGGGCACTTCCTGGAATTCCAGGGCTTCGGCAGGGCGCCCTTCGTGGACGGCAACGACAGTGCGCATGGTTTCTGTTTCAGACATTCGCCCAGACTAGCGCGGAACAATTTTCCTTGCCTGAGACAGCGCTTCGGGCGTGTCTACGTCCAGCAGCTCGGCGGCGGGTCGCTGCAGCTCGGCTGTCTGTGCCCGGTACTGCCGCAGCAGCTGACGCGGGCCGTGGTCGGTGGGGTCCAGCGCCAGCAACTCGGGGAACAGTGCCCGGCGCAGCAGCAGCGGCGGCGCGGCCACCTCGCCGTACACGCACTGCACGGCGGCCACCTGTTCGGGCGTTGCATTGGCAGCCACCTCGCGCAGCTGCCGGTGGGTGTCCAGGCTCACCAGCGGCATGTCGGCCAGGGCGAAGACGGCCCCGCCTATCTCGGCCGGCAGCGCCTGTACTGCTGCCTGAAACGAGGAGAGCAGCCCCCGCCCCGGCTGCGGGTTGATGACGCACTCGAACCCCAGCCCGTCCAGCGCCGCCGCAACCTCGGCGCCCAGCTCGCCAGGCGGCACCACCGCCAGCCGCAGCGCGTCGTCAGCGCCAGCCAGGGCCGCGCCGGCGTGGCGGCACAGCGGCTGCCCGGTCAGCGGCACCAGTACTTTGGGCACCAGCACTTTGGGCGGCAGGGCTTTGGGGGCCCCGGCGGGCTCGCCAGAAAAAAGGGAGCCGGACGCCTGACGCATCCGCTCCCCTTTGCCGGCGGCCAGCAGAATACCGGCCAGCCGCATCTAGCGGCCCTGCTCGGCCCAGCCGGCCAGCACCTTGTCCACCGTCAGCGGGTACTCGCGGATGCGGACCCCGCTGGCGTTGTACACCGCGTTGGCGACCGCCGCGCCCACGCCGCAGATGCCCAGCTCGCCTAAGCCCTTGCCCTTGATAGGCGAGGCCTTATCATCCAGCTCTTCCGGGAAAATAACGTCCAGGTCGGGAATATCGGCGTGGACCGGCACGTGGTATTCGGCCAGGTCGTGGTTGACGAACAGGCCCAGGTTCTCGTCCACCTGCAGTTCCTCCATCAGTGCGGCGCCCACGCCCATGGTCATACCGCCCAGGCACTGGCTGCGCGCCGTCACCGGGTTGAAGATCCGGCCGGCCGCCGCCACGCTGGTCAGGCGCCGCACCCGGATTTCGCCGGTCACGCTGTGAACCGCCACCTCGCAGAAGTGCGCCCCGAAGCTGGCTTGGGCGTATTTTTCGCTCAGGTCGCCAAAAGTAGCGTTGACGGTGGCCTCAATCGGCTCGGGGGCCTTGGCGGCCACCACACCCAGCAGAGTGCATTTGTCGCCTTCCCAGACCTCGCCGTCCTTGAACACGGCCTGCTTGGGGTCATACCCGGCTGCCTTGGCGATCTTGTTGCGCAGCTCGTCGGCTGCGTAGTACACGCCGGTGGCCGAGCTGTTGGCGCCCCAGGAACCGCCCGAGCCGCTCGACTTGGGAAAGTCGGAATCGCCCAGTTTGACGGTCACGTCGTCCAGCTCCACGCCCAACATCTCGGCGGCGGTCTGGCCCAAAATGGTGTAGGAGCCGGTGCCGATATCGGTCATCTGGGTTTCGACGGTGATCTTGCCGCCCCTATCCAGCCGGGCCGTGGCGCCGCTGGGCTTTTGCTGGTTGCCGCGAAAAGCGCTGGCCACCCCCAGCCCGATCAGCCATTCGCCGTCACGGACCTGCCCCGGCTGCGCCACTCGCTGGTCCCAACCGAACGCTTCGGCGCCTCGCCGCAGGCTGTCCACCAGTTTGCGGCTGGAAAAGGGCCGCTGGGGGCCTTTTTCCGGGTCGTAGCCGATGTCGTTGATTACGCGCAGCTCGATGGGGTCCATCTCCAACTTCTCGGCCAGCTCGTCCATGGCGCATTCCAGCGCCAGCATGCCCACCGCTTCGCCGGGCGCGCGCATAGAGCCACCCGGCGGCAGGTGCAGTTCGCTGAGGCGCTGGCGCACCAGCCGGTTCTCGCCGGCGTAGAGCAGCTCGCTCTGGTGACTGGCGGTCTCGGCGCTGCCCCCCGGCAGATTTCCGGAGTAGGAATCATGGCGCAGAGCGTGAATGCGGCCTTCCTGATCGGCCCCGAAGCGCAAGGCGCTGAATGGTGGCGGGGCGATGGCTGGTGTGGTTGAAAATCTGCGGGCGGGTCAGGGCGCACTTGACCGGGCGGCCCAGCATCCGGGCGGCCACCGCGCTCAGCACGGCGTCTCCATAGAACATCAGCTTGGAGCCGAAACCCCCGCCGATATAGGCCGAGATGATCCGGACATTTTTCTGCGGCATGTCCAGGGTCTTGGCCACGCCGCGCTGCACCCAGTGCACCACCTGATGCGAGGTGTACAGCGTCAGCTGCTCGCCGGCTTCGTCCCACTCGGCCAGCGAGGCGTGCGGCTCCATCATGACCTGTGACTGGTACGGCGTGGTGTAAGTCACGTCCAGCTGCACGGCGGCCCGCTCGAAAGCGCCGGCAAAGTCGCCCACCTTCTGGTCCTTGCTCTCGTCGTCGTCGCCGGCCGGCTCGGCTTCGGCCATCACGTCGGCCAGCACGAAATCGCCCTCGTCCGTCTGGTCCTCGTACTCGATGACCAGAGCCTGCGCGGCGGCGCGGGCCTGCTCGAAGGTTTCGGCCACCACGAACGCCACCGCCTGGTGGTAGTAATCCACCTCGTCGTCGGACATCTGGGGAGTGCTGTCGTTTTCCTGCGGCACCGGGGATTCGCTCTCGCCCTGCGCCGGCATGTTCTCGTGGGTCAGAATCAGCAGCACGCCGGGCATCTTCTCCGCGGCGCTCTGATCCACCGACTTGACCTTGCCGCGGGCCACGCCGGCCCCGACCAGATAGCCGTAGGCCGCGTTTTGCGGCTCGCCTTGCTGGTGGCCGTATTCGTAGGCGTAGGTGGCCTGCCCAGTCACTTTGAGCGGGCCTTCCTTGCGGGGGTGGGGCCGGGTCAGGACTTTTTCCTGGTCCAGCGGGTTGATTCCGGCGGGGGTGTCGAACTTGCTGCCGCTCATGCTGCTCCTCCGTTGTGCTCTGCCGCGTTCATCACGGCCTGGACAGCCCGGCGGGCCAGGTCCAGCTTGAACGCGTTCTGTTCGGTGGGCCGGGCGCCTTCAAAGGCCGCATCGGTCACCGCCTGGGCGCCCTGCGCCCACTGGGCTTCGGCTTCCGGCACCCGGCAGGGCTTGGGCGCCACGCCGCCGAACGCCACCCGCGCCTGTCCGTCCTCCGTTACCACGGCTGCCACCGACACCAGCGCAAAAGCGTAGGACTGACGGTCGCGGACCTTGTGGTAAAAGTGCTGCCCGCCCAGCGGCACCGGCAGCGTGACCGACAGGATCATTTCGCCCGGTTCCAGCACGTTTTCGATGTGCGGGGTGTTGCCGGGCAGCCGGTAAAAGTCGTGGATGGAGATGTCGCGCTCCGTGCCGTCCGCCTGCTGGGTCTGAATGGTGGCGTCCAGCACGCTGAGAGCCACCGCCATATCGCCGGGATAGTTGGCGATGCAGTCGTCCGAGGTGCCGATCACGGCCAGCGAGCGGCTGACGCCGTGCAGGGCGCCGCAGCCGGTGCCGGGTTCACGCTTGTTGCAGGGCAGGTCGGTGTCGTAAAAGTAGGGGCAGCGGGTGCGCTGCAGCAAGTTCCCGGCGGTGGTGGCGCGGTTACGAATCTGCACCGAGGCTCCGGCCAGGATGGCCCGGCTCAGCACCGCGTAGTCCTGCCGCACGCGGGGATGCGCCGCCAGGTCGGTGTTGCGCACGCCGGCGCCGATTTTCAGGCCGCCGCCTTCGGTGTCCGAGATGTCTTCCAGGCCGGCGCGGTTCAGGTCCACCAACTGCGCCGGGGTTTCGATGCCCAGCTTCATCAGGTCCAGCAGGTTGGTGCCGCCGGCCAGGTATTTGCCGCTGTCTTCCAGCAGGCCGGGTGCCTGCGCGGCGTCTTCGGCCCGTACATATTCAAACGCCCTCATTCGCCGGCTCCTTCATGTTCGTGCACGCTGCGCACCGCTGCAACGATGTTGGGGTAGGCGGCGCAGCGGCAGATGTTCCCGCTCAGGCGCTCGCGCACCTCGTCGTCGCTGAACTCCACTTTGTTCAGGTCCGCGGTGACGTGGCTGGGCTCTCCGCGCTCAATCTCGTCCAGCACCGCCACGGCCGACATGATCTGGCCGGGGGTGCAGTAGCCGCACTGAAAGCCGTCGCACTCCACAAAGGCGGCTTGCATGGGATGCAGGTCGTCCGGAGTCCCCAGCCCTTCAATGGTGGTCACCTCGTCGCCGTCATGCATCACGGCCAGCGACAGGCAGGCGTTGAGGCGCTCACCATTCACCAGCACGGTGCAGGAGCCTCACTGCCCATGGTCACAGCCTTTTTTTGGTGCCGGTCAGGCTCAGGTGCTCACGCAGGGCGTCCAGCAGGGAAACGCGGGGGTCGAGGTGCAGCTGTTGATCTCGTCCGTTGACCTTCAGGTTCACTGCCACGCTGGGCGGACTCTGAAGCTCGGCGGACCCTTCGGAAGTCGTCTGGGTCATCAGGTCAGCCTAGCAGCCGCGCCGCCGCTCTGAGCGCAGAAATCCTTTGTGCTGGATTAAGTTTCTCTGGCCTTTCCCACCGGCCTGACCTGCGGGTCTGCTGCGCTGCCGGGCGGCGTATAGTGGGGCCGGTTTTTCCCTGTTTGCTCCCTGCTTTCTCCTTTCTTCCTGTTTGCTCCCGTTTCACCTTGCTCTCTGTCCTGAGTGCGCCGCCGGGGCGCTCAGGCTGCTCCTGAAAGGTAACCTGCCTCCCGTGATCCAATCCGACGATCCCAGCCTGAGCAACAACATCGGCCCCAAGGAACCGACCGCCGAACTGGTGTTCCCGCCCGGCCCGCTGCATCCTGCCAGCGGCCAGTGGGTAGAAGTTCAGATCGACGGCGTGCCTTACCCCGCGCAGCTGGGTGAACCCCTGCTGGACGTGATCAACCGCTCCGGCACCGAGCTAGCGCAGGTCTGCTACCACCCGCAGCTGGGCCCGATCCAGTCGTGCGACACCTGCACGGTGGAAATAGACGGCCAACTGACCCGCGCCTGCGGCACCCCGGTGCAGGCCGGGCAGGTGGTGCGCACCCAGACCGAAGCCGCCAGGGCCGTGCAGCGTGACGCCTACGACCGCCTGCTGGCCAATCACGTGCTGTACTGCACCGTCTGCGACAACAACAACGGCAACTGCACGGTTCACAACACCCTGAGTACCCTGCGGCTGGAACACCAGCAGCGCTCCTATCATCCCAAGGGCTACGAAAAGGACTTTTCCAACCCCTTTTACCGCTACGATCCCGACCAGTGCATCTTGTGTGGCCGCTGCGTGGAAGCCTGCCAGAATGTGCAGGTCAACGAAACTCTCAGCATCGGCTGGGAGATGGATCAGCCGCGCGTGCTGTGGGACGGCGGCAAGCCGATTGGCGAGTCGAGCTGCGTCAGCTGCGGCCACTGCGTCACGGTCTGCCCCTGCAACGCCCTGATGGAAAAGAGCATGCTGGGCGAGGCCGGCCTGATGACCGACCTGCCGCTGCCGGTGTTCAACTCGGCGGTAGAAGCGGTTAAAGCGGTGGAACCCAGCACCGGCCTGGAAGCGATTCTGGGCATTTCCGAGGTCGAGTCGCAGGGCCGCGAAGGGTACATCGAGCGCACCAAGACGGTCTGCACCTACTGTGGAGTGGGCTGTTCCTTCGACGTGTGGACCAAAGGCCGCAAGATTCTGAAAGTGGAGCCGCAGCAGGGCGCGGCCAACGGTATCTCCACCTGCGTGAAGGGCAAATTCGGCTGGGACTACGTGAACAGCGAAGAGCGTCTGACCTCCCCGCTGATCCGCGAGGGGGACCGCTTCCGCGAGGCCAGCTGGGATGAGGCGCTGGACTACGTGGCCCGCCGCCTGACCGAAATCAAGGGTCAATACGGTCCCGACGCGCTGTCGTTCGTCGCGTCCAGCAAGTGCACCAACGAAGAAGCGTTCCTGGTGCAGAAGTTCGCCCGGCAGGTGATCGGCACCAACAACGTGGACAACTGCTCACGCTACTGCCAGAGCCCCGCAACGGTGGGTCTGGTCCGCACGGTGGGTTACGGCGGCGACTCGGGCACCATCAAAGATCTGGAGCAGGCTGACTTGGTCGTCGGCATCGGCACCAACACTGCCGAGAGCCACCCGGTGCTGGCCACCCGGCTCAAGCGGGCGCAGAAACTGGGCCGCCAGAAGAGCATTGTGGTGGACCTGCGCGAACACGAGATGGCCCGCCGCGCCGACCTGTTCTTGCAGCCAAAGCCGGCCACCGATTTCATCTGGCTGAATGCGGTGAGCCGTTACATCCTGGATCACGGGCTGGAAGCAAAAGAGTTCCTGGCAGGGCGGGTGGACGGCCTGGACGAATACCGCGCCAGCCTGGCACCCTACACCCTGGAATACGCCGCTGAAGCCACCGGCTGGAGCGTGGAAACGCTGAAGAATCTGGCCGAGACTATTGCCTCACATGAGCGGGTGTGCATCACCTGGGCGATGGGCGTGACCCAGCAGTGCGGCGGGTCTGAAACCAGCACCGCCATTTCCAACCTGCTGCTGCTGACCGGCAACTACGGCCGCCCTGGCACCGGCGCTTACCCGCTGCGCGGCCACAACAACGTGCAGGGCACCTCCGATATGGGCGCCATGCCGGACCAGGTGAGCGGCTACCAGCGCGTGACCGACCCCGAAGTGGTGGCCCGCCACGAGGCCGAGTGGGGCATCCGGCTGCGGCCCGACCGTGGCCTGGACAACACCCAGATGATCGACGCCGCCGCCGAGGGCCGGCTCAAGGCCATGTGGCTGACCGGCGAGGAAATGAGCCTGACCGACGCCGACGTGAACCACCTGATTCGCGGGTACGAGTCGCTGGAACTGTTTATCGTGCAGGACCTGTACTTCACCAACACTGCCCGCTACGCCGACGTGATTTTGCCGGGTGCGCCCAGCCTGGAAAAAGAAGGCACCTTTACCTCCACCGAGCGGCGTATTCAGCGGCTGTATCAGGTGATGGAGCCGCTGCCCGGCTGCAAGCCCGACTGGCAGATTTATCAGGCGGTGGCGCAGCGGATGGGCGCCCAGGGCTGGAACTACACCCACCCCGGCGATGTGATGGACGAGGTGGCCCGGGTCAGCCCGATGTTTGCCGGCGTGCACTACAGCCGCCTGGAAGGCTACGACACCCTCTGCTGGCCAGTGGCGGAAGACGGCACCGACACCCCGCTGCTCTACACCGAAGCCTTCCATTTCGAGGGCGGCAAGGCCCGGCTGTGGCCGGCTGAGTATGTGGCCCCGGTCAACGTGCCGGACGCCGAATACGACCTGCAACTCAACTCGGGCCGGATGCTAGAGCACTTTCACGAGGGCAACATGACCTTCCGGGTGGCCGGCATCGCCGCCAAGACCCCAGACGCGTTCGTGGAAATCAGCCCCGAACTGGCCGCCGAGCGCGGCGTGGACACCGGCAGCTGGGTCCGGGTGGTGAGCAAGAACGGCGCCGTGCGCCTGCGCGCGCTGGTCACCGAGCGGGTGAGTGGCAACCAGATTTACATCCCCATGAACTCGCGCGAGCTGGAAGGCTCGGTCAACCTGTTGACCGGCCAGAACCGCGACAGCATCACCCATACGCCTGCTTACAAGGACACGGCGGTGCGGCTGGAAGTGCTGGGAGAGCGTGGTCCCTCGCCACTGCCGCGCCACAATTTCCGCTTCGGCCACCCCACCCCGCAGCGCGGCGTGGAAGTGGAGCGCAAGTGGGCCCGCGACGATTATTTCTTCCCCGACGGCAGTTACCGGGGCGGCATTGCCGAGGACAACACCGGGCAGGCCGCAGCCACCTCCGGCAGTGACGACTAAATTCCCTGGCCCGGTGTGGAAGTGGAGCGCGGGTCCTTCCCACTCCCCGCCCGGACCACCCAAAGGAGTCTGAAAGATGGCAAAAGCGATCGAATACACCCCGCAGCCCCCTACCCCGGCCGAGCGGCTGGGTACGGCGACCGCCCAGGCCGAGCCGGCCCTGACCGAAGCGCTGGAATTGCTTACTGAACTGCACCAGCGCGGCGGGCTGGACCTGGCCCTCAAACTGCTGCGCGGCGGCGAGAACCTCAGCGCGGCGGCCCTGGACAAGCTGACCGGTGAAACCGGTATCACCGTGCTGCGGAACCTGGTCGAAGTGGTCAAGCTGGCCGGCTCGCTGGACCCCCGCGAGCTGGAAGCGTTGCTCGGCGCGCTGGGCAGCGGCGTGGAACAGGCCGCCCGCAGCGTGGAAGTCGGCACCCGGTTGTCGCCGGCCAGTGCGCTGAAGCAACTGGCCGACTCGGATGTGCAGCTGGCCCTAGGCGCCACCTTCGGGCTGCTGAAAGGCATCGGCGCCTCGCTGCGGCAGGCGCGCGAACAGACGGAGCGTCCCGGCTGAACACCAGCCCACTCAACGGAGTCTGGCCGGTGCGCCGCTACGGCCCGGCTGGCCTGGACCCTATTCCCGCCGATGACCTCTTGGCCGCCGAGGAGCCGCTGGAACTGCGCCTGCTGACTGCCGGGCAGGCTGGAGAAGAGGAGCGCCCCCTGGTGGTGCTGATGCGCACGCCCGGCGCTGACCGCGAGCTGCTGCGAGGCTGGCTGCATGCTGAGGGCCTGAGTGGCCAGCTCCAGCCGCACCCGGAGAATCCCAATCTGTGGTACCTGCGGGGCGAGGTGCCGCCCGACTATGTGGCCCGCCAGACCTCCAGCGCCTGTGGCATCTGTGGCAGTGGCAGCGTGGAACGGCTGCTGCTGCGAACGGGAGCTCTGCCCGCCAGGCCACCGCTGGACCCGGCCCTGCTGGCGGCCCTACCGGAGCGCCTGCGGGCCGGGCAGAGCGGCTTTGCTGCCAGCGGTGGCCTGCACGGCGCCGCGCTGTTCAGCCCGGACGGCCGTCTCCTGTGCCTCTTCGAGGACATCGGCCGTCATAACGCCGCCGACAAGGTGGTGGGCTGGGCGCTGGACCGGCCTGAGCTGGACCGGCCCGGCAGCGTGCTGGTGATCAGCAGCCGCCTGGGCTACGAAATTGCCCAGAAAGCGGTGTTGGCCGGCATCGGAGCGGTGATCGGGGTGGGGGGCGCCACCACCCTGGCGGCCCAGACTGCCCAGGCGTTTGGGCTGCTGCTGGCCGGCTTTGCACGCGGCGGCCACCTGACGGTTTACACCGGCGCCGAGCGGCTGCTGGGCGAAGGGGCGCACGAGCACTAAACGGAAGTAGGAGCCGGGGGCAACTGCTGCCCTCGGCTCCTGTTCTGCTGCTGGTCCTCAGCGCACGGCGATGTTCTGGGTGGTGTCGCCCTGGGCGTCCACCGTGGTCTGGCCCTGGTACGACGCTTTGGAGGTGTCCACTTCGGCGCGCAGGTCGTAGCGGCCGCGTGGCAGGTTCAGCGTGTAGGGCAGCTTCAGTGTCTTCAGCGTTTCAGCGGTTTGCTTGAACGGTGCTCCCACCGCCCGGCCATTCTGATAGGCCTGCACGATCAGCGTGTAGCGGTTCGGCTGCGGCGCCGGTGTGCCGCTCAGGCGCTGCGCAGCGGCCAGCGCGCCTGGCAGGTTCAGCTGCGGCTGCGCTGTATCGGCCGACGGCTTGCCGCCTTCCAGCAGCGCCTGACGAACCTGGGCGGCCTTCAGGCCAGGATAAGCGGCCCGGATCAGCGAGGCGGCCCCGCTGGTCAGTGCGCTGGCCTCGGAGGTGCCGGCACTCAGCTTGTAGCCGCCGCTACGGTCCAGTTCCAGCCGGTCCAGTTCCAGCATCGTGCTGGTGCCCCGGCCACAGCCCGATTCGCCGCCGGGTGCCAGCAGGTCCAGCTTCTGGCCATCTTTCGGCCGGGCGCTGAAGCACGACATCTGCCCAGCCGGGTTAACAGCCCCGACCGCGATCACTTCTGGCTGGTTGGCGGGGAAATACAGGCCGTCGCCCGGAGTGTTGCCTGCCGCCGAGATCATGACGATATCGGCCTGCGCAGCGCGCTCGATCTGCTGGCGGACCGCCGGATCGCTCTTCAGCCCGGGAATGCCCAGACTCATGTTGACGACCCGGGCACCCTGCTTCACGGCGTAGCCGAGGCCAGCCGCCAGGCTGGAGGTGGTGGCAAAGGCAGCATTGCCGCCCTGCTGGTCGCCCAGCACCTTGACCGCCAGCAGGGGACCGCTCCAGGTCATGCCGCTCAGGCCCCGCCCGTTGTTGGTGGCGGCCCCGATCAGGCCGGCCATCGCGGTGCCGTGCCCACGCGGCTCGGTGAGGATGTCGCTGTAATCGCTGTCGGTACCGGAGCAGCCGCCCCCAATAACCGTCGAGCAGAAGTCGTAGCCGCCCCTCAACCGGCTGCTCAGGTCGGGGTGACTGCGGTCGGCGCCGGTGTCCAGCACAGCAGTCAGCACGCCGGCCGGCGACTTGCCCTGGCCCTGCAGTTGCCGCCAGGCGGAAGCGGCCCCGATCTGGGTCAGGTAGTCCTGATGCTGGATGCCGCCCACGTCGATCCCAGCGTTTCCGGGAAAGCCGGGGTCATTGGGCGTGGTGGCCTGCACCTGGTAGAGGTATTCGGGCTGCGAGGCGATGCCGCTCTCAGCCAGCTGCTGCGCCAGCTCCTGCGGCTGCGGGGTCCACACCCGTACCAGGCCCAGTTCGCTCAGGCTTTCAGTGCGCAGTCCGGCCAGCTGGGGTGAGAGCGACTGCGCCGAGAGGCCACCGGAGGTCACCAGCAACTGGTCAGGCACGTGTGGGGCGTCCCAGTCGGCCGTTTCTGCTGTTTCCGCGGCCATAACCGAGAGCGCGCCGGCCGGCAGCTGCACTTCGCCGCTGACGCGAACATTGCCCGGTTGAGAAGGCCCAGGAGTACCGCTGCCGGGATTCGGGGCGCTACCACCGCCACCGCAGGCGGTCAGGCCCAGGGTCAGCAGGGCACCGAGGAGCCAGGGGGCAGTTCCAGAACGCTGCCGTGGGGCCATAGGAGTCAAAGGAGTCATATCTCCACTCTGGCCTTCTACCCGCCCGCCTGGATGAAGTTATCTGATCTTAACTTTATCTGCTGCGTGCTGGACAGGGTTTTTTGTTCTTACGAACTTTTTGCGCGCCAACAAAATTAAGGTTTCTATAAGGAAGTGGTGCCTGTGTGACACTGTTACTGACTGGACATTTCAGATTGCCACGTGCAAACTGCGCCTATGACGAAAAAAGCGAGCAAAGCCAAAGCCGCAGCTCCTGCGGAAAAGATGAACAAGTCCCAGCTGGTGGAAAAGGTCGCCGAGCAGACCGGCCTGACCAAGAAGCAGGCTGACGAAGCCGTGAGCACCATGCTGGACACCGTGGTTGAAGCGCTGCGCGGCGGCCAGGCTGTGGGCCTGCCCGGCCTGGGCACCCTGAGCGTCAAGGAAACTGCCGCCCGCACCGGCGTGAAGCCCGGCACCACCGAAAAGATCCAGATTCCTGCCGGCAAGAAGGTGGCTTTCAAGGTGGCCACCACCCTCAAGGGCAACCTCTAAGCTTTTTCCTTTCCAAGCAAAAAAGCCCTGGCCTGCGCCGGGGCTTTTTTTATGGTCTTGGGTAACAGACTCAAGCGTTGCAAGCGGGGGAGAGGCCGGCCCTACTCCGAGCAGGTCAGCGATTTTTCTGCGGCGGCCCGCTGACCGTGATCAGGGTTTCGCTGCCCTGGCGCACGGCGCTGTACTGAATCCGCTCGCTGCCTCTGAACAGGAAGGCCGAGTAATCGTCGTCCAGCAGGTCGTCGGTTTGCGGCCGGTAGCCTGCGCCTGTCAAGGTGCCCAACAGGGCTTTGGGCTGCCAGCCGCTGAGACGAAACTGCTCGGCCCGGCCCAGGCCCTGGCGAATGTCCTGACGGTAGCTGCTGGACGCTGGGCATTCCGGAGTGATGCCCGGCGGAACCGGCGCAATGCCCCAAACACTGCCCAGCTGCTCGAAGCAGTACAGCGGGCCGGCCCAGCGCCGCTCGTTCAGTCCCCAGAAGGCGCCCAATGCCAGCAGCAGGATGGCCACCACCAGCAGCGCTGCGCGGGCAGGGGCGGTCATTCGGTTTCTCCCATATGTGCCGTCATCATATCCAGCAGCAGCTCAATATGGCGGTCGTGCAACGCGTAGTAGACGTTGCGGCCTTCTCGGCGGGCCCGCACGGCGCGGCTGGCCCGCAGCAGCCGCAGCGAGTGGCTGACACTGCTTTCCGAGGCCCCGCTGACGGCGGCCAGGTCACAGACGCACAGCTCGCCTGCCCGCAGCGCCAGGAGCAGCCGCAGCCGCCCAGGGTCGCCCAGGAGCCGGAAGACCTCGGCCGACCCGCTTACCACTTCGCTGCTCGGCAGAACTTCCCGCGCAGCCGCCACCGCTCCAGGGTGCAGACAGCGGGTGTCGCACACGTCGCTCTCTATTTGCGGGGCCGGAGCCTGGGGCGCTCCCTCGCGCTCACGAACGGTCATGCCTGAGCCTTCCGGGGCCGCCAGCCCAGCAGCCGCAGGGCGTTCAGCGTAACCAGCACGGTCGCGCCGGTATCGGCCAGCACGGCCATCCAGAGCCCGGTGTAGCCGAGCAGGGTGGTGACCAGAAAGACTGCCTTGAGCCCTAGCGCCAGCGCGATATTGACCTTGACATTGTTCATGGCGGCCCGGCCCAGTTCCAGCAGATCGGCTACTCCGCCCAGCTGTCCACCCAGCAGGGCTGCGTCTGCCGTTTCTAGGGCCACATCAGTGCCGCCGCCTACCGCGATGCCCACCTCGGCCTGGGCCAGGGCAGGCGCGTCGTTGATGCCGTCACCTACCATTGCTGCTGGGGCCGGCAGTTCGCGGATGATCCGCAGCTTGTCTTCCGGGCGCAGTTCGGCTTCCACCCGGTCCAGGCCTAGCTGCTGGCCGGCAGCCGCGGCGGCGCGGGCGTTGTCGCCGGTCAGCATCACGCTACCCACCCCCAGGCGGCGCAGGTGGGCCAGCGTGGCGGCGGCTTCGGGGCGGGGCTCGTCGCGCAGCGCCAGGGCGCCCAGCACCCGCTCTGGTGTATGCAGCACGCTGAGGGTGTGGCCACTTTCTTCCAGGGTAGTGATGCGGGCCTGCAGATCAGCGTCCAGCCCCACTGTCTGGGCAGCAAAGCGCGGCGAGGACACACTCAGGCGCTGGCCTTCCACCAGGGCCTGGACTCCACGGCCGCCCAGTGCCTGGGCTTCGCTGGCCGCCGGCAGGGCCAGCCCCCGCTCCTGAGCTGCCCCCCGGAGAGCCAGGGCCAGCGGGTGCTGGCTGCCGGTTTCTACAGCGGCCGCCAGGCGCAGGATTTCTGCCTCCGCCGGGCCGGCGCTCAGTACCTCTGTGACCTGGGGCCGGCCAGCGGTCAGGGTGCCGGTCTTGTCCAGGGCCACGGTCCGGATGCTGGCCAGGGCTTCCAGCACCGCGCCGCTGCGGACCAGAAGACCGGCGCGGGCCCCGGCGCTGATGGCGCTGGTCATCGCCGCTGGAACACTCAGCACCAGGGCGCAGGGGCAGCCGATCAGCAGCAGCGCCAGGCCCTTGTACAGCCAGGGCAGCCACTCAGCGCCGGTCAGCAGTGGCGGCAGCGCGGCCGTCAGGATGCCAGCCAGCAACACCAGTGGGGTATACCAGCGGCTGAAGCGGTCAATCAGGCGCTCGGTGGGGGCCTTGCCGGCCGAGGCTTCTTCCACCAGCCGGACAATCCGGGCGATGGTGTTGTCGCCGGCGGGCCGGGTCACTTCCACTTCCAGCACGCCCTCGCCGTTCACACTGCCGGCATAGACTTCGGCACCGGGGCTTTTGCGGACCGGCAGGCTTTCGCCGGTCACCGGGCTGTCGTCCAGGCTGGAAGTTCCGCTGCGGATGATCCCGTCGGCCGGCACCCGCGCGCCGGCCGGCACCTGCAGGCGCTGACCCGGCTGCAGCGAGGCGGCCGGCACTTCGCGCACCTGTCCGCCTTCCAGCAGCTGCGCGGTATCCGGGGTCAGCGCGGCCAGCGCCTGAATGCCCCGGCGCGCCCGGCCGGCCGCGTACCCTTCGAGCCACTCGCCCACGGCAAATAGGGCCACCACTGCGGTGCCCTCGGCCGCTTCACCGATCAGTACGGCGCCCACCACCGCCACCGTGACCAGGGTGTTGATGGAAAAAGGATTGCCCCGCTGCGCCGCTGCCAGCGCCTGCCGGGCCAGCGGAAAGACCGCGATCAGGGCCGCCGCCGAGAAAGCCACCTGGGCGCCGGGCGGATAGACCAGTGCGGCCGCCACCGCCAGCGCCACCGCTCCCACGCTCAGCAGCAGCAGGCGGCCCTTGGGGGTGGCGTACCAGGCCGGTTCAGCGCTGACTTGCCCGTCCTGCTGCAAGGTGGCGGGGTGGCCCAGGCGGCGCAGTTCGTCTTCCAGGGTGCGGCGGCTGGTCTGGTCCTCGTCCAGCCGCAGCCGCAGGCTCTGCTGGGTGTGGTTCAGCTGCACGTCACTAACTCCGGGCAGCCGGCACAGCGCGCCGTCCACGGTGCGGGCGCAGTTGGGGCAATCCATGCCCTGCACCCGGTAATTCAGCTCGGCAGAGTGGGTCATGGCCCGACTATATCTGAAGACCTGTTCAGATGTTGCAGGGGTTCCCCTCCCCCCGGGCAGCGCCGCCCTGTTCCGTTACACTGAAATATGTCCCGGCCTCAGATGACCCCCCAGTCCACCTCGCCGACTCCGCCGCTGCCCGACTATTCCGAGCCGCCGCTGCGCCCCAGCCACCAGGCCTCACAGGAACATCCGGCCTTTGCGGTCAACGGCTTTGTGGCCTTGGTCGTGATGTTGGTGGCTGCAGCCGCCCTGCTGTTCGTGTTCTGGCAGGTGCTGAGCAGCGCGGCGGCCACCATTGGCCTGGCTCCGCTGCTGATCGTTTTGCTCCCGCTGGCAACCCTGATGCTGCGCGGTTTTTTCGTGGTGGCGCCCAATCAGGCTGTGGTACTCACCCTGTTTGGCAAATATGTGGGCAGTGTGCGCCAGAATGGCTATTTCTGGTCCAACCCGTTTGCCGGCCGGCAAGATTTATCGCTGCGTATCCGCAACTTCCAGTCGGAGCGGGTCAAGGTAAACGACGCCGCCGGCAACCCGGTGGAAATTGCCGCTGTAATCGTCTGGCGGGTGGTGGATACGGCGCGGGCGTCGTTTGATGTGGAGAATTACAACTCCTTCGTGGACGTGCAGGCCGAAACGGCGCTGCGGCATCTGGGCACCGCCTTCGCTTACGAAGCCTACGGCCTGGATGAGCACGGGGAGCCGGTAGTCAGCCTGCGCGGCCGCCCTGACGAGGTGGCCCATTATCTGCGTGAGGACCTGCAGGCCCGCCTGGCGCTGGCCGGGGTGGAAGTGCTGGACGCCCGCATCAGCCACCTGGCCTACGCGCCGGAAATTGCCAGTGCGATGTTGCAGCGCCAGCAGGCCGAAGCCGTGTTGCAGGCCCGGCAGGTGATCGTGGACGGGGCTGTGGGCATGGTGCAGATGGCCATCGAGCGGCTGGAAAACGACGGCGTGGTGGAATTGGACCGCGAGAACCGCGCCCAATTGGTCAACAATCTGCTGGTGGTCCTCACTTCCGAGCGGGGCGCCCAGCCCACCCTCGACTCGGGCCGCTAAGGCCGGCCAGGGGGCTCTATCACTTGGTAGCAGGCGGCTCACCTGGCGTGGCTAGCTTCAGCCCAATCAGCGCCGCGATCAATGCGGCCAGCAGCCCCAGGCGCAGCGGGCTGAGGGCTTCACCGAACAGAGTGGCCCCCAGCCCCACGGCGCCGACCGCTCCGATGCCGGTCCAGATGGCATAGGCGGTGCTCAGCGGAATGGTGCGTATAGCTTTCGCCAGGCACTCGAAGCTCAGCACCGCCAGCACCACAAAGGCCAGCGTAAAACTCTGCTGCGTCTGGCTCAGCTTGAGCGCCGTTGCCATGCCGACCTCGAATAGCCCGGCCAGTCCCAGCCACAGCCAGCCATTCATGCGCCGCCCCCGGTCAGCCGCAGGGCGGCAATCAGCACGACCACTGCCCCCAGCAACCCCAGCTGCACCCGGCTGAGCCGCTCACCGAAAAAGGCGGCGCCCACCAGCGCCGTGCCGACTGCCCCGATGCCGGTCCAGACGGTATAGGCGGTGCCCAGCGGAATGGTCTGCATGGCCCGTTCCAGCAACCCGAAGCTCACCACGGCGAACAGCAGGAACAGCCAGACGTAGTTGGGGTTGCGCTGTTCCAGTTTCAGCGCGGTGGTGAAGCCCACCTCACACAGACCTGCCAGCAGCAGAGCGATCCATCCCATCAGTTTCCCCCTTAGTTCGCACGCTTGTGCGATTTCCCTGGCCTTCTTATAGCACGAACGTGCTAAAACGTGCCCGGCTGTGCTAGAACATGAGCGATGCCTAAACAGGTGGACCATGACCAGCGCCGCGCCGAACTGGCGCAGGCGGTCTGGCGGCTGATTCGCCGCTCAGGGCTTGGCGGGGTGACCATCCGCGCTCTGGCCGAGGAAAGCGGCTGGTCCAGCGGAGCCGTGCGCCACTACCTGCCCAGCCGCGCCGCCATTTTGGCGTTTGCTGCCGAGCAGGTCAGTGCCCAGGCGGAGGCACAGCTGCGCCGCCTGCCGCTGCCCGGCACCCCCCGCGAAAATCTGCTGACTTTTCTGGAAGCCACCCTGCCGCTGGAACCCTCAAGCCGTGAGTGGCTGGAGGTGTGGCTGGCGTTCGTGGGCGCCGCCGTGAGCGACCCCGACCTGGCCGATGTGCAGGGCCTGACTTACCGCGACCTGCACGCCGCGCTGGTGGAGATTCTCAGCGAATTTGCCGGGCAGGGCTGGACCCTCAGCGACCCGCCGGCCGCAGCGGCCCGCGACCTGCAGGCCCTGCTGGACGGCCTGAGCGTGCACCTGCTGCTGGACGTGCTCACCCCGGTCCAGGCCCGCTCCGCGCTGGAACGGGCGGTGGACCGGCTCTCGCTGGCGCCGCCTCCCGCTCCCTGAAGAAAGAAGGTCAGGCCGGTGTCGCCGGTTCGGCCGCCCTGGCCTGGTAGGTCTCGCCCCGCAGCGCGGCCAGGGCGGCTTCGGCATCGTTCCAGGCGAAAATGGTGCGGCCGCGCTGCAGGAAGTGCTCGCCGCCCTTGTTAGCGATCAGCACCGTATCCTCCGGCCCGGCCTGCTCGATGGCGGAGGCGATGGCCTCAGCGCGGTCCCCGATGCGTTCCCAGTTGTGCCGCACCGCCGCAGCCGCCATCACGTCCAGAATCTCTTCCAGCGGTGTTTCGCGGTGGTCAGCCTCGGTCAGAATCACCCGGTCGGCCCAGAGGCTGGCGGCGGCGGCCATCGGGCCCCACTTGGAAGTGTCGCGCCCGCCGGCGGCGCTGCCCACCACTGCCCACAGCCGCCCCGGGGTGAGGGGACGCAGCGCCCGCAGGCTCTGTTCCAGGCTGTTTGGCGTGTGCGCTGAGTCGGAAACCACCTGTGGCTGTCCGGGCCGGGTCGGTAGCCGCTGCATCCGCCCGGGCGGACCCTGAAAGTGGGCCAGACCAGCTTTCAGCTCCTCGGCCGTGACCCCATAGCGGTGTGCTGCCGCCATCGCCGCCAGGGCGTTGCCCATCTGAAAAGTGCCGGTCAGCGGCAGGGCTGCCCGGAAAGCCCCGGCGGGTCCGTCTACCGCGAACGATGCCCGGCCGGGGGCATCTTCGCGCAGGTCTGCCGCTCGCCACTCGGCCCCAGGCTGCCCGGACGCCGAGTAGGTCAGCTCCTGCGAGGCCACGCCGCGCAGCTGCTTGGTCCAGGGGTCGTCCAGGTTTAGGACTGCCAGCGGCGAGCGCTCGATCAATTTGCGTTTCTCGGCAAAGTAGGCTTCCAACGTGCCGTGAAAATCCAGATGCTCGCGGCTCAGGTGGGTCCAGATGCCCACTTTCCAGTCCACGCCGCGTACCCGCTCCAGCGCCAGCGCGTGGCTGCTGGTTTCAATGATGGCGGCTTGCGCTCCTGCCTGCACCATCTGCCGCAGCAGGCCCTGCAACTGCGGCGCTTCCGGGGTAGTGAAGTGTGCCGGGTAGGCTTCCAGGCGGCCGTCAGGCAACTGATAGCCGGGGCTGCTCAGCAGACCGGTGGGGACGCTGCCGGCCCGCAGCAGGGCGGCGGTCAGCCAGGCGGTGGTGGTTTTGCCGTCGGTGCCGGTCACGCCAATCACGGCGGGCAGTTGCCGGCTGGGATGGCCGTTCAGCAGCGCGGCGGCGTCGGCCAGGGCGGCGCGGGCGTCGGGCACCCGCAGGTAGGGCAGAGGTGAAGCTTGCCCCGGCTGTAGGCCCTCGCCCAGCACGGCTGCAGCGCCACGCCGGGCCGCCTCGTCCAGAAACATGTGGGCATCGTGCTGCTGGCCGCGAATGGCGACGAACAGCGCACCGGGCGTCACCCACTCGGCGCGGTGGGTCACGGACTTGATTTCGGTCGGCGGCCCACTTTCCGGCAGCGGGTGCAGGCAGAGGGCGGCCGCCAGTTCGGACAGCAGCATGGCCGGCATCATAGCGGGCCGGCGCAGGCACAATGGCGGCACAGGGCGGAGTTCGGCCAGAATTTCAGTAAAACTTTAGATGGACGCCGGTTCGCGGCCAGCAGCGTAGGCTGGCCGGATGACCCACCCGCCTGACCCCCGGCCTGATGGTGCCCACTCCGCTCCGGCCTTTCCTGAAGCCGCCTCGCCAGCCCCTATGATCCCAGCTCCCATGACCCCCGAGCCTGAACCGGCTCCCGCCCCCCCCACTACACTGGCTGGGGCTGCTGCTTGGCGTATTCGTACCACTGCTGGCCGTGGGCAAGCTGGGCGACAGCATCCTGGAAAACGAACGTTTCCGCTTTGAAACCCCCTGGATGCTGGCCGCACATGAGCGTTTCAGTGCCCAGCTGGATTCCTTGGCAGTGTTCCTGCATTTCTGGGGTGGCACCTGGGTGATGGCCGGACTGCTGCTGCTGCTGATCGCTTGGGCCTGGACCACCCTGGGCCGGCGGGCCGCGCTGTTCACCCTGCTGGGGCCGGGCAGCGCCGTTGCGACCGGCAGCGTGCTGAAATTCACTTTTGACCGCCCGCGCCCGGAGCTGTGGCCCCGGCTGGTGCAGGAACACAGCGCCTCTTTTCCCAGCGGCCACGCCACCATGAGTGCGGCGCTGGCCACCTGGCTGGTGCTGCTGCTGTGGCCCACCCGTTGGCGCTGGCCGGCGGTGGTGATCGGCGTGCTGTATGCGGGGGCCATGGGCTTCTCGCGCATTCTGCTGGGCGTGCATTACCCCACCGACGTGCTGGCCGGCTGGCTGACCGGCCTCGCCATCGTGCTGGGCGTATTTCGGCTGCTGCGCCAACCCCTATGGCGCCGGGAAGCGGCACAGCGGTGAACTTCCCTCACAACGCCGATGAACAGCGCTACGAGGCCTATCAGGACGGCCAGCAGGTGGGCGCCCTAGAATACGAAGACATGGGCAACGCCGCCCTGCTGACCCACACCGAAATCAGCCCGGAACACGGCGGCCAGGGCTATGGCGGCCAGTTGGTTCAGGGCGCGCTGGAAGACCTGCGCCAACAGGGCAAGATGATCGTGCCGCAGTGCCCCTTTGTGGCCGACTTTATCCAGAAGCACCCCGAATATCTGGAACTGGTGCATCCCAACCAGCGCGGCCAACTGAGCATGGAAGAACGCGAGAACAGCTGAGTTCTGTTTTTCTAGCTGCTCGCTCCCCGGTTAGAGAGCCGGGGAGCGGCTTTTTCTACCGTACTGGCTTCAGCTGCAATACCTGGGTCTTGCCCCAGTCGGCGGGCCGGGTGCTCATCGGGAGGTAGTCGCCGCTGGCCCAGCCGCGCAGCTGGCTGCGGGCGTAGGGTGACAGCGGATTGCCGCTTTGTCCCAGGGTGCCGGTAAAGCGGCTGGCGTCCGGGTCCGACAGGTCAATCAGTTGCCGGTAGCTGGCGGCGTGGGTGAAATCGAGGGTGCCATCCTGGCGGTTGGGACGGGCCACATTCACCGTGTCGCTGCCACCCGGTGCTGCTATCCGGGCGTTAAACAGCGGCGCCAGCGCCCGGATTTCCCCGAAAGCACCGTGGGCGCTGTAGGCCCGGTGAACCTGACCGTAGGGCCGCTGTGCCGCTTTTTGTGCGGCTGTTTCCAGGGTCTGTGCCAGCAGGTCCGGACACGGCGCCACCTGAGCACACAGCGGCCGCTCTGCCTTCAGCGCCTGGGCTACGGCGCGGGTGCTGGGATCGCTGCCCAGCGCCGCTTTGCCCTGGGCTTTCAGTTCGGCCAGCCACCACTCGAACACTGTGGCGGCCTGCGAATCGGTGCTCAGTCGGCCGTCCCAGGCTTTCAGCCCGTCCAGCGCTGCGGTGGCTGGGGCACTCAGCCCGGCGCGGGGGGTCGCCAGCAGCGCCGCTTTCATCTCGCGCCAAGGCCCGCTGAGTGGGTCGTTCTGAAGCTCGGCCAGGTCGTCCAGCGTCAGGCCGTGGGTGCCCTGCAGCCGCTCAGTGATGCGTGCCGAGCGGTAGGGGTCGGCCCAGGCGCGGTCGTTGGTCATCAGCCAGGGATAGCCCGGCGGCACCGAACGGTTGTTGGCCGTGACCACCAGCCCGTCGGCTGGGTTGAAGGTCTGTGGCAGTTCCCCGAACGGCACCCAGCCCTGCCAGCGGTGCTCGCTGTCGGCCGGCACCGGCAGGCTGCCGTCCCACCCCCGGCGCACCGGCACCCGCCCCGGCGCGATATAGCCCACGTTGCCGTCTACGTCGGCATACACGAAGTTCTGGCTGGGCCCCACATAAGCCTGCATCGCCGTGAGAAATTCGTTCCAGTTCTGCGCCCGGTTGACCCCCAGATAAGCTTTCAGGGTGGTGTCGCCGTCCATCAGGGTGGGCCAGCTCAGCGCCAGCTTCGAACCCTTCGGCCCGTCCACCACCGAGCTGACCACCGGGCCGAAGTCGCTGTCTTCCAGCGTCAGATGCACGTCCTCAGCGCCCTTGACCTGGATAATCTCCTCGTGGGTTCGCAGCGCTGCTCCGGCCGGCAGCACGAAAAAGTCCTGCACGTCGGGGTTGTGGTTGGTCACGCCCCAGGCAATTCGCTCGTTGCGCCCGATCACTACGGCCGGCAGTCCCGGAATGGTGGCCCCGATGCTGTGCAGCGACGGCCCCTGGATTTCGGCCAGATACCACAGCATCGGGCTTTGCAGCTTGAGGTGGGGATCGTCGGCCAGCATGGGTTTGCCGCTGGCGGTGTGCGCGCCGGAAATCACCCAGTCGTTGCTGCCACGGCTGGCCTCGAACTCCATGCCCAGCTTCCGGACGGCGGCCAGCTGCCGCTGCAGCTCCTGCAGGTGCGCGGCCGGCAGGTCGGCCGCGCAGGCGGTTCCGGCGCTGCTGGCGTCCTTTCCGGTCACCGGCAGTTCGTCACGGCTCAGGATGGTGGGCCCCGAGGCCGGGTAGGGCGGGTTCAGCCGGCTGAGTGCAGCGGGGCCTTCGCTGCGGCACAGCTTCCAGTTCTCCAGTTCCTGTTCCCAGTTGCCGCCCAGGTCAAAAGCCATCAGCTTGCTCCAGGCCACCGAGTCCACATCGGTCCAGGGCTCGGGCCGGTAGCCCAGAATCAGAAATTCGGGTGCCGTCTTGCCCAGTGCGAACCCGGCATTGACGCCGGCCGTATAAGCCGAGATCAACCGCCGGGACTCGGGGTCCAGGGCTTGCAGCGCCGAAGTGGCTGCCCGCTGAAAGCCCCAGGTCCGTAGGAAACGGTCCTGTTCCAGCGCCGCTGGCCCCAGCACCTCCGACAGCCGCCCCTGCGCGATGCGCCGCTGGAAATCCAGCTGCCAGGCCCGGTCCTGGGCGTGGACCAGCCCCAGCGCGTACACCGCGTCGGTGTCGCTGGCCGCCCGGATATGGGGAATACCGGACTGGTCGCGGGTCACCGTAACTCCCTCGCCCAGCCCGCTGACATTCAGTGCGCCGGTCAGTTGCGGTAGGGTCTGAGACCGGACATAAAGCAAAGCCAGCAGTGACGCCAGCATGGCGGCCAGCAACAGCCCCAGGCCGGCCCTCAGCAGAGTTTTGAGCATGTTGCAGTCTACTGGAAAGGTCTGGCTCTCGGGTGCTCGGCGTGGGGGAGAGGCACGACCATAGCTCGCTCACGGTGAAAAATGAAGCCAAAAAAGACCAGCCCGGCGGGCAAGTTGGCCGGGCTGGATTTTGCAGCGGATGCTGCTCGTCTTATATCGGTATGGCCGGGCCTTACTGGCCGCTGGTGCTGGTCTGGCTGGCTGTCTCGCTGCCGGTGCCAGTGCTAGTGTCGGTGCTGCTGGCATCAGTGCCAGCGCTGGCACTGTCCATGCCGGACGCAGTATCCGTACCCGAAGCGTCCGTGCCCGAAGCTGTATCCGTAGCAGCGTCGCTGGCCGTTTCTGTGCCAGAAGCGCTGTCATTTCCACTGACCACACCGGTTGTGCCGCCGGCGGTGCTGGCCGGGGTATCGGTGTCACTGGAAGTCGCTTCAGTCAGGCTAGGTGCGGTATTGGCAGCGCTGCTGGTTCCGGCGTCCGGGGCGTCGCTGCTGCTGGGCTGGTCGCTGCTCTGGGTGGTCTGGCTTTGCTGGCCGGGGCCGGCCTCACCTTCTACAGCATTTACTACGGGCATTTCGCCGGCACCTTCGCCGGTTTTCTGCGAAGTGCGTGGCTGGGTCAGGCCCATAAAGGCCACCATCAGCACAGTGATCAGGACTGCGGCAATCAGTTCGGGATTTTTCATAGTGTGTTCCTCCGTCGGTGTCTGGTCGAGATGAAGCCGGCAGCTGACTGCTCAGCGCCTCCGGCCTGTACCTGATTTCCCGACTATAGCGCCCTCCTTTTTGGCGTGGTTGCCTGCCGGCTTAAGTCAGCTCAGAGAAACGGCACCCTTCTACTTTTATAATCGAATTACATAAGTAAAGTCTCTGCTTCAATACCCCTCTTATACTCAACCATGCTTGCCTTCACGCGCCCAGACGACTTCCTGGCCACACCCATCCCCCTTACCCCAGAACACCGGCTGATCCTGATTGCCCCCGACGGCCGCAGCCTCCTGCCCCCCGGCCCCGAGGGCTGGCCGCGCCTGGGAGATGTTCCCGCTAAGGCAGTGGCTGAAGCTCCCATCAGCCTGGGCCACTGGCAAGGTGCCGCTTATGCCGTAGCCCACAGCACCAGCGGATTTGCCCCAGATGCTGGAGCGATCAGCCTGCGTCAGCTGGCGGCTGCAGGAGATGAAGAGACAAGCGGCCTGGCCGGCTACGCAGTACAGCTGCTGGAGTTTCATCAGACCCACCGCTTTTGCGGCCGCTGTGGCACGCCCACCGAAGCCCTCGGCCGAGAACATGCCCGGCGCTGCCCAGCCTGTGGGCTCACCGTCTATCCACGGGTGGCGCCCGCCATCATGGCCCTGATCTGGCGCGGTGAGGGACCCGAGCGCGAGTTCTTACTGGCGCGGGGGCCACGGCACACTCCAGGCATGTTCTCGGTGGTGGCCGGCTTCGTGGAACCCAGTGAAACTCTGGAAGACTGCTGCCACCGCGAGGTGCGCGAAGAACTGGGCGTCACCATCCGCAGCCCCCAGTACCGGATGTCGCAGCCCTGGCCGCTGCCGCATTCGCTGATGGTGGCCTTCAGTGCAGAGTATGTTGCCGGTGACATCGTGCCGCAACCGGGCGAGATCGAAGAAGCCCGCTGGTTCCGCGCCGACCAGCTGCCGCCCATCCCGGGAAGCATCAGCTGCGCCCATCACCTGATTCAGGCCGGCGTGCGAGAAGCTTTAGACGATCTCTTACCTAAGCGATCTTAGGTAAGAGAGGGGGAATTTTCTTCCCGACCTCTTCCCCTCAAAACATCTCCGAGGCCCCTTCTCGTCCATTCTGTAAGGCAGGGCCTAAATATCCTTCCTAGCCCTGCCTCTCCAGAACTCAGCCTTCGGGCAGCTGAGGTTTCTGCTGCCCCCGGAACAGATCTTTACCCGCCTCTGTCTTCAAGTCCACCCGCTGACCAGTTCTCGCACTTTCGTATAGGGCGTCCATCACTACATGATCGGCCACGCCTTCCTCGCCCGGAGTCCAGGGAGTCTGACCACTGCGAATGCACCCAGCAAAGTGATCGAACTCGTTACCGAACTGATCATAAGAAGGAAATGCCGGCTGATGCTGGCCTTCCTGGTCTTCCAGCGTCACTTTAAGACCCTGATAATCGAAGGCTGGATCCATCAGCGCCATGCCTTTTTCGCCCAGAACACGCAGCATAGAAACCCGCTGCGCCGCGTAGCTGGTCTGACAGGTCGCCACCACACCGCCAGAAAAGCCCATCATCCACGACAGACGTTCCTCAACTTCAGTAAAGCGCTCGTCATCCTGCGGCTGATTCAGCTGGGCAAACACCCACTGCGGCTCTTCAGCCATGACAAAACGGACCGTGTTCAGCGAGTACAGGCCGATGTCAGGCAGGGCACCGCCGCCGGCCAGGTCTTTTTTCAGCCGCCAGGCAGCAGGGTCGTCCTGAACCTGGGCATTAATGGAATCCAGGGCACGGATGGTTCCCAGCCGTCCACTCTGCACCGCGTCACGCACCGCCCAGTACTCGGGAGTGTACTGGCAGCGGTAAGCGGTCATCAGCAGCACGCCGGCATCCTGGCAGGCCTGCACCATTGCCCGGGCATCGTCTGCGCTAACGCCCAACGGCTTTTCACAGAGCACCTGCTTGCCCATTTTTGCGGCCCGCTCCACGTACTCACGGTGCAGCGAGTTGGGCAACACGATATAGACAGCCTCCACATCCTCGCGGTCTTTCAGCTGCTCGAACTGCTCGTAGGTATAAACGTCGTCGTCGCTCAGGTCCAGGGCCTGAGCAAAAGCCCGACCTTTTTCCACGTCACCCGTGACCAGAGCAGCGACATAAGCGTGCTCACTGGTGCGGGCGGCTGGAATCAGTTCATCGGCGCTGAGTTCACCGATACCGACAATGGCGTAGCCGACGCGCCGGGTTTTGGGCTCGGGCAAGGGAAGATCCGGTTTCAGAGACATGCTTTCACCGTAGCGTCTGACCCATCCTGGCGGTTACGAAGCGGCTTTAGGGTCCGGTTATTCTGTCTGCCCTTCTGAGCAGCTCAATGGCTCACTTCATCCACTGTGTCAGGGCCCTGCAGCGGGTCAGTCACAGCAGGTACAGTGTCCTGGTTCCCACAGGGACAGGCTTGTCCAGCTGTGACTGGCGTGCCGCAGCTGAGGCAGACCAGTGGGCCCTGATACCCCGGCAGCGGCCGGGGTGGCTCCAAGTCCCAGGGCGGCATCACCTGTAGGCCGGGCGGGGCCTGGCCCGGCTCGTGCTTGAAAGTGCTGAATACTAGCCAGATTCAGGACGCCGTCACGCACCATTTCCAGCGGCTGGCCTTCCAGCAGGGTTTCGGCCGTTTCATTGTGGACGGCCAGGCGCATGATCAGTTGCTGCATGCCTACCACCAGCGCCAGTGCCAGCATGGCGTGCAGCAGTGGCACTTCCGGGTAGAACATCGGGTCACCGGCCGCCGAGCCCATGCCGATCACCAGCGCCAGCTCCAGCGGGCCCAGCTGCGCCACACTGCGCTGTCCGGAAAGCCGCAGCAAGAAGATCAGCCACAGGAAAATCACCGCTGTCCGGAACACGATTTCGAGCATGAACAGCGGGGTGATGTCTTTCAGGAACATCCGCTGCCAGTCGAAAGGCTGCACGTCACCTGTCACTTTGATCTCTCATTCCCCGTCCATCCTTCAGTGGAGTCGTTGCCGCCCTGCACTGCGGGCCTGGGCAACAGCAAACCCCAGTGTACCCGGCCGGCAGGCCAGGGAAGGCGCAAAAGCTTAGAACAGGATAGGGACTGGGGGAGCCTCAGCCCCCGATAAAGCTCATCTCGATGCGGGGCCGAGTGGCTGTCTGCTCGCCGCGTTCTTCCGAGTAGCGGTCACGGCGGGCCTGCCACAGACCGGCAATGCGGTCACGCAGCTGGGCATCATCCTCGCCGGCCCGCAGCGGGGCTTTGAGGTCATAGCCGTCTGTGGCAAACAGGCAACTGTAGAGGCTGCCGGTGGCCGAGAGGCGCAGGCGGGAGCAGTCGCCACAAAAGGGCGCTGTAACGCTGGAAATCAGGCCCACCTCATGGCCATCGCTTGAGACGAAGCGGCGGGCCACCTCGCCGGGCTGTTTTGGGGGCAGGGGCGAGAAGGTCAGATCCTCGCCGGCCAGCCGTTCCAGCACCTCGGCAGACGGGACCACATGTTCCAGGTCCCAGCCATTGTGGTTGCCCACGTCCATGAATTCGATAAAACGGACCGCCGCTTTGCCGCGCAGCTCACGCCAGAACTCAGCCAGACCAGCGTCGTTCATGCCGCGCTTGACCACCGTATTGAGCTTGACGCCCAGCCCGGCCGTCAGCGCCGCGTCAATGCCGGCCAGCACCCGCTCGGGCGAAACGCCCAGGCCGTTCATCTCCCCGAAGGTTTCCGCGTCCAGAGCGTCCAGGCTGACCGTGACCCGCTGCAAACCGGCCGCTTTGAGGTCGGCAGCGTAGCGCGGCAGCAGCAGGCCGTTGGTGGTCATGGCGAGGTCCTCCGCCCCGTCCAGCCGGGCCAACCGCTCGACCAACTGTGGCAGTTCCCGGCGCAGCAGCGGTTCGCCGCCGGTCAGCCGCAGCTTCTGCACCCCCAGGCCCAGCATGATCCGGGCCACCCGCTCGATTTCCTCGAAGGACAGCAGCTCACTCTGCGGCAAAAAAGCGTAGTCCTGCCCGAAGACCTCGGCCGGCATGCAGTAAATGCAGCGCAGGTTGCAGCGGTCGGTCACCGAGATTCGCAGGTCTCGCAGGAGGCGGCCAAACTGGTCAGTGATCACGGGGCAGGGTCCTTTCCGGGCGGGCAGGAGGCCAGGAGTTGGTCCTGGCCGTAAAAATGCAGCGATGACACTCTAACAGGGGGCGCTGCAGGCAACCGTAACCGTGAAGAGAAGGTAGGAAATCGTCTTCTCTGTGTCCAGTTTGGGGTGCCCAGGTCAGCGCCCCCAGGCCAGGGCCAGCAGCACTCCCAGTTCGCCAGCGCTGATCAGCAGGCCGTAAATGTCGCCGCTGATGCCGCCGCCCAGACGCCCCGCAGACCAGTGGGCCACCAGCAGCATTAGCGCCAGGGCCAGCAGGGCACCGGGCCAGACGCCAGGCCAGAACAGCACCGGCGCGGCCAGCAGCAGGGCCGGCAGTAGGCGGCCTTCGCGTGAGCGGGCGCCCAGCGATTCGGCACGGGCCGCCGGGTAGAGGTTCATCGGTAGCAGCACCAGCGCCCGGGCCACCACGGCGGCAGCGACCGGCGCGTACAGCGGCACGCCTGCGGCCAGCAGACTCCAGAAGGTAAGCAGGTACAGCACGCCGCTGCCCAGGCCAAATGCTCCCACATGCACGTCCTTGAGAATGTCCAGGCGTTGGGCCGGGGATTTCATTGCCAGCAGGGCGTCGGCACTGTCGACCAAGCCGTCGAAATGCAGCCAGCCGGTCAGACCCAGCCAGACTCCTAACGTCAGTGCGGCGCCCACCCCGTCTGGCAGGGGTGCGGTGAGCCACAGGGCCGCCGCACTCAGGCTGCCTACCAGATACCCGGCCAGCGGGTAATAAGCGCTGGCCCGAGCAAAATCGCCCGGCTGCACTGTGGCAGGCGGCAGCGGCACGGCTGTGAGAAAGGCCAGGGCGAGGTGGGCGGCCCGGCCCTGCTGCCGCAGAGCTGCCCACAGCTGCCCGCTCAGGTGGGTACTCCGGCTTCTTCGAAGGTCTGCATCTCGCGTAGAGTAGCTGCCGCCGAGCGTAGCAGCGGCAAGGCCAGCACGCCGCCGGTGCCTTCGCCCAGGCGCAGGCCCAGATCAAACATCGGCTTGAGGCCCAGGTGGGCCAGCTGCGCAGCGTGCCCCCGCTCGGCGCAGTGGCCGGCGGGGAAAAGGTAGTCGCGCAGTGCCGGGCAGAGTGCCACCCCTACCAGCGCGGCGCTGCCTTCCACGAAGCCGTCCAGCACGACGGCGCGGTGCAGGGCAGCAGTCTGGAGCATCATGCCCAGCATGGCAGCGATCTCGTAGCCGCCGAACTCGGCCAGCACGTCCAGCGGCGCTGTCACGTTGCTGCGGTCCAGGGCTGCCTGCACCACCGCCACCTTGTGGGCCAAACGTTCGTCGTCCACGCCGGTGCCGCGGCCGGTCACAGCGGCCGCGTCCAGCTCCAGCAGCCGCGCCGTGATCACTGCTGCCGGCGTGGTGTTGCCGATGCCCATCTCGCCCGGCACGATAAAGTCGGCGCCGGCTTCGATGGCTTCACGGGCCAGTGCCGCGCCGGCCAGGATCAGCGTCTGGGTTTCCTGCGGGGTCATGGCAGCTTCCTCGCGTAGGTTGCGGGTGCCGCGCCGGACCGCCGCCCGGTGGAGGGCTGGATGAATCGGCAGGTCGGCATTGACACCGGCGTCCATCACATAGACTCGTGCGCCGACAGTGCGGGCGATGGCGTTTACAGCGGTGCCGCCCGGGCCAGCCGGGGTGTCGGCCAGGAAGTTCAGCACCATCGCGGGGGTAACTTCCGGCGGATAAGCACTGACACCGTCCTGGGCCACGCCGTGGTCACCGGCAGCTACCAGGACAGCGGCGCCCTGCGGCGCTGGACGCTCACTGCCGAAGACACCAGCCAGTCGGACAGAGAGGGCTTCTAGATCTCCCAGTGCACCGGTGGGTTTGGTGAGCTGGGTTTGACGCTCTGTGGCACGTTGTATGGCAGCTTGATTGACGGGAGTGATGGATTGGATTAAATTTTGTAATTCTCGCATCATAAACCTCTTCTGGAAGACGTAAGCAAAGTTTCAGGGGTTGAGGAAAACCAAAGGGATACCTGTAGAGCCTGCCCCAGACCGACTTAAGATGTCAGCATGCGACATTTTCTCACGGGAACCTTGCTCAGCCTGCTGCCGCTGATCGCAGCTCATGCACTGGCCGCCCCTACTTCCAAAACGGCTGGCACGGCTTGGGGGCAATGGACTGTGCAGACCCAGCCTAGGCCGGAAGAGAGCCGGCTGAATCTGCTGCGCCGGGACCGGACTGACCTGACTCTGCAGGAACATCTGATCCAGACCGAGCAACAGCCACTGCGGCCGGGTGGGCTCCCTGAGCTGGCCGTCAGCCTGTATTCCGGCGGTGCCCACTGCTGCACGACGCTGGTCATCCTGACCCAGGACCCCGGATTTCTGAAGACCCTGGGCGTGCTGGATCTGGGCAATGGCGCCGTGGAATACCGGGACCTGAACGGTGACGGCACCCGGGAAATGCTGGTCTGGGGTGACAGCCTGGCCTACTACGACTGGAGCTACGCGGCCAGCCCGGGTCTGCGCACAGTGGTGGGCTGGGACAGTGCCCAGGGACGCCTGACCGACCAGACCGGGCGCTACCCTGGCATTCCACTTTCACAGGCCCGGGCCTACCGGAACGAATTGATTCAGTTGCTGCACACCGGCAAGACTGCTGAAACGCAGGAGAGTCAGCATGCAATGCTGGCCGGCTGGTACACCAACATGGTGCTGGGCGGCCAGAGCACCCAGGCCGAACGGCAGGTGCGGCAGCTCACGGCAGCGTACCCAGAGCTGCAGAACTGGTTCAGAAAGCACCGGGGCGACCTGCTGGCCGCGGCCAAAAGCGAACGCAGCGGGCGGCTGCTGACCGGGCCGGCTGCACTGAAACAGCTGAACCGGGCGCAGGATACGCAGTAAAAGTACCCAGAGCGGCCAGAGAGTATAAGGGAGTGGCCTGGCCTTCACCCGGATTTCTCTTCCTCTCCCCTTGTCAGCGGCCCCTTGAGCATCACCGGGAGCCCACTGACCAGCAGCCAGGCCTGGTCACTCTCGGCGGCGCAGCGCTGGTTGACCCAGCCCAGCAGGTCACGGTAGCGCCGCGCCAGAGCGTTATCGGGCACGATGCCGAAGCCTACCTCGTTGGTGACCAGAATGGTGCGGCCAGATCTGGCGCGTGCAGCGGCCAGAAGCTCATCAGCCGCCGTCAATACAGCCGCGTCGGACCAGTCGGCCAGCACCAGATTGCTGACCCAGAGGCTGAGGCAATCCAGCAGCACCGTGCCGTCCGGGGCCTGCCGCAGCGCAGCGGGTACGTCTAGCGGTTCTTCCCACGTCTGCCAGTGCGCCGGGCGGTCCTGACGGTGCCGGGCGATGCGCTCGCTCATCTCATCATCGAATGCCTGGGCGGTGGCGAGATAGGTGACGGGTGCGCCGTACCCAGCCGCCAGACGCTCGGCAAAAGAACTCTTGCCGCTGCGAGCGCCCCCGGTCACGAAATACAGTTCATTCATTCCAACCACCCCCGGATGCGCGGCCAGTCGAGCGCCGACTGAACCTGCCCGGCGATAGCGTCCAGCCGGCTGTCCAGCGTGTCGAGCGCCGGCGGCAGCGGCAGCCCGGCCCAGCCCAGGAACCGCTCCAGATAGGCTGGGTTTTCCAGCAGCCCGTGCAGGTAGGTGCCGCGCACGTTGCCCTGGCGCCACAGCTGGCCTGGCGCGAGCATATGCACACCGGGGCCAGCCACCGTCTGCCCGTGGTGGATTTCGTAGCCGCGCAGCTGCAGGCCAGTTTCAGGGTCGTGCAGGTCGCTCAGGCGGGTGCTTTTCTCGCGGGCAAAAGTGGTGTGCAGGTCCAGCAGGCCCAGGCCGGGCACCTCTTCTCCCCCGCCCTCCACGCCATGCGGGTCGCTGATGGCGGTGCCTAGCATTTGCAGCCCACCACAGATGCCCAGCACCGGCACGCCCTGCCCGGCCAGCCGGGTGATCGCGCCCGCCAGCCCGGTCGCACGCAGCCAGGCCAGGTCGGCGGCGGTGCTTTTGCTGCCAGGCAGAATTACCGCCCGCGCGCCGGTCAGCTCGGCAGGTGCCGAGACCGGGCGGGCCAGCTCGCCCAGCGGGGCGAACTCGTCCAGATTGGAGATGCGCGGTAAGCGGGGAATGGCGACAAAGCCCGCGTCTGCCGGAGGTGGGCCGCCGGCCGCACGCTCCAGCGCCACGCCGTCTTCCTCCGGCAGCGGCAGGTCCAGCCAGGGCACCACGCCCACGGTGGGCACGCCGGTCTGGGCTTCCAGCCACTGGGGCGCCGGGGCCAGCAGGGAAGCGTCACCCCGGAAACGGTTGAGCACAAAGCCGCGCAGCAGGGCGCATTCTGCGGGCAGCAAGCAGTGCCAGGTGCCCAGCAGGTGCGCGAAAGCCCCGCCCCGGTCAATGTCGGCGGCCAGCAGCACCGCCGCCTGGGCCTCGCGGGCCACCCGCATATTCACGATGTCCGATTCGCGCAGGTTCACCTCGGCGGGGCTGCCGGCGCCTTCGATGACCACTACGTCGTATTTGTCCAGCAGGGAATGCAGGCTGCGCTGAACATGCGGCCACAGCTGCGCCTTGCGCTCACGCCAGGGCAACTCTGTCAGTTCCGGGTGGGCGCGGCCCAGCAGCACCACCTGCGAGCGGGCGTCGGCCTCGGGTTTCAGCAGCACCGGATTCATCCGCACGTCGGGCACGGCGCGGGCCGCAGCCGCCTGCACCAGCTGGGCGCGGCCCATTTCCAGCCCCGGGGTGCGGCTGTGCGGGGGAGTCACGCCAGCGTTGTTGCTCATGTTCTGAGCCTTGAAGGGCGCTACCCGCAGGCCCTCGTTGCTGAGAATGCGGCACAGCGCAGCGCTGAGATAGCTTTTGCCGGCGTTAGAGGTGCAGCCCTGCACCATCAGGGCGCGGGCAGTCATGAGTTGCCTCCCAACAATTCGGTCAGGGCCGCCACCTATTCAGCGTCGGCCGCCGGGGCCCCTGGGTGCTGACCCGCAGGTGCCCCGGCAGCCCGTAACTGGCGCAGTCGCGGACCCGTAGGCCCCGTTGCAGCAGCGCGGCAACGCAGGAAGCGGCGTCTCCGACCTCCAGCGTCAGAAAAGGCGTGCCGTGATGCTCAACCGTGCCCAGCGGCCGCAGCCCCGCCGCCAGGGCCGCAGCGCTGGCCTGCACCTGGGGCAGCGTGACGTGTAGGAACGCCTGGGCAACGGGGCTGGGCAGTGCCTGAAGCAGGGCCGCCGTGCCGGCCGGTAAGTGCCAGGCCGGGGCGAGGTTGTCCAGCCGGGCACACAGCGGTGGGTCGGCCAGGGCGTAGGCGGGCCGGGCTCCGACCAGCCCGTGGGCCTTGCCGGGCGACAGCAGGTTAATGACGGCCGGATGATGCAGCGGCTCCGCACCCACAAAAGGCGCATAGGCCAGGTCCAGCAACAGCCAGGCCCCGGCGGCCGCGCAGACACCGGCCAGGGCAGTCACTTCGGCGGGGGGCAGACAGCGGCCGGTGGGGTTGTGTGGCTGTCCCAGGTAGACCAGCCGGGTGCCGGGGGACAGCGCAGCCGGCACCCGGTCCATCACCTCTACCTGCAGGCCCTGCAGGGCGGCGGCCCGTGCCAGTTCCCCGAACGGCGCGTGCAGGCTGAGCAACTTTTCGCCCGGCAGGCTGAGCGCCCGCACGCAGCGGTGCAGCAGGTCGGAAGCGCCCACGCTGAGAGCCACGGCAGCAGGGTCCACACCATGCCACCCGGCCAGGGCCGCCCGCACGCTGGTGTAGGCAGGGTCAGGGTAGCGGGTCTGATCGGCCGCCTGCACCGCCTCCAGCAGCACGGGATTCGGGCCGTAAGGGTTGCTGTTCACGCTGAAATCCAGCCCGCTGAAAGGCTGAGCGCTGGGGCCGCCGTGCGGAGCGCGGGGCAGCAGAGGGGCAGGGTCATCAGTGGTTTTCCTCCGGCAGCAGCAGGACAGCCACCACCGCCAGCAACGTAGTCCGCCGGGCCAGCGCCAGCGCCCGCCGCAGGTCGTTGGCCTCTGGGGAGCGGCCGGCGGCATTCAGCACGTAGAGTGGCTTTCCGTCCGGGCCGCGTTTGTCCAGCCGCACGTCCAGCACTCCGGCAAAAGCGCTCATGGGATGCCCGGCGTTGGGGCTGGGAGTCCGGCGGCGGACCCGTGCCCAGACGCGCCAGCCCCGGCCCCCGCCAGCCAGCAGGGCGCACACGGCAGTCAGCCGAGCCGGAGCCAGGTTGAGCAGGTCGTCGGCGCGGGCGGCGGCTTTGCCGGCCCATTCCAGCTGAGGCGTGCGGTAGCCCCACAGGGCGTCGGCAGTGTTGGTCAGGCGGTAGGCGGCGGCCAGCGGTAGGCCACCGGCGCGGTAGGCCAGCAGCGGGGCCACCAGGCTGTCGGAGAGGTTTTCAGCCAGGCTTTCGATGGCCGCGCCTGCCACCTCGGAGGCGCTGAGGGGAGCAGTATCACGGCTGACCAGATGCCAGCCCAGCAGCCGGCGGGCTTCCGGCAGGTCGCCGCCTACCAAAGCTGCCGCCACCTCGTCCACCGCGGCAAAAAGGGCGCGGCGGGCCAGCAGCGGCTTGAGCAGGGCGCCCTGCAGCGGCCAGGGCAAGTGGGCGGCCGCCCGACCGGCCCCGGCCGCCAGGCCCGCACCCAGCGCCCAGCCGGCCGCACCCTCGGCCAGCTGAGTGCCCGGCGACTGCCCCTGCCAGCGGCCACGCGCCCAGCCCAGGTAATGCCCCATCCAGACGACCGGATGCAGCCGGGCAGGTGGCTCGCCCAGGGTGTCCAGGGCGAGGGCCAGCAACAGCACACGGCGGCTTCGCGTAGCCTTCCGCATCAGCAGCACGCCTCCACCAGTCGCCGGGCCAGGGCCGGGTCAGCGCCGAGGTGCAGGTGCAGATAGCTGGCCAGCACCTTGCCCTGGGCGCGGCCCTCTTCCACCACTTCACCGGCAGCGGTGGTCCAGCGGTAGGCCGGGTGAGAAGGCGGGTCCAGCCGCTCGGAATAGTGGAACTCGTGCCCGCGCAGCACAGCGCCGGCCGGCGCCAACGGTGAGGCGTGCAAAGCCGCGGCCTCGCGGTAGCCCAGGCTGAGGCGCGGCTGCATCCGGGTGCGGGCCGGAATCACGCCGCACATCTCGTGCTCGGCGCCTTCCAGGTCCAGCAGACTCTGGCCCAGATACATCAGCCCGCCACACTCGCCGATGACCGGGCGGCCTGCGGCGGCAAAGTCGCGCACAGCCCGGCGCATGGACACATTGCGGCTCAGTTGATCGGCATACAGCTCGGGATAGCCGCCGCCCAGCAGCAGACCGCCGACATTCTCAGGCAGGCCCGCATCATGCAGGGGGCTGAACGGCAACAGCTCGGCCCCGGCCAGGCGCAGTTCGTCCAGTGCGTCGGGATAATAAAAGGAAAAGGCTGCGTCCCAAGCGTAAGCGATGCGGGCGCGGGGTTCAGGGAACTGCAGCGGCGCGGCCGGCGCCAGCGCGGGCAGGCGGGTGGCGGCCAGCAACGCGTCCAGCCGCAGGAAGCGGGCAGCCTGCAAGGCAGCAGCCTCGTCCCAGGCGGCTTCCTCGGCGGCCAGCAGGCCCAGGTGCCGCTCGGGCAGGTGCAGGGCGGGGTCATCCGGGATGAAGCCCAGCAGCGGCAAGCCCACCTCTGCCAGCGCCGCCTCACACAGCCGGGCGTGGCCTTCGCCTCCCACCCGGTTGAGAATCACGCCGGCCAGGTCCACCCCGGCACCGAAATCACGCAGCCCGGCCGCCACCGCCGCCGCCGTGCGGGCCATGCCGCCAGCGTCCAGCAGCAGCACCACCCGCAGGCCCAGCTGCCGGGCCAGCGCGGCCGTGGAATGCTCGTCGGAGGTGGGGTCCAGGCCGTCGTAAAGGCCCATGACCCCTTCCACCACGCTCACATCGGCAGTGCCGGCCGCGCGGGCGAACAGCGCCTCTACACGCTCCGGCGGCAGCAGGAACGAGTCGAGATTGCGCGCCGGGCGCCCGGCGGCCCGGCCCAGGTGGGTCGGGTCGAGGTAGTCGGGGCCCAGCTTAAATGGCTGCACGCTCAGGCCGGAGGCCCGCAGCGCCAGGCACAGCAGCGCCGCCGCCGTGGTTTTGCCGCTGCCCGACGAGGGCGCCGCCAGCACGAAAGCGCTGCGGGCCGGGACCGACACCGACGCCGGCGCCGCGCTCAATATTCGATGCCTTTCTGTCCGCCGATGCCGGCTTCGTAAGCATGCTTGACGGCCCGCATCTCGGTCACGGTGTCGGCCAGGGCTATCAACTCGGGCAGGGCGCTACGGCCAGTGATCATCACGTGCAAGTCGGGGTCGCGGCCGCGCAGCACCGCTTCCACCTCCGGCCAGGGCACCCAGCCGTAGGTCAGGGGATAGGTGAATTCATCCAGCACGATCAGGTCGTACTCGCCGCTCTCAATGGCCGCGCGGGCCAGCGTCCAGCCGTGAGCGGCCAGCGCGGCCGAATTCTCCAGGTCGCGGCTGCGCCAGGTAAAGCCGTCGCCCAGGCCCTGATAGGGCAGCTCCAGCAGGTCGAGGGTGCGGTGCTCACCGAAGCTGGCCCCCTCGTGCTTGAGAAAATGAAACAGCCCGGTGCGCAGTCCCCGCCCGTGGGCCCGCATCATCAGGCCCAGGGCGGCGGTGCTTTTGCCTTTGCCGTCGCCGGTATTTACCAGCAGCAGGCCGCGCCGACCCTTGGAAACGTCCTCCCGCTTGCGGTAGCTGTCCCGCGCCTCTGCCAGCTCGCGCATGGCCGCCTCGCGGCGCTGCCGGGTGGCGTCGTCCATCATTTGAGCGCTTCGGGATGAATCATCCGGATCAGGGTGCGCATGGCCTGCGGCAAACGGGGGCCGGGGCGCGAGAGGGCGTCGCGCTCCTCGGCGCTGGGCTGGTACACCCGGCCGCCGCGCACAGCTTGCAGGTTCTGCCAGCCGGGACGGCGGCGGGCGTCGTTCAGGCTCAGGCCGATCATCACCTGCGGGTTGCTTTTCACGATCAGTTCCGGGTCGATTTTGGGAAAGTCGCCCAGGCTGGCCGGCACGATGGTTTTCCCGCCGGCGCGGGTGATCAGGGTGCCGATAAACGAGTTAGGGCCCACCGAGTAGGGCGCCGGGTCCACCTCGTAGTAGGTGCTGACCTTGGGCCGGTTCACCACGGTGCGCTCCAGGGCACCCAGTTCGCGCCGCATGGAGGTCACGGTGCGGGCTGCGCCGGTTTCGCGGTTGGTCAGCTTGCCCAGCACCACGATTTTCTGGAAGACCTCGTTGTAGGTCTGAGCGGTGCCGCCATAAACGGTCAGGCCGGCGGCCTCCAAGCGGGCCGTCAGCCGCGAGGAGCTGGATTCGTCGGCCAGCACCAGGTCAGGCTGGAGCGCCACGATTTTCTCAATGTCCGGCTGAAATCCGCTGCCCACCTTGGGAATCCGGGCGGTCACGTTCTTGGGATAGTTGGAGTACTCGTCAATGCCCACCAGCTTACCGCCGGCACCGATGGCAATCAGGGTCTCGGTATGAGAAGGCAGCATCGCTACGATGCGCATGGGTTCTTTTTTCAGCACCACTTTACGGCCCAGGTCATCGGTCACGGTCAGCGGGTAAGTGGTGGCATGGGCAGCCCCCAGCGCGGACAGCAGCAGGGCGGCAGTCAGGGACTTGCGGGCCAGGGATTTGTGGGCCAGAGTCTTGGTCTTGGGCATGAGAGAAGGTCCTCGGTGCTGGGCTCGGGCGCGGGGGCAGGCGCACAGCAAAACCGGCCCTAGCGAAAAAGGCTGCAGCGCGGAAGAAGACAGAACATCTGGCGGCTGGGGCCCCTTTGACGGCGAAGGGGGGCGCAGGCACAAAAAAAGTGCCGGCCCGGCTCAGGAGGCATTCGGGCTTGTGAGGGTTCTTCCCCCAGATACCGCTGCGCGACAGCGCCGGAGTCTCACCGGCTTCCCCTCGGTCTGAGCCTTTTGCAGCTTAGCAGAAGGCCGGGGGCCTAAAAAAGGAGTGGCAGGAAGGGCAGCCCTGTTCTTCCGGCCGGGCAAAGCTGATTCATATCGTCAGGAACACGCCAGAAAAATAGGGCACAATAGCAGACATGATTGCTCGTCTGCGCTGCACTGCCCTGCTGTCTTTGCTGGCCCTGCTGCCCGCCGCCGCTGCCCAGGACAACTCACCATTCCGGGTACCCGAGAACTATCTGGGCCGCTTCGGGGGCACCTCGCCCATCTTTGAACTGAACGACAAAAGCGACATCACCCGCCTCGGCCTGAACGGCATTCCGCTGCCCACCAACGCCGATATCCGTTTCACGGTTGCCAAGCGGCCCAATAGCTGGGACCTGCTGCTATCCACCCGGCGGAACGACACCACCTACCTGATCGGCACCGAGAATCAGGTGCGCCGCGTCGAAGTCAGTCATAATCCCTACACTGGGCCACAGTTCACCGGTCTGCTGCGGGAAAAAGGCCTCTCGGAAGTTTCGGCCGGCTACGCTTTTACCACCCTCGACAACAAGGTGTATGTCTATAACAAGGCTGGACTGGCGGCCTCGGGTGACTTACGCGAACCGTTCACTTACACCCAGGTCAGCACCTCCTACAACGACAAAGTGGGCGAGGTCAATTTCCGGGTGGCTCCGCTGGCGCGGCTCTATACCTATCCTTTTGAGGGCAAAGTGCATGCCAGCGCGGAAGTGGTGGTCAGCGCCAACACCCGGCCGACCCCGCAGCTGCTGCTGGAAGCCAGTCACCTGGAGCGCTTTGCCACCGGCGACTCGGTGATTCCCGACTTCCGGCAGGGCCGCGCCGAGGAAACCAACCTGAACGCCACCTACCGCGTTCCTTACCAGAACGATCCACAGTTCGGCATCGGTGCGCTACGCGGCGGCTACACCCACAACTGGCAGAACGACTGGAACTATTTCCGCGGCGACCTGTTCCTGCGCTCCAATCTGCTGCCGTTTATGGCTGGTCCGCGCGCCGAGTACCGCCTCTCCCCCGATGGCAAGGGGTCATGGGTCTACGGCCTGGTCACGCTGGGCAAATAAGTCCGGCAAGGGACAAGCGCCTGGGGCGGATGGCTGGCATTCACCTCTCAGGCGCTTGCTGTATCGGCACTTTGATTTCTCTTGCAGAAGATGACTGCCTTGCCCCCCACCCGCCGCCTGGACCACGCCGAGCCTCTCAAGCTGCACTTCCATGCCCGGGTAATAGCGGCCAGGGAAGGTGAAGTGGCCCTGGACGCTTCAGCCTTTTATCTTTTATCCGCAGGGCGGCGGGCAGAATGGTGACCAGGGCTGGCTACGTGCCGGTGCCGAGGAATGGACGGTGACCGGCACCCGGCTGGACAAGGCCAGCGGGGTGGTCTGGCACGCGGTCGCGGGCGAGCTACCCCCGGTGGATACCCAGCTGAGCGGCGAGGTGGACGCCCACAGCCGCCTGCGGCAGATGGCGCGGCACACCGGCGAGCACCTGCTGGCTCAGGCCTTTGCCCGCATAAACCCGGCTTTCGAGGTGGCGGCGGTGGGCATGCGCGGACCCGACTGCACCCTGGACCTGCGCGGCAGCCCCAGCGAGGCGGACGCCCAGGTGGCCGAGGCACTGCTGCGAGAAGTGATGGTGGCCGGCCCGCTGACCCTAGAGACACAGCTGGTGCCGCACACCGAACTGGGCCGCTATCCCCTGCGCCGCGCCACGCCGCTGACCGGTGACGTGCAGCTGGTTATCTTCCGGGACACGGCAGGTGAGCTGTTCGACGTGAGTGCCTGCGCAGGCACCCACCTGCCACTCGGCAACCTGGCGGCGCCGGTCACGGTGCTGGGGCTGGAACACATCCGGGCGGGGCTGACCCGGGTTACCTTCCGCGCCGGGCCGGAAGCGGCCGAGTATCTGGGCGAAGTGTACCGCTCGGCCCGCGCCCTGGCGCAGGGCTTCAACACCGGGGTTGCAGAGTTGCCGGAACGGGTAGAAGCCCTGCGCAGCGAGCGCGACCGCCTGGCCGCCGAGCAGAGCCGGCTGCGTGCGGCGCTGGCCGCCGCTCTGGTTACAGCGGCGCCGGTCGAAGCCTATGGCCCCGTGCAGCTGCGGGTACTGTCCCTGCCGGATGCTGGACTGCTGCCCGCAGCACTGAGCGAAGTCCCTGCCGGCGAGGTGCGGGCGGCGGTGGCCGGGGAGCGCTGCAGCGTGGGCAGCGGTGTTCCTGAGCTGGATGCCGGGGCACTGCTGCGAGCCGCCCTGACAGTCAGCGGGGGCAAGGGCGGCGGCCGGGCCGAGCTGGCCCAGGGGCAGACCCAGCAGCCGGAGCAGTTTCTGGCCGAGGTTCGCCGGGCGGTGGCAGAGAAAGCAAGCTGGTCTTACGTCTGCCACAGCCGGAGATAGGCCCGCCCAGTACCGGGAGCCAGGGGCCGGTTCAGTGCCAGCATCCGCAAGCCCTGGGAGCGTAAAGTAAGGCCATGCACCTTCATCTGCCCGGCCTGCACCTGCAGGACCTGCGCCTTCAGGTTCCCCTGGACCATGCCGTCCCCGGCAGCCAGAGCATCGAAATCTATGCCCGCGTCGTGACGGCCCAGGATGGGGAACAGCGGCCCTATCTGCTGTACCTGCAGGGCGGCCCCGGCTCGGAAGGGCCACGCCCGGCAGCGCTGAACGACCTGCCGGCCTGGCAGCAGCGGCTGCTGCGCGACTACCGGCTGGTGCTGCTCGACCAGCGCGGCACTGGCCTTTCCACCCCGGTGGGCCGGCTGGAAGGCAGCGCAGAAGAACAGGCCGACTATCTCAGCCATTTCCGCGCCGACGCCATCGTCCACGACGCCGAAGCGGTGCACCGGGCACTGGGGGCCGAGCGCTGGAGCGTGCTGGGGCAGTCGTTCGGGGGCTTTTGCACCCTGACCTACCTCTCGCTGTTCCCGGAAGCGGTGGAAACAGCTTTGTTTACTGGCGGCCTGCCCGCGCCGGGCCACCACATCGACGAAGTCTATGCCCGTACTTGGGAGACACTCCGGCGCAAGTCGGAAGCGTATTACCGCCGCTTTCCGGAAGACCGCCCCCGCGTCGCCCGGCTGATGGACCTGGCCGGGGCCGGCACACTCCGCAGCGAGCGGGAAGAAGAGATCACCCCGGAAATGCTGCGGCGGCTGGGCATGCACCTGGGCTCGGACGGCGGAGCCGAGCGGCTACACTTTTTCCTGGAGCATCAGCCCAGTTCGCCGCTGTTCCGCGCCGGGGTCAGGGCCATGCTGCCTTTCCACGCCAGCAATCCGCTGTATCTGGTGCTGCACGAAGCCTGCTGGGCCGACGATCAGGTGACCAACTGGGCCGCCGAGCGCACCATGCCGGCCGAGTTCGCCGCCGACCCCACCCTGCTGGCCGGCGAGCATGTCCACCGCGATTTTCTGCGCTGTGATCCCCTGCTGCACCCTTACCGCGAGGTGGCCGAGCTGCTGGCCGCTCGGCACTGGGGCCCGCTATACGACCGCGAGCGCCTGCAGGAAGTGCCGGTTTCGGCGGCAGCGGCCATCTATGTGGACGACGCTTTCGTGCCGTTTGAGTTCTCGCGTGAGACGGCCGGACTACTGCCGGGCCTGCGCACCTACATCACCGACGAATATGAACACAGCGGCATCCGCGCCAGCGGCGAACGGGTGATTGACCGGCTGCTGGGCCTGGCGGGAGGTCAGCTGTGAGCTGGGGCCAGTTGTCCTGGGGGCGGCGCTGCGGTCTGCTGCTCCCCTTGCTGTGTCTGGCGGCCTGCTCAGCGCCGCAGAATGACCAGAAGAGCCAGAATGCGCAGGGTGCCTCGGCAGCCAGCGTGGGTCGGTCGGCCTCCGAGTCCAGCGCTTCCGGCGCGGCGACAGACACCGGCAGTGCTTCAGCGACGGCCAGCGGCGCGGCGGGCGAGCAGACCACACTGACCCTGGCGGTCGCGGCCAGTCTGCGCGAGGTGGTCACCGAGGCAGCGCAAGCCTACCAGCAGCAGCACCCCGGCACCCAGGTCCGGATCACGGCGGCCGGGTCGGGCGCGCTGCTCCAGCAGCTCAAGGCCGGTGCCCCCGCCGACCTGTTTCTATCGGCCGATACCAAGACCATGCGGCAGGCGGCAGACGCCGGGCTGCTGGCTGGCCCTGCCCACACGCTGGTCTATAACCGCCTGGTCCTGATCGCACCGCAGGGAGAAAAGCTGCCCTTCACGCTGCCAGCGAGCGCCGAGCAGGCCGCGCAGTGGCTCAGCGCCCAGAGTGGCAAGGCCAAGGTGGCCATCGGTCAGCCAGACAGCGTGCCGGCCGGGCGCTACGCCCAGAGCGCCCTGGAAAGGCTGAACGTCTGGGAGCAGCTGAAACCACGGCTGGTCTACGGCGAGAACGTGCGGCAGGTCATGGACTGGGTGGCGCACGGCGAGGCCCAGGCCGGCTTCGTGTACGCCACCGACGCCGCCCTGATGCCGCAGAAGGTGCAGGTCGTGGCCAATCTGCCGGTGGACCAGCCCATCGAATACCAGCTGGCGCAGCTCAAGCAGGCCCCGGCGCCGGCCGCTGCTGCCGAGGTGCTGGACTTCCTGCAAAGCCCGCAGGCCCAAAGCATCTTCAACAAATACGGCTTCCTGTCAGCGCCCGACCAGCAAAGTTCGGCCCAGAAGGGCAACTGATTCGGGGACCAATACAACCAAGCGAGCCAGGAATTTGCTGCCATTTGACCGGCAACACATCCTGGCTCGCTTAGGCATGGCGGGTCAATTCAACCCGTCAGCCGCTCAGCCGACCACTTGGCTGGGCTTTTTCTCGACTGGGAAAACGCGCACCAGTTTCTGGTTGGTGAATTCCAGCATGCCCATGCTCGACAGCTCGCGGCCAAAGCCGGAGCGCTTGACGCCGCCAAACGGCAGCTCGGGCGAGGACGAGGTGGGGTGGTTGATCCAGACCATGCCGGTTTCCAGGCGGTCGGCCACCCGCTGCGCCCGCTCGGTGTCGCTGCTGAACACGGCGCCGCCCAGACCGTAGACGGACGAGTTGGCCAGCTGCACGGCTTCGTCCTCATCCTTGACGCGGTAAACCACCGCCACCGGGCCGAAGAGTTCCTCGCGGTAGGCCCGCATGTCGGGGGTCACGTCGGTGAGGATGGTGGGCAATAGGAACGCGCCGGGATGCTCGGGGCGCTGACCGCCGGCCACCACCGTGGCACCCTTATCAATGGCGTCCTGCACCTGGGCCTGCAGGTCACGCGCGGCCTGCTCGGAGGACAGCGGGCCCACCTGGGTGGCCGGGTCCGCCGGGTCGCCCGGCTGCATCGCGGAGAAGGTCGCACCCAGCTTGGCGACAAAGTCGTCGTAGAGGTCGTCCACAACAATCAGGCGCTTGGCGGCGATGCAGGCCTGGCCGGTGTTGCTGAGGCGGCCAACCGCCGCTGCCTGCACGGTGGTGTCCAGGTCTCCGGTGTCCAGCACGATAAAAGGATCGCTGCCACCCAGTTCCAGCACGCACTTTTTCAGGTGCCGGCCGGCCAGTTCGGCCACGCTGGCCCCGGCGCGTTCACTGCCGGTCAGCGAGACACCCTGCACGGCGGGGTGGGCAATCACCTGTTCCACATCGCTGATTCGCAGGAAGACGTTGTTGTACACGCCCTGCGGCACGCCGGCGTCCCCAAACAGCTGTTGCAGGGCCAGCGCCGACTGCGGGCAGAGTTCCGAGTGCTTGAGCAGCACCGTATTGCCCACCACCAGGTTGGGCGCCGCGAACCGCACCACCTGATACAGCGGATAGTTCCAGGGTTCGATGCCCAGCAGCACGCCGGTCGGTGCGTGCAGCACGGCCGCTTCGCCCTGCGGCACTGGAATGGTCCTGGGTTCCAAGAAGGTGGGGCCCTGCTCGCCGTAGTACTTCAGGATGCTGGCGGCCAGGGCCACCTCGCCCCGGGCTTCACGCAGCAGCTTGCCCATCTCGAGGGTGATCAGGGCAGCGAGTTCCTCGGTGCGCTCCAGCATCAGCTCGCCGGCGCGGCGCACGGCTGCGGCCCGCTCCTGCACCGGGCGCACACTCCACTCGCGGTAGGCGCGGTCGGCCCGCTCGATCACGGCCGGCACTTCCTCGCTGCTCAGGAAAGGAAAAGTCTTGACCGTTTCGCCGGTGTAGGGGTTGACGGTGGCAAAAGGGCGTTCAGGCCGGGCGGCTGGTTGAGAGTTGGCAGTCATGGGGTCACTCCTTGAAAGAGATGGTGGTGGGCCACCTGTCTGTCCGCTGCGCCCAGACGGCGAGCGGCCGGCAGGCGCCGGGAATCAAGGCGGAGACTATAACCGATTCATAGCACCGCCAATGAGAAAAAATGTGCCGCTGGGCTTGCTGCTTTTCTCATGGCTCCGGGGGCGCAGCCGGACCTGATGAGAGCCAGTGGAAGCAAGTCGGACCAAGCTCCGCGCGGATACGGTAAGTTCAGAGAGTTCTTGACAACCCACCTCGGGCTTTGCCGCGTATCGGCCGGCCGCCCTTTTGGCCTTGCCAGTCTCGTGGCTGGCCCCTTCCCCACTCGCCTCATTGCAAGGCAGGAGTTCTCCCTTGACCACTTCCTCCCCTGATCTGACCCGTTCGTTTCCGCCTGACGGCCCTCTGGCCGGCCTGAAAGCCGTCTCGCTGGCGGGCAATATCCCTGGCCCGGTGGCGGCCAGCGCCCTGCTCCGCGACGGCCTCAGCGTGACCAAAGTGGAAGGCCCCGGCGGGGACATGTTGGCCCAGGCCGCGCCCGGCCTCTATGCCGAACTGGCCGCCGGACAGACGGTGTTGACGCTGGACCTGCGCGCCGAGAGTGGGCAGCAGGCTTTCCGCGAACAGCTGAGCGGCAGCGACCTATTGATCACCAGTCAGCGGCCGGCTGCCCTGGCGCGGCTGGGCGTGACCCGCGAGGCTCTGGCAGACCTCAACCCGCAGCTGTGCTGGGTGGAAATCGTGGGCGACACGACCGAGCCGGAAGTGCCGGGGCACGATCTCACCTATCAGCTGCAGGCCGGGCTGCTGGCCCCGCCGCAGATGCCGCGCAGCCTGCTGGCCGACCTGAGCGGCGCCCACGAAGCCGCCCGCGCAGCCGTAACATTGCTGCTGGGGCGCGAGCGTGGCCGCCCGGAACGCTGGCGCCGGGTGGGTCTGCGGCAGGCGGCCGAGGGGCTGGCTCTGCCGCTGCGCCACGGCCTGACCGCAGAGGGTGGCTGGCTGTCTGGGCGCTTGCCTGGCTACCGCCTGTATGCGCTCAAGGACGGCTGGGTCGGCGTGGCGGCGCTGGAGCCCCACTTTGCCGGGCGTCTGGAGGCGCTACTGGACGGCCGCCGGCTGCCGGAAGTGCTGGGCGACATGACTGCCGACGAGTGCAACCGCCTGGCCCAGCAGCACGACCTGCCGCTGCATGCCATTGCCAGTGAGGGTGCGGCGCAGGCCGCCGGACTGCGCTGAGGCGACAAAGGCTTTGGGGTGCGAATGCCGTAAGCTGGGCAGGCGATGCCCAACCCCGCCGCCACCTGGACCCCGCTGTTGCTGTCGCTGCAGGTGGCCGGCTGGGCCACCGCCATCAATCTGGTGCTGGGCACGGCGGCCGGCTGGTGGCTGGCCCGCAGCCGCTGGCCGGGACGCAACCTGCTCGACTCGCTGCTGACCCTGCCGATGGTGCTGCCACCCACCGTGCTGGGCTATTACCTGCTGGTGCTGGTGGGGCAGCGGGGGCTACTGGGGCCCGCGCTGGGACAGCTGGGCATTCAGCTGGTGTTCACCGTCTGGGGCGCGGTGCTGGCCGCCACGGTGGTGTCGTTTCCGCTGGTGTTCCGGCCCGCCCGCGCTGCCTTCGAGGGCATTGACCGGCAGCTGGAAGGGGCCGCCTGGGTGCTGGGCCTCGGCCGGGCCGCCACTTTTTTCCGGGTCACCTTGCCGCTGGCCTGGCGGGCACTGCTTTCAGGCCTGCTGTTGGCCTTTGCCCGCTCGCTGGGCGAGTTCGGCGCGACCCTGATGATTGCCGGCAGTATTCCGGGCGAGACGCAGACCCTCTCCATCGGCATTTACGAGGCGGTGCAGGCCGGGCAGGACGCCGCCGCCGCGCAGATGGTGGCTGTCACTTCGCTTGTGTGCGTCATCACCCTGCTGCTGGCGCACCGCCTCTCCCCTCCCCGGCCGCAGGGACGAGTGGAATGATGGCCGGCAGCGAAGGGGGTATGCCGCCCGTCTGGGACCTGCAATTCACGGCCACGCTGGGCCGGGGGCCGGGCCGCTTCGAGCTGCAGGTGGACCGTCAGCTGCGCGAGCGGCGCACCGCGCTGGTGGGACCTTCGGGCAGCGGCAAAAGCCTGCTGCTGCAAACCCTCGCCGGGCTGGTGCGGGCCAGGCAGGGCCGGCTAGCTTTTGAGGGCGAGGTGCTCCAGGACACCAGCGCCGGCCTGTGGGTGCCGCCACAGCAGCGGCAGCTGGGCTACATGTTTCAGGATTATGCGCTGTTTCCCCACCTGACCGTAGCGCAGAACATCGCGTCCGGGCAGCAGCGGGGCTGGCTTAATCCGCCGCGCCGGGTCCGTGACCCGCAGGTGAGCCGCTGGCTGGACCGGCTGGGCCTCCGCCCGGCAGCCGACCTCTACCCGCACCAGATTTCAGGCGGGCAGGCGCAGCGCACCGCCCTGGCCCGCACCCTGCTGGCCCGGCCGCGGGCGCTACTGCTGGACGAACCCTTCTCGGCGCTGGACCCGGCGCTGCGGCGCGGGCTGGGCCAAGAACTGGTGGCCGTACTGGACGACCTCGACCTGCCGGTTATTCTGGTCACCCACGACCCGCAGGAGGCCGAGCAGCTGATGCGTGAGGTGATCACGCTCTAGGCGCTCCTGTTACCGGCCGCTCCTTATACTGGCGGTCGTGCTTAAATCTCCCTACGCCGGTGGTCACCTGGAAGTGATCGTGGGCCCGATGTTCAGCGGCAAGAGTGAAGAACTGATTCGCCGCATCAACCGCGCGGTGATTGCCCGCCAGCAGGTGGCGGTGTTCAAACCCGCGCTGGATGACCGTTATCACGCTGACGCCGTCGCCAGCCACGCCGGGCGCTCGCTGGACGCCCTGCCGGTTCCCGACGCCGCCGCCGTGCGGGCCGTGCTGAACGGCGAAGGCTCACTGCTGAGCGCCGGCCCGGCCCGGCCGGACGTGGTGGGCATTGACGAGGCGCAGTTTTTCGGGCCCGAACTGATTCCGCTGGTGCTGGAGCTGGCCGACCAGGGCGTGCGGGTCATTCTGGCCGGGCTGGACCTGGACTTCCGCGCCGAGCCGTTCGGGGTGATGCCTGAACTGCTGGCCCGCGCCGAGAGCGTCGAGAAACTGACGGCCATCTGCACCGTCTGCGGTGCCCCGGCCACCCGCTCGCAGCGCCTGATCGGCGGCCAGCCGGCCCGCTTCGACGACCCGGTGGTGCTGGTCGGCGCCCAGGAAAGTTACGAAGCCCGCTGCCGCCTGCACCACGACCCCGGCCGCTGACCTGCGGGGGCAAGCCCTGCCACATTGCGTCACCCGTGCAGAAACAAAAATGAGAGTGCCGGCGTCCTGCCACGCCACTGCTAGAACGCTAAACTGCGGGATGCCGACCTACCGTTCCAGAACCACCACCGAAGGCCGCAACATGGCCGGCGCCCGTGCCCTGTGGCGGGCCACCGGCATGACCGACGGCGATTTCCAGAAGCCCATCATCGCGGTTGTTAACTCGTTCACCCAGTTCGTGCCGGGGCACGTGCACCTCAAGGACCTCGGGCAACTCGTCGCCCGCGAGATTGCGGCGGCGGGCGGCGTGGCGAAGGAGTTCAACACCATCGCCGTGGACGACGGCATTGCCATGGGCCACGACGGAATGCTGTACTCGCTGCCCAGCCGCGAAATCATCGCCGACAGCGTGGAGTACATGGTCAACGCTCACTGCGCCGACGCGATGGTCTGTATCTCCAACTGCGACAAAATCACCCCCGGCATGTTGATGGCCGCGCTGCGCCTCAACATCCCCACCGTGTTCGTCTCGGGCGGGCCGATGGAAGCCGGCAAGGTCAAGCTCGGCAGCGGCGAGCACGCGCTCGACCTGGTGGACGCGATGGTGATGGCCGCCGACGACAACGTGTCGGACGAGGAGCTGGACGCCGTGGAGCGCTCGGCCTGTCCCACCTGCGGCTCGTGCTCGGGGATGTTCACCGCCAACTTGATGAACTGCCTGACCGAGGCGCTGGGGCTCTCGATGCCGGGCAACGGCTCGGTGCTGGCGACCCACTCCGACCGCGAGAACCTGTTCAAGCGCGCCGGACACCTGATCGTGGACCTCGCCAAGCGCTACTACGAGGGAGACGACGAGAGCGTGCTGCCGCGCAGCATTGCCACCTACGACGCCTTCGAGAACGCCATGACCCTCGACATCTCGATGGGCGGCTCGACCAACACGGTGCTGCACCTGCTGGCCGCCGCGCACGAGGCCGGGGTGGATTTCACCATGCAGGACATCGACCAGCTTTCGCACCGGGTACCGGTGCTGTGCAAGGTCGCGCCTGCCAAAAGCGACGTCCACATGGAAGACGTGCACCGCGCCGGCGGCATCATGGGGATTCTGGGCGAACTCGACCGCGCCGGGCTGCTGAAGACCGACGTGAGCACCGTGCACGCGCCCAGCATGAGCGCCGCCCTGAACGAGTGGGACGTGATTCGGGGCGAAAACCACCACGAGTTCTACCGCGCCGCGCCCGGCGGCATTCCCACCGTCTTCGCCTTCTCGCAGTCGCGCCGCTACCGCGAACTCGACACCGACCGGGAAGTGGGCGTCATTCGCCGCGCCGAGCACGCGTTCTCGCAGGACGGCGGACTGGCGGTGCTGTACGGCAACCTCGCCGAGGACGGCTGCATCGTCAAGACGGCGGGCGTGGACGAATCCATCCTGAAATTCAGCGGCCCGGCGCGCGTTTTCGAGTCGCAGGACGCCTCGGTGGACGCCATCCTGAATGGCGAAGTGAAAGAAGGCGAGGTCGTGCTGATTCGCTACGAAGGCCCGCGCGGCGGCCCCGGCATGCAGGAAATGCTGTACCCGACGAGCTACCTCAAGTCCAAGGGCCTGGGCAAAGCCTGTGCGCTGGTCACCGACGGACGTTTCTCGGGCGGCAGCAGCGGCCTGAGCATCGGCCACGTCTCGCCCGAGGCGGCGGAAGGCGGCACCATCGGCCTGGTCGAAACCGGCGACCTTATCGAAATCGACATCCCCAACCGCAGCATTCACCTCGCGGTGCCGGATGCCGAACTCGCCGCCCGCCGCCAGCAGCGCGAGGAACTCGGCTGGAGACCGGCCGAAGAACGGCCCCGCAAAATCACGGCGGCCCTGCGCGCGTACGCGTCCATGACGACCAGCGCGTCGCGGGGGGCGGTGCGGAACATCTAAAGATCAGAATCAAAAAGGCCACGGTGCGTGCAGAACGCTGTGGCCTTTCGCTTTTTCAATCAGATGACGTGCAACGGAATCCCCATCAGGGCGCCCTCGCGTGCGGGCTGAACGCCGCCGCCGAAAGCTTCCAGCGGACTGGCCTCCTCAAACCACGAGCGCGGCGTTTTGGCGCCCCACAGTGTTTGTCGCCTTGGGTCGTCACGCAGCCAGCGAATCGGCTCGAAGTCGGGGTCCACGGTGATGTAGTCGGAGGTGTACAGCTCGATGCGGTGCCCGTCGGGGTCGCGGATGTAGAGAAAGAAGGCGTTAGATACGCCGTGGCGCCCCGGCCCGCGCTCGATGCGCTCGGGCATGCGCGCCCCGGCCAGGATGTCGCAGGTTTTGATGATGCTCATGGCGTCAGGCATCCAGTACGCCCAGTGGTGCAGGCACGGCCCGGCGCCGTTAGTGAGCGCGAAATCGTACACGCCGCCCCGGCGCTGAATCCAGGCAGCCCAGTACTGTTCCTGCTCGTCCACGGTGTACTCGCTGACCCGGAAACCGAGTTCAGTGCCGTACCAGTCGAGCGTCGCCTTCACATCCGGCACCCGCACGTTGCAGTGGTCCACGCGCTGAAGCCCCGGCCCCCGGTGCTGGTGGTAGTCCTGCAACAGCCACGGGTACGTCTTGACCTCGTGGTAGAAGGTCAGTGGGATGCCGAAGGGGTCTTGCATCCGCAGCATGCGAGGCCGGTCGAGTTCCCCTTCCCAGCGGTGCGGCAGCCCCTGCGCGTCGGCGAGGGCGAGCAGCGCGTCCAGACTCGCCTCGTCGCGCATCCGGTAGCCGAGGTGACGCACGCGAGGCGACTCGCCATCTTGGCACTGTTCGAGCTTGAGCGTCCACTCGCGGTCTTCCACGCCGCGCAGGTACAGGGCGCCGCTTTCCTCGTGCAGCACGTTCATACCCAGCAGGTCAACGTAAAATTCCTTGCTGGCATCCAGGTTGGAAACGGTAAAAATGGCCTGGGCGATGCGGATGATGTTGGGTTTGTGGGTCATGGAATTGCCTCGCTAATGACAAGTTCGGGGCGGCCTTTCCGAACATCGAAAATGACGGCGAGAGCATTGGCTAGGGCTTGCTGCTCATCGGCACGGAGATGAAGAGACAGGTCATAGCCTGACGTTTCCAGCACATCCGACGCTTCCAGACTCAGGGCAATGGTCAGGCGTTCCGGGCTGAGCGTGCATGTCTGAATGCCTCCATAAAAGGTGGTCTGCTCCGGCGTAACAATGCAGTAAGTGTCTCAACCCAATTTTTTGTCCTGATCGTCGAAGTGGTAGGCAAGTTCCAACATCAGAGCGGATTCTTCATCCTCTCCCAGCGCCAGGATGTAGCAATCGGTTTCATCGTCGGCAACGAACGAAAAAAAGCGAATGTCCATGCGCGCCACGGTCAATCTCTCCGCTTCAAAAACTCCGCAATCCGTGCCACCGCTTCGCTGCTGTCGTACACCTCGTACAGCGCCGAGTGTATCCGCACCGGGTCGCCGAAGAAGTAGCGCTCGTAGAGTTCAGTTCCTGGCGGCCCGCGAAACTGCTCATGCTCAGTAGGTGACAACTTCAGTTTGACCTCGTTCCAGACGGCAAAAACCAACAGTCGGCCCCATCAAGCTTGATGGGGCCGACTGTTCACGGTTTCCTGAGAGTGTGAAAACAACAGAATCCGCTGCTCAGCAGGCTACCGCACTCACCCAGCACTTCAAAGCGCACGCCAGTCATCTCCGCATTGACACCCTTCAGCGCTTGATTGACGTCCTTCTGGCGATGATTGCCGCGAGGAGCATCAATCATCACGACCTGAGTGCCCACATGCCGGGTATCAGCATGCCCCAGGCTAAGAAAAGGCGGGCAGACCGCACCTTCCGGGATGAGCAGCTGGACATGGACTTTTTCATCGCTCTGCTCGTTGTCCATCTTCCACCGGGGAAGGTGTTGCTGAGTCTGGACCGCACCAATTGGGAGCATGGGGAAACGCCCATCAATTTTCTGGTGCTTGGAGCCGTGGTTCATGGCTTCACTCATAAGTTGCACCTTGCATAGCTGAGCGAATAGCCGTGCTGGTGGAGGAATTCTTGCTCTTTTTGAATTTGGCTCAGCAGGTGGTTCAGCCTGACTTCGGGGAAGAGGGTATGTAGGGCCAAGCGGGCTGCCTCTTTCAGGGTCATGTCCTCAGAGCGGTACAGCATGGTCAGGGTGAAGGCCAGGAAGACCATCAAAATCCAGCGGTCCAGACCCCTGGCAGTTCGCAGCGCGAACTGCGCCAACCCAAACTGATGCTTCCCTTCTTTGAAAAACGACTCCAGTGCCCAGCGCCGTTTTCCTTCGGCCAGGATGTCATCCCCCTCTAACAGCTCAGACGACACCGCGAAGAATTCGCGGTCCCCACGGTCCATCCTCCCCAGAGACAGCGTTTCCAGAGGCCAGTTGGCGAGGTTGACGTACCCCCCATGCGGACAGTCCGCCACCGTCACCCGCCCAGGATGGTCCGTGCGCCGGTTGCTCCTCACACCCACCACGAACTCGAAACCAAGGCGCTGCACACCGTCCAGAAAGACAGCGGATTCGAATCCACTGTCCGCCAGTACGCAGACCTGAAAGCGCTTCCCCACGAAGTCTGGCACCTCTTCCAGCAAGTCGAGGGCCAGTGTGACCGGGGTGCTGGTGTACTTGCCCTGGTAGACCCGGTAAGAAATGGGGAACTTCAGTTCCCCATATTCGGCGAACAGGACCACCAGATGGATGCCGTGCCTGCCGTTGTAGACACTGACATAGGGCAGCTGAGTTCCCACCTTTTCCACCGTGGTCAGATCCACGCTGAGCCGCATTCGAGGTCTACGTTTGTGACGAGCTGTATCCAGCAGGATGCGCCACTGGAAGTCCTGCATCTCTTCCCAGCAGCGGTCTGAATCCCAGTCATAGACGTTGAAGAAGCGACTCAGTGCACTGGGACTGACTCCCTCTGCCTGGCTGAACTTGGTCTTCTGACCTGGACTGTGGAAAAGGTGCAGCGAAGCCTCCAGGCTTCGCCGTTGGTACAGCGTCTCTGGAATATCCAGAACCTGCTGTGCGAAAATACGGACGCGCTCCCCTGAAACCGGTTGATTCACACTTCCAGAATTTCAGCTCTGGGAGCGCTTTTTGTCCGCCTATTCAGGTGCAAGTTCTGAGCACAGTGAAGCGACCCGGCAACAAATTCTTGATGCTGTCCACGAGCGGATGAGTCTGAGAGGAGTACAGCGCGTCTTTGGTGTTCACCGCAACACCGTGATCCGGTGGATAAAAAAGGGGCCCGTGAAGTGATGCAGACTGGTACAGTCTGCATGACACCTCCAGAAGAAGTGGTCATTGAGCTGGATGAAATGTGGACCTTCGTTGCCAAGAAAAAACAGACGAGGTGGATCTGGATTGCCCTGGAGCGCAGCACCCGCAGGGTGCTGGCCTGGGTATTGGGTGACCGCAGTGAGCAAACAGCGTTCAAGCTCTGGGAACGCTTACCATTGTCCCTTGAGCAGCGACTGAAAGGGACGTTTTGCACCGATCTGTGGCGAGCCTACGATGAACCGCTCTTGGGGGTAAAGCGGCTAACCCGGAAGGGAGAAACGAATCATGTCGAACGATTGAACTGCACGCTGAGACAGCGGCTGGGTCGGCTTGTTCGTAAGTCGTTGTCTTTCTCGAAGACGGACGAAATGCTCGAAGCCAGCCTGACTCTGGCCTTCCACCGATACAACTTGTCACGTTGATGCAGCCACTACCCGAGCGCAGAGAAGACCGTTTCAATGCGTTTGCGAATTCTGGGATGGCGAGATTCTCGCCATCCCGTGTCGTATTTGGTGTTCTTCTTGGGTGGATACACGTAGCCTAGACAGCAATAGCCTTTGTCGCCAATGATGGTTGGGCCTTCAAACTCTGGCCACCTGAGATTCAGCTCGTAACTCACCGTAACGTCGTGGAGGTTTGCAGGTCGGATGACGTACTGAACGATTTGTCCACCTGGTGTGACCCAGGCGTGCAACTTGTATCCGAAGAACTCACCCTGAGTTCCGAAACCCCACTTTGCTCCTGGGAATTGACAAAGATGAGTGCGTTTGGGACGGCAAATGGGGAGGGGCATCGAATCAATCACAACCTCGGCGCACGGCTGAGCTGGGCTGGCAACATGTTCCAAGAGTGGTAAAAGCTTGATGCCCCTGGTGTAAGCCTGTGTGTAGGAAGGAAGACCGGGACGGTCTTCCTTGAGGATGTTCCACCAGATGGAAGCAAATGGATGCTTGAAGATGAGACGGGAGAGCAGCAGAGCAACCAGCATGGCATCTGTGACCTTCTGGTGCTGGCAGGATTTCCGGTCACTGAAGTGCTTCCTGGCCCAGAGATAGAGGTGGCGAATGACGTGTCGACGTCCTAAACTATGGTGGAGACGATATTTAGCCATGTCGTCTCTATTTTTATGTGCCTGAGACGCACTTCAACAGTGGTCGGTCAGCCCTAAACGGCGTAAGCGACTCAGTGCACTGGGGCTGGCTCCTTCAGCTTGGCTGAATTTGATCTTCTGGCCTGGACTGTGGAAAAGGTGTAGCGAAGCCTCCAGGCTTCGCCGTTGGTACAGCGTCTCTGGAATGTCCAGAATCCGCTGTGAGAGAATATGGGCGCGCTCCCCTGAAGCCTGTTTGTACACACTTCCAGAATTTCGGCTCTGGGAGCGCTTTTTGTCCGCCTATTCAGGTGCAAGTTCTGAGCTGTGCGCTATAGGGCGGGCCTCCGGGTGGAAACGACGGCCACAACCCTTACATAAGTAGGTCTGGGTGCCATTTTTGGCCTTCCCATTTTTGACAGTGTGTGTGCTTTGACAGGCTGGGCACTCCGGCATCCTGTCAGTAGATCACGTTGGTACAGCCACTACCCTGCGCTCGTAGAAGCGCAAATTCGTTCCGTTCAGACCAAAACTCTGGCGTCACTCAAGCTCCGCGTCGTTCTGGCTGTACTCGCGCACAACCTCGCTAGGCCCTAAACGGCGTCGCTTCTTCAACGTCTATGACTGGGATTCAGACCGTTGCTGGGACGAGACGCAGGACATCCAGTGGCGCATTTTGTTGGACGTAGCTCACTCCAAACGCCGACCTCGGTTGCGGCTCAGTGTGGATCTGACCACGGTGGAAAAGGTGGGAACTCAGTTGCCCTTTGTCAGTGTGTACAACGGTAGACATGGCATCCACCTGGTCGTCCTGTTTGCCGAGTATGGGGAACTGAAGTTCCCCATTTCTTACCGGGTCTACCAGGGCAAGCACACCAGCACGCCCGTCACTCTGGCGCTCGACCTACTGGAAGAGGTGCCGGACTTCATCAAGAAACGTTTCCGGGTACGTGTCCTAGCGGACAGCGGCTTTGAAGCCGCTGTTTTTCTGGAAGGCGTGCAGCGTCTAGGTTTCGAGTTCGTGGTGGGTGTGCGGAGCAACCGACGCACGGATCATCCTGGGCGGGTGACAGTGGCGGATTGTCCGCACGGAGGGTATGTCAACCTCGCCAATTGGCCTCTGGAAACGCTGTCTCTGGGGAGGATGGACCGTGGGGACCGCGAATTCTTCGCGGTGTCGTCTGAACTGCTGGAGGGGGACGAGATCGTTGCTGAGGGTGCGCATCGCTGGGGGGTGGAATCCTTCTTTAAGGAAGGTAAGCACCAGTTTGGGTTGGCGCAGTTCGCGCTGCGAACTGCCAGGGGTTTGGACCGCTGGATTCTGATGGTCTTTCTAGCCTTCACCCTAACCATGCTGTACCGCTCTGAGGACATGACCCTGAAAGAGGCAGCCCGCTTGGCCCTACATACCCTCTTCCCCGAAGTCAGGCTGAACCACCTGCTGAGCCAAATTCAAAAAGAGCAAGAATTCCTCCACCAGCACGGCTATTCGCTCAGCTATGCAAGGTGCAACTTATGAGTACTGGGGAGATCTATATTTTCCGAGGCTGCCTGGGCATTCAGCTCTCCGTCATCCAGCTCCGCAATACTGCGAATGATGAACAAGGTCTTCTGTCTCGCGCTGTGTCTGGTCCTGGGAAGCAGTTTCGCTCAGTCAGGGTCCTTTCCGGTTTCGGCGACTGTCCTGGGACCAGCCTCCGCCGCTCGCCAGATCCTGGCGCCCAGTGTCCGTCAGGGTGAGACTTTCAAGCTGGAGGTCAAAGCAACCCAGAGCGGGTATCTGACCCTGCTCCTCCGCCGGCCGGATGGCAAGCTCGGTCTGCTGCAACGCTCCCAGAGGACTGTTGCTGGAACAACTCTCCCAGTCAGTCTGCCAACCACCCGGATGAATCCTGGGCAGTATCAGGTTCTGGCCGTTTTCTCCGGAGAGCCGCTGACCTTCGCTCAGGCGTACCGCGCTGGAGAGAAGCATCTCCTGCTTGAGATAACGGTTCGGCCAGCCATACAGGCCCCGGCTATTTTGGATCTGCGCTCCCCGCTCCAGGCCCCCCTGAAGGAAGCGCCAAGAGGCGCACAGGATCGGCCGGGCGGGGGTGACTGGCCGCTGCAGAGGTACTGAGCTATCACTTAACTTCTATGGTGTTTTTAATGGTACACTGAGCGGGACATGAAAAAATCTTATTTCGGTGTGCTGGGTGCGGTGACCCTGGCCCTGACCGCCTGTGGGGGCCGGGGCGCCCCGACGGTGGAAGGCAGCAACAAAGAGGCTTTGCAACAGATTCAGAACCAGAAGCTCAACTGGGAAAAGTGTGACCCCACTGTCATCAGCCCGAAGGTCGCCAAGGACCTGGGTGACCGGATGCAGTGCGCCGATATCCGGGTGCCGATGGACTGGAACAACCCTTCCCACGGTGAAGCCAGCGTCAGCCTGCTGCGCGTGACGGCGGCCAAGCCGGACCAGCGCCAGGGCGCCATCTTCTTCAACCCAGGTGGCCCTGGTGGTGACGGGCTGCTCTTTGGCGCGGTCTTTGGCTACCTCTGGGACAAGGCCGATACCAGCACCCAGGCCGGCGCCGAACTCAAGCGCCTGAGCGAGCAGTACGACTTGGTCGGCTTCTCGCCGCGCGGCGTGGGTGACAGCAGCCTGATCAGCTGCGGAGCCAACCGTGAGCTGGAATCGGTGAACAACCCCAGCTATGACCGCAGCAAGGAGAACACTGACAAGCAGCTGCGCAATGCCCGTCTGGTGGCCGCCGCCTGCCAGAAGTCGCCCATGAGCCGCTTCGTAAACACCGAACAAACGGCCCGTGACCTGAATCTGGCCCGTCAGCTGATGGGGGATAAGAAGCTCAACTACATCGGCTACTCGTATGGCACCTGGCTCGGCTCCTGGTACGCCAAGCTGTTCCCGGAACAGACTGGCCGGATGGTGCTGGACGGCAACACTGCTTTCGACAAGACCCTAGAAGAATCCTTCCTGATGCAGCCGCTGGGCTTCGAGCGTGCTTTCCGGGATGTGTCGCTGTACTTCGCGGCCCGTCATAACGACCTGTTCGAACTGGGGCAGACTAAGGAAGAAGTGTATGCCACCTATGACGCTCTCCCGCCCAACCTGAAGTACGCGTTGCAGGGCTACGCGGGTGGCAGCATTATCCAGAATATGTACACCGATGACGGCATCACCGAGAATTCGTTGCATCTGGTGGCCGCCCGTGGCGTCAGCGATGTGCTGAAAGCGAATCCAGGGGCTAAAGACATGGACAGCCTGGCTCCGCTGCTCGAAAAGCACCAGTTCGCTCAGAATGCCCAGGTGAACAAGGTTGCCCAGCAGTTGGCCCTGCCACTGGCTGAAGCGTTCTTCGAACTTGAAGACGGCGCTTCCTATCCGCTGGAGCTGAGCAGCTCTAACGCCACCTTCACGGCAGTGAAGTGCAACGATACGCCGAGCACCCGTGACCCACAGCACTGGGTGGATCTGGGCACCCAGCTGGCGCAGAAATATCCGCTGATCGGTGGCCAGTACACCGAAGAACCCTGCATCTACTGGGGGGAGCCCACCGCCAAGCGCCCCGCGACCCCGGCGAGCATGCCGCCCATCCTGATGCTGCACACCGAGAGCGACCCGGCCACGCCGCGCGAAGGGGCCATCAGCGCCTGGAAGTCTTTGCCAAACGCCAAACTGCTGATGGTGGACAACGAAGCCAAACACACGGCATTCCCCTATGACACCGACTGCGTGGATTATCCGGTGGCCCATTACTTCACCAGTGGCGAGCTGCCCCAGCAGAACTTCACTGCCTGCCAAGCGCTGCCATTGCCCGGCGAGGACGAGGTATATCCGGTCGGTGAGAGCTACACTACCGGCATTGCTCCCCAGAGCGTAGGCCCACAGGGCCCAGTGCGCGGCGCGCAGAAGCAGAGTGCTTTTGTCCAGACCGAGGATGTTCAGCAGGCCAAGCAGCTGCTCAAGGACATCATCGAGCGCAACGCCATTGCGCGTCCTGGCCAGCAGTAAGGTAACAACTGTTCCAGAGGCCTTTTCCTATATCAATACTGTGTTGTAAACGCCGGCGTCCCTACTTCAGACAGTGGGGACGCTGGTTTTATAGGTGAAAGCCGGTCGGAGCCTTGGCGGATAGCGTACCTTTTGCCCGCCGTCTGTGGACAGCTGAATGTACCTCAGTAAAAACTTGTCTGTGACAGCCTAATGGCAATGGCTGTATCAGAGTAGGGCTTTTTCCTGACCGTCCCTCGTGACCTGTTAGCCCTCGTTTAAAGTGAGCGGCAGGAAAGCTTACTCGTCCGGGTCTGCCTTCCAGTCGGTACTCAGATAAGCCGTAGAGACCAGCGCTGCCAGAGCGCGCCAATATTGTGTTTCTCGGTCGGTCTCTGCGTCCAGCAGCCGAGGCATCAGTGCCAGCAACGGCACGCTGAGCAGCTCAGTTCGCCCGTGGACCTGAAATAGAATGACCCGCCGCAAAGCCAGCGGATAGTCGGTGAGCGCGGCCACACCCAGATAAGCCAGGGCAGCGCCCTGCGAGGCCCGCTGCGTCTTTTTGGGCAGGCCCAGCGCGCCGGGCAAAAAGAACATGCCTGCGCATGCCAGATAATCGACGACGCCATGAGCGCGGGGGGTCAGGCCTCTGTGAGTGAGAAGTTTCATATGCTCCCACTATCGGAGCGCCGGGCCCCCGACGTATGACAGAAACGTGGAGTGGCCCTCCGCAAATCTCTCATGCCCTGGCCTGGGCGGGAGGGGGCAGCAGGCTACGTCGCACAACCTGTGGAGATATGCTCTGCGGAGACAATATGGGAATCTGCCTTTTGGGCTAAAGGCCAGACGATTCGGAAAGCTCCAAGGCAGGCCCAGGCAAAGTGCGGTTTGAGGGCGAGGAAAGCCAGGTGCGTTCTGAGGTCGGGCTACGCTAACAAAAAGACGTCCCACCTGGGATTGAATGAGCTAACGGCCAGTCTGTCATCCATTTAAAAGCGCCACCAATGCTAAGATTTGGTGGCGCTGCTAGCTTTATTCGTGGTTATTGAATTTTGGTAGTGGCTGTACCAACGTGATCTACTGACAGGATGCCGGAGTGCCCAGCCTGTCAAAGCACACACACTGTCAAAAATGGGAGGGCCAAAAATGGCACCCAGACCTACTTATGTAAGGGTTGTGGCCGTCGTTTCCACCCGGAGGCCCGCCCTATAGCGCACAGTGAAGCGACCCGGCAACAAATTCTTGATGCTGTCCACGAGCGGATGAGTCTGAGAGGAGTACAGCGCGTCTTTGGTGTTCACCGCAACACCGTGATCCGGTGGATAAAAAAGGGGCCCGTGAAGTGATGCAGACTGGTACAGTCTGCATGACACCTCCAGAAGAAGTGGTCATTGAGCTGGATGAAATGTGGACCTTCGTTGCCAAGAAAAAACAGACGAGGTGGATCTGGATTGCCCTGGAGCGCAGCACCCGCAGGGTGCTGGCCTGGGTATTGGGTGACCGCAGTGAGCAAACAGCGTTCAAGCTCTGGGAACGCTTACCATTGTCCCTTGAGCAGCGACTGAAAGGGACGTTTTGCACCGATCTGTGGCGAGCCTACGATGAACCGCTCTTGGGGGTAAAGCGGCTAACCCGGAAGGGAGAAACGAATCATGTCGAACGATTGAACTGCACGCTGAGACAGCGGCTGGGTCGGCTTGTTCGTAAGTCGTTGTCTTTCTCGAAGACGGACGAAATGCTCGAAGCCAGCCTGACTCTGGCCTTCCACCGATACAACTTGTCACGTTGATGCAGCCACTACCTGAATTTTATTTGGAACGCGGAGAACCTTTTTCTCAGAACTTGCACCTGAATAGGCGGACAAAAAGCGCTCCCAGAGCTGAAATTCTGGAAGTGTGTACAAACAGGCTTCAGGGGAGCGCGCCCATATTCTCTCACAGCGGATTCTGGACATTCCAGAGACGCTGTACCAACGGCGAAGCCTGGAGGCTTCGCTGCACCTTTTCCACAGTCCAGGTCAGAAGACCAAGTTCAGCCAGGCAGAGGGAGTCAGTCCCAGTGCACTGAGTCGCTTCTTCAACGTCTATGACTGGGATTCAGACCGCTGCTGGGAAGAGATGCAGGACTTCCAGTGGCGCATCCTGCTGGATACAGCTCGTCACAAACGTAGACCTCGAATGCGGCTCAGCGTGGATCTGACCACGGTGGAAGAGGTGCCGGACTTCATCAAGAAACGTTTCCGGGTACGTGTCCTAGCGGACAGCGGCTTTGAAGCCGCTGTCTTTCTGGAAGGTGTGCAGCGCCTCGGTTTCGAGTTCGTGGTGGGTGTGAGGAGCAACCGGCGCACGGACCATCCTGGGCGGGTGACGGTGGCGGACTGTCCGCATGGGGGGTACGTCAACCTCGCCAACTGGCCTCTGGAAACGCTGTCTCTGGGGAGGATGGACCGTGGGGACCGCGAATTCTTCGCGGTGTCGTCTGAGCTGTTAGAGGGGGATGACATCCTGGCCGAAGGAAAACGGCGCTGGGCGCTGGAATCCTTTTTTAAGGAGGGAAAGCATCAGTTTGGGTTGGCGCAGTTCGCGCTGCGAACTGCCAGGGGTCTGGACCGCTGGATTTTGATGGTCTTCCTGGCCTTCACCCTGACCATGCTGTACCGCTCTGAGGACATGACCCTGAAAGAGGCAGCCCGCTTGGCCCTACATACCCTCTTCCCCGAAGTCAGGCTGAACCACCTGCTGAGCCAAATTCAAAAAGAGCAAGAATTCCTCCACCAGCACGGCTATTCGCTCAGCTATGCAAGGTGCAACTTATGAGCCTGACGCTTGTTAGCTAGGGGAGAGAAGGCTAAACGCTTCTTTCCTTAGCCTTGAAGCGCCTTCTGGAGGTCCGCAACAAATTCCTGCATCTCCAGACGCGCGGCAGCTCGAGTCGCTTCCTGTAACAATTCTGCTGCGCCCCACTGACCATCCAGACACGCTTGCTCAAAGTGTTTCCATTCAGCGGCCGAAAAATGGTTTCCTAAGACCAGTTTCAGCGATGCCCGGCAAGCTCGCCACTGCTCGGCGGGTAGAGCTTGCAACAGGGCCTCGTTGCGGGCAGCCTGCTCTGCCTCCCACTCAGCGTCGGGAAGCGGAGACACTGCGGTGGGCACCAGCTCAGCTCCAGATTCCAGCTCCGGTTCATCCAGCAAATAGCGTTCGCGGTCTTCCAAAACCCGGCGCAGCAGGCCAGCTGGGCTCCGGACTGGTGGGTGCCCTGCATACTGGCGGGCCTGCACGAAACGGATGGCCTTTTCTACCCGGTCCGGATATTCGGCAGCAAACTGCTGCGCGACTGGAATACTGAGGCCGAATTCAGCGTCCAGCAAAAGCTGAACCAGCGCCGGGTCTGGGTCTCCCTGCTGGCGAAAGTGATAGGTCAGCCGGGTTTTCTGCCCTCTGCCGGCAATTTCCACTTCTGTCAGGTATCCTGCTGTCAGCTCATCGTGGGCCGCCTGTAGGCTCCGCAGGACCTTGCTGGGCCGGGTATCCTGGATGCCACAGGCCTCGCGCCAGTCGCTCAAATTCACTGCCAGCTGATCAGCTTGGGTACCGTCGTCCTGCTGGCGGTGGGCAGACAGCAACCGGTAGAGCGCGCGGGCCGGCGGCTGCTCAATCTGCCGCAGCAGGGCGCGGTCAAGCTGATGAATGTACCCGCTCCGCAAGCTTTCGGCAAATTCAGGCGTCAGCACGATGCGGAGGGTCTTATCACGCGATAGGGACGTCTGTTCAACATCGCCCGTTCGGATGCCCTGCTCCCAGAAACTGATCTTCTCGAAAAACCCCAGAGTCTCGTTGTAGTAGGTGGTGCCGCCCTTTCCACCCGGCTGTTCAAAGCCTTCCCGCACCAGAAAGCCGGTGCGCCAGTACCTCAGCAAGCTTTCTCGGATTCGCTCGTAAGTGCGGCCATTGTCCGGCATATGAGCCGACTGCGCCAGCTCATACCCGCTGGTGATGATGGTGTTGTCCTCTGGGAAACCACGCAGGGCAAAGATGGCTTCCAGGCCCGTGATCACATCGGTGTCAATTCCGCGGGGCCGCCCCAGGTCGGCAAAACCTTGCAAATGGTAGCGCCGGCCAGCGATGCTGAAGTTGCTTTCCCAGCGAAGCGCCTCCTCCTGCGAGAGCCGCACCTGAATGCTGGTGATGCCGAACCGGGCCAGCGACCGAGTATCGCGTATGGTGTCCAGTCCTCGAATTGTGTTGTGTGCCATGCCGCCTCCGCTTGAGTCTGCTGCCTTGTTGTTGTTTTTTCTTTTTTAAAGATAAAAGAAAACAACAACAAGGGACAGGGCCATTTGCGTGCTGGACAGCTTTGAAGCCGCAAAACGGCCCAAAGGTGTCGGGAAAAAAATGGCCAAACGGCCCAAAGGTGTCGGTATCGGTTTTGCCTCTCCGCAGGCTTGAAAAAGGCCCAAAATGGCCCAAAGGTGTCGGTATTGAAGACTAAAATTGAGTCCATTCGGCTTAACTTTTAGCAGTCAAACATAGTCAAAAAATTGCTCTTACCCCCTTCTGTTTCTTCTTGCGCTCAGGCCGGTTAGCCTGAGCCCATGACCTCTTCTTCCTGGCGCAGCGTGCTGTATGTTCCTGCCGATAATCTCAGGGCTCTCGAAAAGGCCCGCACTCTGGGAGCCGACGCAGTCATCCTGGATCTGGAAGATGCTGTAGCGCCGGAACATAAGGCTGCAGCGCGTGAGCAGGTCGCTGCGGCCCTGGCACAGAACTGGCCCTGCCCGGTCCTGCTGCGTCTCAATGCGCCAGATACTCCCTGGCACCGGGAAGACCTTGCCCTGGCACAGGCAGCTGGGCCCAGCGGCGTGGTGCTGCCCAAAGTGGAAACGCCGCAGCTGCTGGATAACCTGCCGGGAGCCTGGCCGCTCTGGGCCATGATCGAGACCCCGCTGGGCGTGCTGCGAGCCCCTGAGATTGCCGCACATGGCCGGGTAGCCGGACTGATCGCCGGGACCAACGACCTGGCCCGTGACCTGCATACCCGGCCCCATCCGGAGCGGCTGCCGCTCATACAGGCGCTCAGTCTGATAGTGCTGGCCGCCCGTGCCCACGGACGGGTGCCCCTGGATGCGGTCTACAACAATGTTCGCGACGACGCTGGGTTCCAGCAGGAATGCCGCCAGGGCCGCGACCTGGGCTTTGCCGGAAAAACGGTGATTCACCCCTCACAGGTGCAGGCGGCCAATCAGGAATTTGGGGTGACAGACACCGAAGCCGAGCAGGCCCGCGCGCTGCTGGCTGCCTGGGAAGCAGCGCGGGCGGAGGGACGCTCGGTCGCCACCTTTGGCGGAGCGCTGGTTGAGCAGCTGCACGCTGACGCAGCGCAGGACCTGCTGAAGTCCTACGCGCGGCAAGCGGAAGGCCGGGGGGCGGTCAGCTGAACAGCTGCGGCAGTGTGGTCAGGATAGTGCGGACGCTCAGTACCGTCATTGCCACCACCACCAGCCAGCCGCTCCAAGTCATCCAGGCCGGGTGCCGGTAGTTGCCCACCAAGTTACGGCGCTGGGCAGCGACCAGCATGGTGCCCAGCGCCACCGGCAAAATCAGGGCGTTGAGCGCGCCTACAGCCAGCAGGATAGTCACCGGCCGGCCCACCGCGGCAAACACCGCCGTCGAGAGCAGGATAAAGGCCACCGTGATGCCGGTGTGATAGCGCTCAATGGTGGGGTGCGGCGAGCGGATAAACGACACGCTGGTATACGCGGAGCCAACGACCGAGGTAATGGCGGCCGCCCACATCACCACGCCGAAAATGCGGTAGCCCACCTCACCGGCCGCGATCTGGAAGACGGACGCAGCCGGGTTGGCCGGGTCAAGGGTGGCCCCGGCACTGACCACGCCTAGGGCGGCCAGAAACAGCAGAATCCGCATCAGCGAGGCAATTAGGATGGCAGAAGTCGCGCCACGGTTCACGCTGGGCAGCGCTTCGACGCCCTTGATGCCGGCGTCCAGCAGGCGGTGTCCTCCGGCAAAAGTGATGTAACCGCCCACGGTGCCGCCCACCAGGGTGATGATGGCAAACAGGTCGAACTTGAGGGGAGCGAACGTGCGCAGGGCCGCCTCGGCGTAAGGCGGGTGCGACGTAAACATCACATACAGCGTCAGCAGAATCATGACGCCGCCCAGCAGCTGCGCGAGGCGGTCCATTGCCTGTCCGGCTTCCTTGTACAGGAAAATGCCAATGGCGAACGCGGCGCTGAGAACGGCGCTCAACACCGGACTGAGGCCGGTCACGACATTCAGGCCCAGCCCAGCGCCGCCCACGTTGCCGATATTGAAAGCCAGCCCGCCAATCACAATCAGGGCGGCCAGCAGGGTGCCCAGGCCCGGCAGCACCGCGTTGGCCGTGTCCTGGGTGCGGCGGCCGGTCACGGCGATGATTCGCCAGATATTGGTCTGCACGATCAGGTCAATGATGATGGAGACCAGGATGACGAAGCCGAAGCTGGCCAGCAGCTGCTGGGTAAAGACCGAAGTCTGGGTCAGGAAGCCGGGGCCGATGGCCGAAGTCGCCATCAGGAAAGCGGCGCCCAGCAGGACGCTCCAGTTGTGTTCTTTGGATTTTGGGGTGGTCATAGGAGGCTCACTGGCGTTTGAAGGGCGAAACGTGGAAAGTTTTGCGTTTTAGCTGGTATTAAATTTGCCTGGTCAGCATATGAAGCGTGAGTGCGCCTAAAAGGTATCACCTGCTATAAATCGTACTTCGCGGCCCGGCAGGCTCTGGACCAACTGCGGCAGGTCGTCCGGGTGGATGCGCCCGCCCCGCCGGTAGCCGCCCAGGGTGCCTTTGTCATTCAGCAGAATGATGGGCACTCCGCCCGGCGGCAGTTGCACCGTGCCGACCGGAGAACCTTCCGAGACGATCTCGCCGCCCGGAACGGTGGGGCCGTCCAGCCGTGCGGCCATCCGGTCGAGGTCGCGCACCCGGTAACTGAACCCCAGCAATGCCGGTTCGGGCGGCTCGCCGGCTGCCACTGGGATGAGGCGCAGCTCCAGCGGTGCCGTCTGTCCAGCTGACTGCCGCACCCACCACGGCAGAAATTGCCGTGCCCGCCGCAGGTGCCGGGGCTGCGCGCTGCCCAGCAGTTGTCCTGCCTGCAGCGGCCGGCCCAGTCCGCCCTTGAGGTCGGTGCTGGCGCTGCCCATAAAGCCAGCCGCCTCGAAGCCGCCGGCCACAGCCAGGTAGCTGACCCGTCCCTGGCCGTTGGGCCGGAAGTGGAGCCGCTGCCCCGCTTGTGCCCGGAAAGCGCTGTAAGGCGGCTGCGGCTGGCCGTCCAGCAGGGCCGTCAGCCCCAGGCCAGTCACGGCCAGCCAGCACTCCTGCAACACGGTCAGTTCGGGGCCGCGCAGATGCAGTTCCAGCAGCGGCGCATCTGCCGGGTTGCCCAGCAGTTCGGTGGCCAGCGCCGCAGCCTGGGGGTCCAGCGGCCCCGAGCGCACCAGCCCGAAGCGCCCAGTCTGAAAGCGGCCCCGGTTCATCACCAGGCTGAGGGCACCCGGACGTTCCACCCGCAGGAGCGGAAACTGCGGTGCGGTCGGGAGCAGGTCCAGCGGCTGAATGGGCGCCAGGGGCGGCGCGCCTGGGGCTTGCGGCACGAAGCGGACCCGGTCGCCCGGCTGCACCAGAAAAGCGGGCTCGCGGCGCGGGTCGTAAGCGGCCTGCAGGGTGCGGCCCAGCAGGTTCCAGCCGCCGGGTGCCTCGACTGGGTAGATGCCGGTCTGGGCGCCGGCCACTGCCAGCGAGTGTGCCGGAACGCGGGCGCGCGGCGCCGCCCGGCGTGGCAGCTGCAATTCCGGCGGGGTGGTTTCCATAAAGGGAAAGCCGGCCACGAACCCCAGGGCCCGTACCCGGTAGGTCTGCTCGCTGTGCCGCGCGGCCACCTCGGCGGGGCTCAGGCCGCTGAACTCGGCTGCGGCGGCCAGGTCCTCGCCGTCGTAGCAGGCTGGGATTTCGACCAGCCGGCCAGCGGCTTCGTTGTTGCCGGGGGTCCAGGCGGCCAGCCACCCGGTCAGGGTGTCCAGCGTCAGCGCCCGCTTGTCGAATTCTATGTATAGCGATTCGTAGGCCGGAACAGCGTCCAGCAGCCCCGGCAGCCCGCTATGCAGCAGGGCCTGGGCCAGCGCGGGCAGCTGCTCGGGCTCAGTGTCGTGCCAGTAGTGGGCCTGCATCGCTTTCCGTTTCTCCTGCGGCCAGTGCGGTCAGCGTGACCCCATCTTCCGCCAGCCGGGCGCGAATGGCCCGGGCAATCTCGACCGCTCTGGGATTGTCGCCGTGAATGCAGAGCGTGTCCACCTGCAGCCCCAGCTGCCGGCCTTCTAAGGTGGTCACCTGCCCGCGGGCCATCTCGGCGGCGCGCCGGGCGGCTTCTTCCGGGTCGTGGATGGAGCTGCCCGGCAATGAGCGGGGTGCCAGTTGCCCACTTTCGATATAGGCCCGCTCGGGAAAAGCCTCGCGCCACACGGTCAGCTCCTGGGCCTGTGCCTGCCGGGTGAGGGCCTCGCCGGCTGGCCCGGCCAGCGTGACCATGCCGGCCTGCGGCACCAGCTCGCGGACCGCCCGGCAGAATGCTTCGCCGGCCACCGGGTCTTCATGGATGCGCATGTACAGGGCGCCGTGAGCCTTGACGTGTTGCAGGGGAGCACCGACCAGCTGCAAAAAAGCTCCCAGCGCCCCGAGCTGATAAACGGTCGCCGCGTAAATCTCGTCCGGGCTGAGGCTCATGGCGCGCCGCCCGAAGCCCTGCAGGTCCGGATAACCGGGGTGAGCGCCGATGCCGAGGCCGCAGCTCTGCGCCAGCGCCACGGCGGCCTGCAGAATGACGGGGTCGCCCGCATGAAAGCCCAGCGCCAGATTGACGCTGGTCAGTTCGGGAAACAGCTGCTGGTCGTTGCCGGCGGTCCAGTTGCCGAAAGATTCGCCTGCGTCGGCGTTCAGATCCATCTGCATGCTTCAGCCCTCCTTGTCAGCTTGAGGGCTGAAGCATAGCAGCGAATGCCAGCTGCGGCCACTGTGCAGCCTGACAGTTGCTGCTGGGTTTAGCCGGCGTCCGCGCTGCCGATAAAGGACGACTGCCCCGCGAACCAGGCCAGAACGCACTGCGTGGCCAGCAGCAGGCTCAGCAGCAGCAGGGAAGAGGTCCACGAGCCGGTGCGGTCGAACAGGTAGCCGGCGCCCAGCGGGCCGGTGGCCGCCACCAGATAGCCCACCGCCTGCGCCATACCCGAAAGCGAGGCGGCCGCCTGCGGGGTACGGGTCCGCACCGAGAACAGAATCAGCGACAGTGAGAAAGTGGCCGCGCAGCCGATGCCCAGCAGGCTGGCCCACAGCCAGGCCAGGTTCAGCGGGCCCAGCCATAGGCCAAGCAGCCCGCTGAGGGTCAGGGCCGCCGACCCGACCGCAATGCCCTGCAGGCGCGGCACCCGGCCCGCCAGCAGCGAGATACCGAAGATACCCAGCAGCGAAACCCACTGCATCACCGTGCTGTACCAGCTGGCTTCCAGCGGGTTGATGCCGCGCTCGGTTAGGATGGCAGGCATGAAGTTGGCCAGCGAATAGAACACCAGCGACTGAATGCCCATAAAGAGGCTGAGCACCCAGGCGGCCGGCTGTGTCCAGAGGTTACCGCCGGTTTGCGGCAGGGGCTCCGGGGCCAGGCGGGCCTGGCGGGAGCCGCGGCGCAGCCCACCCCAGACCAGCGCTGACAGCAGCGCCGGCAGGGCCCAGATACCCAGCGAGAGCCGCCAGCCGCCCAGGTGCGACAGCGGGAGAGCCACGGCCGCCGCGATACCGGCCACCAGGCTCATGGTGGCCGACTGAATGCCGGTGACCAGCGCCACCCGCTCCGGCAGGCTGCGTTTGACCAGGGCCGGCAGCAGCACATTCCCCAGCGCAATACCGGCCGACAGCACCGCCGTGCCGGCCAGCAGCGCCGCCTCGCCGGGCAGGCCACTGCGCAGCAGCAGCCCGCTGAGCAGCAGCAGCGACGCAGCCAGCAGGGTCGTTTCCAGCCCGTAGCGCCGCGACAGCCCAGCCGCAAAAGGCGACACCAGAGCGAAGACCAGCACCGGCAGGCTGGCCAGCATGCCCATCAGGGTGCCGGAAAGGCCCAGGTCGTGCCGGATCACCCCGACCAGCGGCCCGACCGACAGCAGCGGCGCCCGCAGGATAGAGGCCAGCAGCAGGATGCCCAGCAGCAGCCAGGCAATCGGCACGGCGGGCCGGGAGCGGGGCTGAGCGGCGGGCGGTTGGTCGGGTGTAAGCGTGGACATAGGCAGCGCACTCTCCTGGAACTGGACTGGCCCGGCGTGACAGCTGGGCACAAGCAGCCAGTGTAGTGCAGCCGCCCGGAATCCGGAAACGGGTGCGGGCAAGTGCAATGTGGCCAGCCGAGCGCTGGTTCCCAGAGCCTGAGTCAGGGGCGTCCGGCTCGCAGCTGGCGGGCTTCCTTGCCGCCCCCCGGGGCGTGCGCCTCGGCCCAGGCAGCGGCGGCGGCCACGTCATAGGTGACCCGGCGAAACTGTACCTGCCAGCTGCCGGCGGCTTCACCTTCTCCGTTTTCCAGCAGCACCCAGCGGGCCAGGGGGCTTCCATCTTTCTGGCGGCTGACGGCACCGCAGTTGACCACCGTCAGCCGGCCGATCTGCCGCAGATGCTCGTGGTGCGAGTGGCCCACCACGACCACCCGGGCGGGGCTGTCTTCGCCGGCCAGGTCGCCCAGAGCAGCCAGCACCTCGGCGTCGGTCTTCCAGCGGCCGGCAGCCTTGTCCCACAGCAGATAGTCCCTGGCGCTGTCCGGTGTGCCGTGCCCGCACACCACGGCGCCGCCTGCCAGCGTGACCCGCAGCGGCAGCCCGGCGACATGCTGGACAGCTTCCGGGGGCAGCTGGCCGTGCAGCCACTCCAGCATGGCGCGCTTTTCGGTGACCTCGGCCAGCGGCTGCGCCAGGCGCTCGTCGGTATTGCCGCGTACTTCCAGCGCCTCATAGCGTTCCTGCAGAGTTCTTTGCAGCTGCCAGGCACCGGCCGGGTCGGCTCCGCCGTAGAGCCCATCGCCCAGGTTGACCCAAGCGTCCGGCTGCTGGTCGGCAATGTCGCGGATGACGGCTTCCAGCGCGAAACGGTTGCCGTGCACGTCACTGAAAACGGCTATCTTCATGGCCTTTATCCTCGCACGGCCAGTCGCCAGGCCAGCGCCGCCAGCGTGACCAGCAGCACCGGCAGGGTCAGGGCGATGCCGGCGCGGATGTATTGCCCCCAGCCGATCCGGATGCCTTTTTGCGAGAGCACGTGCAGCCACAGCAGCGTGGCCAGGCTCCCGATGGGCGTGATCTTGGGGCCCAGGTCGTTGCCCACCACGTTGGCATAAATCATCCCCTGGCGCACCAGCCCCTGCGCTCCGCTGCCGTCTATGGCGATGGCCCCGATCAATACACCCGGCAGGTTGTTCATCACGCTGGCCAGCAGCGCCGTCAGCACGCCGGTGCCCAGGGTGGCCGCCCAGAGCCCCTGCCCGGCCAGGGCACCCAGCCAGCCGCTCAGCACGTCGGTCAGGCCGGTGTTGCGCAGGCCATACACCACCAGATACATGCCCAGCGAGAACACCACGATCTGCCACGGTGCGCCGGCCAGCACCCGCCGGGTGTCCACCGCCTGTCCGCGGGCCGCCGGGAACCACAGCAGCGCGGCGCCCAGCACCGTGATCAGGCTGACCGGCACCCCCAGCTGTTCGGCCGAGAAATAGCCCAGTAGCAGCAGCGCCAGCACCGCCCAGCCCATCCGGAACACTGCCGGGTCACGGACCGCGCTCTGCGGCGCAGGCAGTTCGGCCACGCTGTAACGGCTGGGCAGATCGCGGCGGAAGGTCAAGAACAGCGCTCCCAGTGACGCCAGCACCGCTGCGAGGTCCACCGGGGCCATCACGGCGGCGTATTCACCAAAGCCAAGACCGAAAAAGTCGGCCGAGACGATATTCACCAGATTGGAAATCACCAGCGGCAGGCTGGCGGCGTCCGCGATGAAGCCGGTCGCCAGTACGAAAGCCAGCGTGGCGGCCGGTGAGAATTTCAGCGTCCGCAGCGTCGCCAGCACGATCGGCGTCAGGATCAGTGCGGTGCCGTCGTTGGCGAACAGCGCCGAGACGGCGGCGCCCAGCAGCACCACCAGCGCAAAAAGCCGCTGGCCGCTGCCCCCGCCCCAGCGGGCCACATGCAGCGCCGCCCAGTGGAAAAACCCGGCCTCGTCCAGCAGCAAACTGATGATGATCAGGGCCACGAAAGTGACTGTGGCGTTCCAGACGACATTCCACACGGCCGGAATATCGCCTGGGCTGACCACGCCGCTCAGCAGCGCCAGCGCGGCTCCCAGTAGGGCGCTGTAGCCGATGCCCAGGCCATTCGGCTGCCAGCGGAACCTGGGCTGCCAGATCACCAGGGTCAGGGTCAGCAGAAAAATGGCGGCCGCCGTCAGCATGACTCCCCCCGCCCAGGGCGCCGGGCAGCGAAGTAGGGCCGCTGTGCCCGGCGCAAAAAGATATCTTCTCTGGGTGTCATACCTGCCGGAGTATAGGCGGGGCGTTCAGTCGGCCAGCGGCCCCGGCCAGATCAGCCGGTCGCGGCCGGCCGCCTTGGCACAGTAAAGCCGCCGGTCGGCCAGGCCCAGCAGGGCGCTGAGGTCCGGTGCGCCGACTTCGGCCAGGCTGACACTGCCGCCGCTGACCGTGAGCGGCGGCAGTCCACTGTCGGCCGAGCGGCGCAGGTCCTGCTGAATTCCCTCTACCACGGCCTGGGCTTCGGACGCGCTGTGGCCTTCAAGCAGCAGGATAAATTCCTCGCCTCCCCAGCGCCCTACCAGGGAGCCGGCGCCGGTGTGGCTGCGCAGGACGTCGGCGGTATAGCGCGGGGCCTGATCGCCCGTCAGATGGCCGTGCTGATCGTTAATCTGCTTGAAGTGGTCCAGGTCCAGCAGCACCAGATAGCCGCCGCTGCTGCCGGGGTGCTTGAGCCAGCTTTCCAGCCTTTCCTCGGCAGCGGCGCGGTTCAGCAGGTCAGTCAAGCCGTCATGCAGGGCCAGCCCCTGCAGCATTTCCGAGCGGGCCCGCTCACGGGTGACGCGCTCACCATGCTCGGAGTTCAGCGTCATCGCCACCAGCAGGGTGCCCAGCACCAGCAGAGTCAGCGGGTCCGAGACGCCGGTCAGGAGGGCGACCGTGCACACCACCAGATACAGCGTTCCCACCAGTGTGACGGCCGGGCCCGGGGGCAGCAAGGCCAACATCAGAGCGGCCAGAATCCCCACGCTGAGCAGCGACGAGGCCTGTAAGGTACTGCCCTGCTGAGCGGCTTCCAGCAGGGCCACTGCGGTCCAGGCCAGCGCCTGTAGCGAGATAAATACACTGATCAGCCTGAAGTTGGGGCGCTGGGGCAGGGCCATCAGCAACACAGCCGCGCTCATCACCGAGCCCAGCCGGGTCATCTGGGTGCCTAACCGGTCGCCGTGAAGGGCCGAAAGGGCAAAAAGGTGACACAGCAACGACAACGCCGCAATCAGGAGAACCAGACGGCGGCGCTGCACAATGCGGCTTGGAGAGAAAAAGATCTGCAGTGGCACGGACTTCCTTTGTCAGTTTCCCCCTGACCTTCCCAGTGTTCCGCAGAAAGGCAGGGTTTGCCTGTCAAAATGCGGCATACCTGCTTGATGGTTTCCTTAGCCTGCCCCTTGTCAGAACCTGACAACCTGTCAGCCGGGCTTATGCATTGCCCGGCCCCCGGGCCTCACCGTCGCCGCAGCAGGGCCACCGGGTAGTGGGCCAGCAGGTCGGCCAGCCGCACAGTGCCGCTGAACGGCTGGCGGGTCAGGATTTCTTCCCAGTCACCTTGCGGCAGGGTCAGGGCAGTGTCGCCCCAGCCGTCGGCCCGCTCCAGCCCCAGCGGCAGCCGGGTCGCCACCGCCACCACGCCTCCCCGGCTGAAGGCAAAAGCATGCTGTGTCCGTTCTCCCTGCGCCCAGAGCGGCTGATAGTCCCCGAACAGTTCCGGCTGGTCCCGCCGCAGCCGCAGCGCCCGCGATGTCAGCAGCAGTTTGGCGTCGCCGCGCGAGTCCACGGGCGGGCGGCAGCCATCAGTGCCAGGGTCGGCCTGGTCCAGCGCCTGCAGGCGGCCGGCCAGCTCAGCGTAGTTCACCGGGCGGCGGTTGTCGGGGTCCACCAGGGCTGGCGACCAGACTTCCGACCCCTGGTAGACGTCGGGCACGCCCGGCATGGTCAGCTGAATCAGTTTCTGCGCCAGCGCGTTGCTGTAGCCAGCCTGCTCGGTGCGGCCCGCGAAGTCGGCCAGGCGCTGCTGCTGGTCGCCCTGCACCAGCCGCTCCACCAGCCGGCCCAGCCGCGCTTCAAACTCGGCGTTGTTGTCCAGCCAGGAGGTCTGGAGGCCAGCCTCACGGGCCGCCTTAAGGGCGTATTCGCCGGCCCGCTCGGCGCTGACCGGCCAGGCGCCCACCAGAGCCTGCAGGACCAGGTTCAGCAGGGGACCGTCCTGCAGGTCGGTGTCGCTGCCCCGCAGGTCCTGCTCCACCGCCTGCACCAGTTCAGCCCACTCCTGCGGCATCTCGGCCAGCACCTGAATGCGGGCGCGCACACCTTCCGAGCGCTTGGTGTCGTGGGTGGAGAGTGCCGTCAGCCCGTGCGGCCACTCACGCCCCCGGCGGGCGAAGGCGGCGTGGGCTTCCTGGGGCGTCAGGGCGAACTGCGAAGGGTCGCCGCCCACTTCGGTCAGCGAGGTCAGGCGGGTGTAGCGGTAAAAGGCGGAATCTTCCACCCCCTTGGCCATCACCATGCCGGAAGTTTGCTGAAAACGCCGCGCCGTTTCGCTCAGGTCCTCCGGTGACTGAGCATTCAGCCCCAGCAATGGCTCCAGCTGCTCCAGCGCCGCGCTCAGGTCGGGCCGGCGGCGGGCGGCTTCGGCCAGCGCGGCGGCCAGATAGTCGCGGCCCTGCGGCAGATATGAGCGGTACACTCCGAAACAGGCCAGCACCTCGCTGAGGGCGTCCACGGCCACGGCATGGCTCAGCGCCAGCCCTTCCTGCTCGGCGCTGCGGGCCAGGCGCTGCACCTCGGCATGCAGGGTGGTGTCGGTCACGGCCCGCTTGGTGGTGTGAATCAGGTCGTGCCAGTCCAGCGCCTGACCGCCGCGCAGCTGGGTGTCCAGCCGGGTCAGTGGCGCTTCGCCGGCCGGGTCGGTCAGCAGCCGGTCGATTTCGCCCAGCGCGTCGTAGCCGGTGGTGCCCTGGGTGGCCCAGTCCTGCGGCAGGCTTTCGCCGGGTTCCAGAATCTTTTCCACCACGGTGTATACGCCGCCGCTCAGCTGTTGCAGGTCTCTTAGGTAGTCGCCAGGATCGCGCAGGCCGTCCGGATGGTCGATTCGCAGGCCGTCCACCAGCCCTTCCCGCACCCAGCGCAGAATCTCGGCGTGCGACTCTTCCAGCACGGCGCGGTCTTCCACCCGCACCCCGGCCAGCGTGGCAATGGTAAAAAAGCGCCGGTAGTTCAGTTCGCGGTCACCGCGCCGCCAGTCCATCAGGCGGTAATGCTGGCGCTCATGCACCGCGCGGGGGTCGTCACCTTCGGCCCAGCTGCCTTCGGCCAGCGGAAAGCTCTGGTCGTAATAGCGCAGCTCGCCGCCTTCTATCTTCAGGGCGCCGAGGTCATCCTCATTGCCCAGCACCGGCAACAGCACTTTGCCGCCGCCCGCTTCCCAGTCGATGTCGAAGGCGCGGGCGTAAGGTGACGCTTGACCTTCCCGCAGCACCGACCACCACCACGGGTTGTGGGCCGGCACCGCCACGCCCTGGTGGTTGGGCACGATGTCCACCAGCACGCCCATGCCGTGTTCGTGGGCTTTCTGTGCCAGCTGCCGCAGTCCCTCCTCGCCGCCGCGCGCCGGGTCAATCACGCTGGGGTCGGCCACGTCGTAGCCGTGCTCGGACCCGTCGCCCGCCTGAAGGATAGGGGAGAGATAGACCCAGTCCACGCCTAGGCTATGCAGGTAATCCAGGGTCTCGGCCGCTTGCCCCAGCTGAGCGCCCGGGGTGATCTGAAGGCGGTAGGTAGAAGCAGGAATCTTCACCCGGTCAGTCTGGCCCAAAAAGCGTCCGCCTGCCACGGGGAAAATCTCATGCTTTGGAGCGGCGGATTGGGCGAGCAGGGGAAGTGTGCCCGCCGGCTCCGTTACACCCGCTCAATAATGGTTGCCGTCGCCATGCCGTGTCCGATGCACATGGTCTGCAGACCCACCGCGCCGCCGGTCGCTTCCAGGCCACTCAGCATTTTGGCCATCAGGCCGGCGCCGCTGGCGCCCAGCGGGTGCCCGTGGGCAATGGCGCCGCCCCAGGGGTTTACCCGGGCCGGGTCAGCCTGCAATTCCTGCATCCAGGCGACAGCGACACTGGCAAAAGCCTCGTTGATCTCGATCCAGTCAATGTCGTCCAGGGTCATGCCGGCTTTCGCCAAGGCTTTCTTGGTCGCCGGAATCACGCCGGTCAGCTGCATGATGGGATCGTCCCCGACCGCCACCCGGGCGCGGAAGCGGGCGCGGGGGCGCAGGCCGTCGGCCAGGGCAGCCTCCCGGGCCCCGACCAGCACAGCTGCGGCCCCGTCGCTGATCTGGCTGGCGTTGCCGGCCGTCACCACGCCGTCACTGCGAAAAGGAGTCTTGAGGCTGGCCATCTTGGCCGGGTCAAGTTGCTCGCGCACGCCCTCGTCGTACTCCAGCGTGACCGGTTCCCCGGCTGCATTCAGGCCCGGTGCCGGCAGCAATTCGCGGTGCAATGCGCGTGACTGGGCGGCGCGGCGGTGGCTTTCGGCTGCAAAGCTGTCCAGCGCCTCTCGGCTCAGGCCCCAGTGTTCGGCAATTCGCTCGGCACTCTCGCCCTGGTGAATCAGGCCGACTTTGTCCAGCAGGTCGGGGTTCAGCCGCTCGAAGCCGCCGCCGATATCGCTGAACATCTCGACTCTTGTCATGCTCTCGACGCCGCCGCCGATGGCGTAGGTCAGGTCGCCGGCATCGATGCCCTGTGACGCGAAATGAATGACCTGCTGCCCGCTGCCGCACATGCGGTTGAGGCTCACGGCCGGCACCTCGGGCGGGAACCCGGCCATCATCACGGCCAGGCGGCCGATGTTGGCGCCCTGTTCGCCCGACTGGGTCACGGCTCCGGTGACCACGTCTTCCACCCGGCCCGCGTCCAGCCCGGCGCGGTCCAGCAGTCCGCTGAGGGTCAAGGCCAGCAGCGCGTCGGGGCGCACGTCGCGGTAGGCGCCGCCCCTTTTTCCGTAAGGGGTACGCACGGCTTCCAGAATGACGGCTTCTCTCATCACTTGACTCCTAGGCCTGCTGTGCCTGTTGGGACAGCTGTTCACGCAACTCGCGCTTCAGAATTTTCCCGGCGGTATTGCGCGGTAATTGTTCGGTGAAATAGATGTTTTTGGGCACCTTGAAGGCGGCCAGCTGCTGCCGGGCATGGTCGCGCAGCTCGTCAGCGGTGGCCTCGCTGCCCGGCCGCAAGACCACCACTGCCGTCACGGTTTCGATCCAGCGTTCGTGCGGCAGGGCGATTACGGCCACCTCGGACACGTCCGGGTGAGTATAGAGGGCTTCTTCCACCTCGCGGCCCGCCACCAGCACGCCGCCGGTGTTGATCACGTCTTTGACCCGGTCCACCACGTACAGGTAGCCTTCGGCGTCCCAGTAGCCCAGGTCGCCGGAGTGGAACCAGCCGCCGGCAAACGCTTCCTCGGTTTCGCCGGGCTTGTCCCAGTAGCCCACCAGCAACTGCGGCGAGCGGTGCACGATTTCCCCGAGTTCGCCGGGTGCGGTGTCCTGCATGTCGGGGTCCACCACCCGGGTCTGCACATTCAGCACTGGCCGGCCGGCCGAGGCAGGCCGCTCGCGGTGTTCTTCCGGTGTCAGCACCGTGGCCAGCGGCCCCAGTTCGCTCTGGCCGTAGCAGTTGTAAAAGCCGGCCTGCGGCAGTGCTTCCATGATTTCCTGCAGCACCGGCGTGGGCATGATTGAGGCGCCGTAATAGAGCTTTTTCAGGTGGCTGAGGTCCCGGGTGCGGAATTCGGGATGATGCAGCAGGCTGAGCCATACGGTCGGCGGGGCGAAAAAGGACGTGATGTTCTTGGCTTCCAGCAGCGGCAGGACCACGTCGGGTGCGGGCGCGGTGATCAGGTGGCAGGTCACGCCGGCCAGCAGGCCCGGCATCAGAAAGACATGCATCTGTGCGGAGTGATACAGCGGCAGCCCGGCCAGTGTTACATCGCTGCGCGCAAGGTCCAAGTCGTGCAGGCAGCTGAGATAATGAGCGTGCAGTGCGGCGTGCGTCATCATGGCGCCCTTGGGCAGCGCGGTGGTACCGGAGGTATAGAGCAGCTGCGCGAGGTCGTCGCCGCCGAGGTCCACCTCCGGCGGGGTGGCCGGCCGCAGCTCATCCTGTGCCCAGGTCAGCACATCGCTCTGGGCGCCGCCGTGAAAGGTGCCCAGCAGCCGCAGCGGCACCGGCAGCGCTTCTTCCAGGTGCGGCATCAGTGCCGGGGTCGGTCAGGGCGGCGGCGGCGCCGGACTGCTCGGCCAGGTAAGCCAGCTCGCCGCGCCGCAGGGCGTAGTTGACCGGCACATGCACCAGCCCGGCCAGATTGCAGGCCAGCCATAGCAGCACGTAGCTGTCGCTGTTCTGTCCGAAAGCCAGCACCCGGTCACCCTTGACCAGTCCAGCTTCCAGCAGCGCCCCGGCCACCCGGCAGGCGCCCCGCTCCAGCTCGGTGTAGGTCCAGCTGCGGTCAGCGAAAGTCAGGGCCACGGCGTCCGGCTGGCGCCGCACCGCCCGGCGCAGCGCATCGGCCAGGGTGTCGCGCCGGGCCGGGTGCCGGGCGTAGGTTGCCGCCTCGTTCATTTGAGTGTTGGTCATCTGGGAGCCATCCGGATGGCTCCGTCGAGCCGGATGGTCTCGCCGTTGAGCATCTGATTTTCAAAGATATGCCGGACCAGCGCGGCGTATTCCTCGGCGCGGCCCAGGCGGCTGGGAAAGGGGACCTGCGCCTCCAGCGAGTCCTGAGCTTCCTGCGAAAGCCCGCGCAGCATCGGCGTCTCGAAGATGCCGGGGGCGATGGTCATCACCCGGATGCCGCTGCGGGAGAGGTCACGGGCCACTGGCAGGGTCATGCCGGCCACCCCGGCCTTGCTGGCCGAGTACGCCGCCTGCCCGATCTGCCCGTCGAAGGCCGCCACGGACGCGGTGTTCACGATCACGCCCCGCTCGCCGCTTTCGCCGCCCTCGTTCTCCAGCATGGCCTGCGCGGCCAGCCGGATCACGTTGAAGGTGCCGATCAAGTTGACCCGGATGGTGCGCTCAAACACGTCGAGGGGGTGCGGCCCGCGCTTGCCGGCGGTGACGATGGCCGGCGCGATGCCGGCGCAGTTGACGGCACCGTGCAGCCCGCCGAAGCGTTCCTGTCCAGCCTGAATGGCGGCCTGCACGTCTTCTTCGCTGCTCACGTCGGCGCGGTAGAACAGCCCACCAAGTTCCTGAGCCAGCGCTTCGCCTGCCTCGGCGTTCAGGTCCAGCATCAGCGGACGCCCGCCGGCGGCGGCCACCATCCGGGCAGTGGCAGCGCCCAGCCCGGAAGCGGCGCCTGTAATCAGCACAGTCTTTTTGTTCAGGTCCATGGTTTTCCTCCTGCGGTTACCGCTGCAATTCGCGGGCGATGACGAGTTTCTGGATTTCGCTGGTGCCTTCGTAAATCTGCAGCACCTTGGCGTCGCGGAACAGCTTCTCGGCCGGGTACTCTGCCGAGTAGCCCATGCCGCCGAAAATCTGCACGGTTTCAGTGGCCGCCTGCATGACGCTTTCGGCCGCGAACAGCTTGGCCTGCGAGGCCGCCAGGGTGTTGCGCCGGCCGTGGTCCACCAGCCAAGCGGCGCGGTAGGTCAGCAGCCGCGCCGCTTCCAGCGTGGTGGACATCTCGGCCAGCTTGGCGGCAATCAGCTGATGCTGGATGATCGGCTGGCCCATTGTCTGACGGGTCTGGGCGTAGTTCAGGCTTTCTTCCAAGCAGCGGGCATGCACCCCGACGCCGAAAGCCGCCACCATCGGCCGCGAATGGTCGAACTCGTCCATGGCGATCCGGAACCCGGCGCCTTCTTCGCCGATGCGCTGCGCAGCCGGCACCCGGCATTCGTCGAAAAACACTTCGCAGGTGGGGGCACAGCGCTGCCCCAGCTTGTCCAGCGGTTCGCCCACTGTCAGGCCGGGGGTACCGCGCTCCACGATAAAAGCGCTCAGGCCACGGTGCCCGGCTTCCCCGGTCCGGGCGAACACCACGAAAAATGACGCGTGATTGGCGTTGCTGATCCAGATCTTGCTGCCCGACAGCACGTAGTCGTCGCCCTGACGGACCGCGCGGGTTTGCAGGCCGGCCACGTCGCTGCCAGCGCCCGGTTCCGTGGCGGCGTAGGAGGCCAGTTCGCCGGCCACCAGCCGCGGCAGCACCCAGGCTTTCTGGTCCTCGCTGCCGTGCCGGATGATGGCCTCGGCCGCCAGCGCGTTGATGCTCAGTGCGGCGCCTACGCCCACGCAGCCGCGGCAAAGTTCCTCGGTGACCAGGGTCAGGGCCAGGCAGCCTAGGCCGGCACCACCATACTGCTCGGGAACCGTTAGGTTAAGCAGGCCAAGTTCCAGCGCCTGCCGGTAGATGGCCTGTGGAAAGGCCTTCTGACGGTCAAGTTCGGCCGCCTGGGGAATAATTTCGCGTTGGGTAAAGGTACGGGCCAGCTGTTGCAGCTGACGTTCTTCGTCGCTGAGTAGAAAATCCAAGACATGTCTCCCGGGCAGCACTGCGCTTCAAGAGGCATGCTGTACAGATTTTTTAGAGTGAACCGAGTATAGCCAATCCGTCTCTTTTGTCCAGTGCCCGGCCTGCACGCCTTGCCACTTGACAGGCGGGGCGCCCGGAGGAGCTGCCATTCAGGGCCCAACGCGCCAGGCTACCGACTCCGCTTCAGGCCTTAGGCAGTTTTTCTGCGTTTGGAACGCTGGTTTCCACTCAAATATTCAAATGTCACGATTTTGTTATTGGCTGTAGGGTTACATAGCCTGGCAGGCGGGGAGAAATTAAAGACAACGCGGCCGGCTTCTTTACTAAAGAGGCCTGGATTCCTTATTGTTCGGCAATTTCTTGAAAGGAGCGAAACATGACTTTAAGTAAACAGGAACTTTTGAGTGGAATTATTCGGGATCTGCGTTCGGCTATTCCTGATCTGCGTGGCGCCCTGATCGCCACCACCGACGGTCTGCCCATCGCGCAGCTGTTTACCGACAACACCGACGGCAACCGCGTGGCCGCCATGGCGGCGACCGCCCTGGGTCTGGGTAAGCGCATCAACGACACCCTGGGCACCGGTGACCTCAGCGAAATGAGCGTGGCGGGTCTGGACGGCCAGGTATACATCTACGCCGCCGGCCGCAAAGGCGTGCTGGCCGTGGTGGCTCCCAGCGGCATGAATGTCGGTCTGCTGAACATGGAAGCCCGTGACGCTGCCAGCCGCGTCACCCAGGTTCTCTAACGATGACAGGTGAACGCAAAAGCTGGGAAATCAAGGACACGGCGGTGGCCGCCGAGCTGATTGACCTGATGAACCTCACTGAGCAGGACCGGCGGGTGCTGCAGGCTTTGCAGGGCGCCGCCGAGCATGAAGCGGTCCAACTGGCCGATGACTTTTATGCCCGGGCCCAGAGCCATGAACCGACCAGCCAGTACTTTGAAGGCGTGGATGTCGATCATCTGCACCGTACCTTGCAGGACTGGTTCAGGGGGCTGTTTGCAGGACAGTACGACGCTGCCTATGCCCAGAAGCGCATGCGAATCGGTGAAATCCACGTCAAGATTGGGCTGCCGGTGCGTTACCCGCTGGCCATGCTGGATCTGATTCAGAAGCACGGTGAAGTGGTGGCCAGCAGCAGTGATGAGACGCAGCAGGCGCTGGACGCCTTCCGCAAGATTCTGGCGCTGGACATCGCCGTGTTCAATCAGGCTTACGAGGACAATCAGCTCAAACACCTCGGTGAACTGATGGGCAGCGAGCGCCTGGCCCGCCGTCTGCTGCAGGGCGAAGTGTAAACTGCTGACCCTCCGCTGCTCTCTGACGCCCCGAAACCTGCGCCGCCCTACACTTACCAGGGCGGCGTCTGTATTACAAATCCGTAAAAGAGCCCGGCCAGGCCGAAGGCGAAGGCCAACGAAGTCAGAACAGTAAAGCTGGTCCAGGGCCGGCCCAGTGCGCCGTGAACGACCAAAACCACCAACGTAAAGCCGGCCAGCCAGGGCGAGAAGCCAGCTGTGTCCCTGAACAACCAGGCGGCTCCGATCACCAGGCCGAACATCACGGCCAGGCCAGAGATACCCAGCCAGAGGGCGGCCCGCTGACCTTTGGCCTGAACTCGCTGCACCTGCTCTGCCTTTTGCGGCTGCTCTTCTTCTGAACTCGTCCTACCCATATACTTCACTCTAACCTGTAGGCCCGGCCCGCCGGCGCTTTAGCGGGCCAGAGTGGCCGGGGTGCTGCGCTGGGTCAGGACCACCACATCGAACGCTTCGGGAAACACCACGAAGTTGTAGCCTAGGCCGCCCGGCTGCGCCGTGTTCCCGATGCTCCGCAGGGGCTGTGGCCGGCTGAAATAGTCCTGCAGCACCGGGAAACGCGGCAGTTCGGCCATCTTCAGGAACATGGCCGGCTGGCGGTAAGTCATCAGGGCTTCGGGGGCATCCGGCCAGGCGTCCGACAGCCCAACTGCCTGCATGCCTTTGTCCGGCTCCGTAACGGAGATGGCCAGCGCCGAGCCCTCAGCGAAAGTCATGCCGACGGTGCGGTAGCGGTTTCCCAGGGCTTGATGCAGGAAGCGGCCCATGTCGTAATCGCCGTATTCAACCTGTTCAGGGGCTTTGGCGACATGGGTGTTATGCGCCCACAGCATCATCTTGTCCTGCGGGTGACGCTGCAACTCTGCCAGCACGTTCCGCGACATCAATTCATCCCGGCTGACCACGCCGGCCGCCTGCTGCACGCCCTGCTGCACATTCAGGGCCAGTAGCCGGAGTTCTGCCGCGTGCGGGGCAGTGCTGGGCAGAGCTTCAGCACGGTCTAGCAGAGTCTGGGCCTGGGCCAGATAACGTTCCTGGGCGCCTTTTTCTTTGATCAGGTCCTGCAGGGCGTAGCCTTCTACTCATAAGTTGCACCTTGCATAGCTGAGCGAATAGCCGTGCTGGTGGAGGAATTCTTGCTCTTTTTGAATTTGGCTCAGCAGGTGGTTCAGCCTGACTTCGGGGAAGAGGGTATGTAGGGCCAAGCGGGCTGCCTCTTTCAGGGTCATGTCCTCAGAGCGGTACAGCATGGTTAGGGTGAAGGCCAGGAAGACCATCAAAATCCAGCGGTCCAGACCCCTGGCAGTTCGCAGCGCGAACTGCGCCAACCCAAACTGATGCTTCCCTTCTTTGAAAAACGACTCCAGTGCCCAGCGCCGTTTTCCTTCGGCCAGGATGTCATCCCCCTCTAACAGCTCAGACGACACCGCGAAGAATTCGCGGTCCCCACGGTCCATCCTCCCCAGAGACAGCGTTTCCAGAGGCCAGTTGGCGAGGTTGACATACCCTCCGTGCGGACAATCCGCCACTGTCACCCGCCCAGGATGATCCGTGCGTCGGTTGCTCCGCACACCCACCACGAACTCGAAACCGAGGCGCTGCACGCCTTCCAGAAAGACAGCGGCTTCAAAGCCGCTGTCCGCTAGGACACGTACCCGGAAACGTTTCTTGATGAAGTCCGGCACCTCTTCCAGTAGGTCGAGCGCCAGAGTGACGGGAGTGCTGGTGTGCTTGCCCTGGTAGATCCGGTAGGAAATGGGGAACTGAAGTTCCCCATACTCGGCAAACAGGACGACCAGGTGGATGCCATGTCTACCGTTGTACACACTGACAAAGGGCAACTGAGTTCCCACCTTTTCCACCCTGGTCAGATCCACGCTGAGCCGCATTCGAGGTCTACGTTTGTGACGAGCTGTATCCAGCAGGATGCGCCACTGGAAGTCCTGCGTCTCATCCCAGCAGCGGTCTGAATCCCAGTCGTAGATGTTGAAGAAACGGCTGAGTGCACTGGGATTGACTCCCTCAGCCTGGCTGAAGTTGGTCTTCTGACCTGGACTGTGGAAGAGGTGCAGCGAAGCTTGCAAGCTTCGCTGCTGATACAGCGTCTCTGGAATATCCAGAACCTGCTGTGAGAGAATATGGGCGCGCTCCCCTGAAACCTGTTTGTACACACTTCCAGAATTTCAGCTCTGGGAGCGCTTTTTGTCCGCCTATTCAGGTGCAAGTTCTGAGTCGTACCATCCCGGCGCATCTGAGCTGGACTCAAAGCTTGCGCCATACTCCTTCAGAGTAAGGGCTGGGCGAAAAGTGCTTCATGATGGCTCCCTCTGATGCCATCAGCCTTCCAAAACAAACGTGCATGATAGAGAGCATGACTTCGTCCACCAATTTTCATGCCACAGGACGGGACTGGTTGGCTGCAGCACGCCCGTACACCTGGCCCAACGCTTTTGCGCCAGTGATTGTCGGCACAGGAGCAGCGGCCTGGCAGCACGGAGCCGATCCTGGCCGCGCTTTTCTGGCACTGCTGGTGGCCTGGGCCCTGATTGTCGGCGTAAACTTTGCCAACGACTACTCGGACGGCATCCGTGGTACCGATCAGGACCGAACTGGCCCTACCCGCATCACGGCACAGGGCCTCGCCCGGCCTGGGGACGTTAAGCGTGCCGCATTCCTGGCTTTCGGTTTTGCCGGTCTGGCAGGAATCCTGCTCTCGTTGTGGTCGGCGTGGTGGCTGATTGCGGTGGGGGCGCTGTGCATTCTGGCCGCATGGTTTTATACGGGAGGCAAAAATCCTTACGGGTACCGTGGTTTGGGTGAAGTCGCTGTGTTCATTTTCTTTGGCTTGGTCGCTGTACTGGGCACTGAATATACCCAGGCCCGCGCTGTCTCCTGGGTCGGTTTGGCGGGCGCTGTGGGCATTGGTGCCATCTCGGCGTCAGTGAATCTGGCAAACAACATCCGTGACATTCCCTCCGACCGCGCCGCAGAGAAAATCACTCTGGCAGTCCGCTTGGGAGATTCAGCGGCGCGGCGGCTCTTTGCCGGATTGGCCCTGGTTCCCTTCGCAATGACAGTGGCTCTAGCTCAAGTCTCCCTGTCGGCACTGGCAGGCCTGCTGGCCCTGCCTCTGGCCTTGCAGGGGATCCGCATCGTCCTGGGGGGCGCACAGGGCCCAGCGCTTATTCCGGTTCTGGGGCTGAATGGCCGGGCCATGCTGGTCTGGGCTGTACTCACCGCCATAGCACTTTTTTATGGGGCGGGTCACCTACACGCGCTATAAAAAATGCAGCCGGGCTGGCCGGGCCTTTGCGCGCTGATCTGGAGATGACCAGCACCTCTCCCCTGCCAGCCGCTCCCCAGGGAATTCCGAAGGCTATTTCTGCCCTTCATGCCGCCGAAGCCAGTCTGTCAGGTCATTGATGGGCTGCTGTTCTCTAAGGGCCAGGTCACCCCGGATAATGTCGGGCGCTTTGCCCAAGCTGTAGCCTGGGCACGGGTACAAACTGAAGGTATGATTCGTGTTCCCTGCTTTGCTGAGGCCGCTGTTCAGTTGCCGGGCGCGCTGGTGTTCACACCCGGTTGCCGCTGGGCTACCTGCAGCACCGTGCGTGCATCGGCCAGCAGGTCCTACATGCTCGGAGTGCTCTAGCCGGCAAAAGCCTACTGCGCAGTGGTCGGATTGAAATTCTGTGCCGCGTAGCGCTTGTCGTACCGCATTACCGGCAAAGCCCTCCTGAGCCAGCGAGCACGACAGTTTGTCGAACGAACCCTGCACCACGCCGCCCGGCGTGACATAGCTGCCGTTGCAGTCTTCAGGCCCGGTGCCCTGAATCAGCAGAACTAGCGGGGAATTTGAAAGTGGGACGATACCTTCTCGTTTTTGTAGCCTGGTAGATCCCTCTTCACCACTTAGGCCAAGCTGGCAGACTGAGCAACAAAACGGCCCAGTTGTAAATGGCCAGCCTTAGGGATACCGGTATCCATAGTTTCAAAACCATCGGCAGTGCCCAGCCCTGGCGCTCTTATTCTGACTGCTGTTGCCCACTTTGGAAACTGCCTTCCTACAAGCTCTCCTCGCTTTGTAGATGGCCCGCCTTGCAGGAACCGACCGCCCGGGCGGATCTCCCCTTGCCCGCTTACTCTTCCAGCAGCTTCGCCAGTTCATCCAGAAGCCGCTGGGCTTTCTGACGTTTGCGCTTGTCCAGAGTCCCCAGCCGCTTCGCCGTGAATTTGCGGCTGACCTGTCTCATCTGCTGGTCCCAGCTGTTTGTTGTCGTCTCCTGCTGTTGGGCGCTGTTCCCCGCTTGCCGGGACTCCTGGAGTGCTTGCTGCACCTGCCTGCGGCTCCACTCGCCAGAGACAATTAGGGGCAGCCACTGCCGCTGCTGCTCTGGCGTCGCAGACCGGATGGCCAGCACCGCCGAGTAAGGGGCCCCCTGTTCAATGGCAGCTACCAGATGGTCAGGCAACCTCAGCAAAGAAAGATAATTCCGCCGGTAGCTGAGGTAAGTCAGGTCCTTATCCACGAATTTCAGTACTTCGCCGAGCACCCGCACTGTCTCCTCAGCAGGGGCCGCGCCTCTCAGTTCTGACTGGACCTCCTCTGCAGGACGTTCCAGCTGCAGGGCCGTCAGTTCCAGAACGGCGCGGGCCACTTCGTAAGCGTTGAGATCCTCGCGCTGCAAGTTCTCGCGCAGGCCATGCGTCCGTGCTTCCAAATCCGTCATCTCGCGGATCACTGCTGGAATGGTCACCTGCTGTGCCTGCCTGGATGCCCGCAGGCGCCGTTCTCCGGCCACCAGCTGATAACGGCCATTCTCAAGGGGCCGCACCAGCACCGGCTGCAGCACGCCGTTCTCTGCAATGTCTCTGGCCAGCTCTTCTATCTGCTGAAAGTCCCTGCGGGCCTGAAAAGGGGAGATTTCCAGGTCGTCAAGGTGGAGGTACTCCACCGGCACATGGCGTTCCTCGGCAGCGCGAATGCCGCTCTGGGCTTTGCTGGCACGGGCCATGGCCGCCTGCAACGCGGGCGTGCTGGGTTTTTTACTCATGCTCGGTCCTCCACACGCTCCAGCAGGGTATCCGTGGCCGCAGCAATCTCACGCAGGGCATCGGCATCCCCACGGTCACTGCCGATGGGTCTCCCCTCGGTCTGCGCCTTGCCATAAACAGCTGGGCGGCTGGTCATCGGCCCGGCGAGGCGGTCTCCCAGAATTTCCCTGAACGCAGCGACCATCTCGTGGGCCACCTTGGTGTTGTTCATCTGAGTAATCAGATACATTGCCACCTTGAGCCCCCGGTTGGTGCGGCTATGCTCGGTGATGGTTTCCTGCACTCCGTCCAGAGCGTTCAGACCTTTAAGAGCGGCCTGGATAGGGACCACGACCCAGTCTGCCGAATTTGCGGCGTTGCTGGTAATACGTCCCAGGCTGGGAGGAGAATCCAGAAGGATGTAATCGTATTCGCCGCTTTCCCGCAGAGCGTCAATCGCCAGCCGGAGGCGCCCTTCGGAGTTGGTCAGTCCGCCCAGAATCCGCTCGGTACGGGCCAAAGAGAGGTGGCTTGGAATCAGACTCATGCCGTGAACCTGCAGCGGCTCAGGCAGGGGTTCATAGTCCATCAAGGCACCCTGAACGGTCTGGGCCGGTTCCGCGTCATAAATGCCCAGCCAGGTGGTCAAGTTGGCCTGCGGGTCAAGGTCAATCAGCAAAACCCGTTTGCCCCGGCGGGCCAACTCGGCCCCCAGGTCGCGTGTGGTGGACGTTTTACCCGCTCCCCCTGCGTGGATGAACATCAGGATTACTCTGGTCTGACCGGTCATAGCTTTTATTATGACTGCTCCCGTTATGGATACCGGTATCCATAGAGGATCAACCCCTTCCTAACAGCACTGATGAAGGCGGCATATCAATCAAGAGAAAACCAGGGAGACGGCGTACAAACCCTGGCCGCCTCCCTATAAAGGAAAAGACAGCTTGTTATCCTGTAGGCTAGATGATGAGATTTTGGCCGCCAGTTCTGCTGCTTTTCTTTCTGGCTGCCTGCAAGGCACCCGCCGCCCCACAGCAGGCTCGGGCCGCCGTCTTTGAAGGAGACTGCCCGCCCTGCACTGCTGCAGTCGTTTCCGCCCTGCAGGATGATCCCAGCCGTGACTGGCAGGTGGAAGTGGTGCGTCATAACCTCAGCAGCTCGCTGCAGCAGGCCGACCTCTTGGTGATACCCGGAGGCAACGAGGACCTGGCCGACACCTGGCAGCGGCTGACCGTCAAAGACCAGCGGGCAGTGGACACTTTTGTCCACCAGGGTGGCAAATACTTGGGCATCTGCCTGGGAGCTTATCTGGCCGGTGATTTCCAGAGCCAAGCGGAGCGTGTGGGCTGGCGGTGGTTGAACGCCACAGAATACCAGGGGCCACTTCAAGGTGATGTCATGGAAGCCCTGGTCAAGACGCAGTGGCAGCGCCCAGCACAAACCCGGCTGCTTTATTTTTCCGAAGGCACCAGTTTCGGGCGGGTGCCCCCACCACGTGCCCAGGTCCTGGCCCACTACAGCAACGGCGAGATTGCCGCAATGATCGTCCCGGTGGGCCGGGGGGCCGCCGGCGTGATCGGGCCGCATCCGGAGGCGAATGAAGACTGGTACGACCTAGAAGACTTAGGTGATACCGACGGCTACGACGCTGACATGCTGTACACCTTCCTGGACGCACTGATGTGATCTGGAGAAGCTTCTTTAACCAGTGCAGGTTCTCCAGCTGGGATAAGGCAAGTGCAGTGTAGCGTGCGTTACGGCACGCGCTGCCCGGCAGGCAGCTGGGCTCTCAAATGCGAGACGCGGCCGGCCACGGTGAACGGTAGTTTATTATCTATTGAGTGAGTATTCTCGAACGCCTCTATAGCGAAATATGGCCTGTCCAGTCGGGGTGGAAACAGGTTCTGCCTGGCGGGCGTCTGCAGAGAAGGTCCGGGTTCGGGCAGGCAGCGGCCTGGCAGGGGGCCTGAATGTCCTCCGGCCCTGAATCGCTGTTGCCACCTACCTACCTGGGAGGGCCTCCTGTCACCGGCGAGAACTGTGACCGAGAACCGATTCATATTCCCGGGAGCATTCAGCCGCACGGCGTGCTTCTGGTGGTGCAGGCCGATTCGCCGGAGCAGAATCTTCCGGTGCTGCAGGCCAGCGAGAACATTGCCGAAATGTTGGGTCTGGACCCTGACCGCGTTCTGGGGCAGCCGCTGGGCCTGTTGCTGGGCGAACAGGCTGGTGTGGCGCAGGCGCTCCAAGAAGTCCTGCCGGCCGGCACGACCGACCGGTTACAGTTCCGCATGACCGTGCCGCTCAAGGTACCGCTGGCGCTGACAGCCCACCGCGCCGGCGACCGGCTGGTGCTGGAATTCGAGCCTGAGCCGGGCGAGCGGCCCGAAGCGGGGCACCGCCTGCGCAACGCGGTTTTTGCGTTGGAAAATGCCCAGACCCTTCAGGAACTGCTGGATGTGGCCGCCAACGCTGCGCGCGAGCTGAGCGGGTTTGACCGGGTCATGATCTACCGGTTCGCCCCCGACCAGAGTGGGGAAGTGGTCGCCGAAAGTCGCCGCGCCGATCTGGCACCGTTTCTGGGTCACCGCTTCCCCGAGTCGGATATTCCGGCTCAGGCCAGGGCGCTGTATGTCCGGCACCTGCTGCGCCTGACGGCCGATGTGGACGCCCCGCCGTCCCCGCTGCTGCCGCGGATGGACCCCCTGACCCAGGCGCCGACGCCGCTGGGCGGCGCAGTGCTGCGGGCCACCTCGCCCATGCACCTGCAATACCTGCGCAATATGGGCGTCGCTTCCAGCCTGTCGGTGTCTATCGTGACGGCAGGCCGGCTGTGGGGCCTGATTTCCTGCCATCACAGCACGCCACACATCACGCCGCCCAGTGTCCGGGCTGCGCTGGAAGAGCTGGGCCGGCTGCTCAACGTGCAGGTTCAGCTCAAGGAACAGGCCGACGTGGCAGCTTTCCGGGCGCGGCTGCAGGCCCGGCACCAGGAGGTGCTGAATGTGGTTGCCCAGACCCTGACGCCGCTGCAAACCCTGAGTGACCCGGCGCTGGGCCTCCAGGAACTGCTGCAGGCCGGCGGGCTGGCGCTGCGGCTGGAAGGCGAGTGGCGCACACTGGGCGCTGCTCCGTCTCCTGAAGAACTGGACAGCCTGCTTGACTGGCTCAAGGAAGAAGGCGGCGCGGCGTTCGAGACTGACCATCTGGAGGCACATTTCCCGCCGGCGGCAGCCTGGAGGGCGCACGCCAGTGGGTTGCTGGCCGTTAGCATCAGTGGGGGCTGGCAGGAAGCCCTGCTGTGGTTCCGCGGTGAGGAGCAGCAGGTAGAGGTCTGGGGCGGCGCCACCCCGGAACATGCCAAGACCGAACTGGGGCCGCGCCGGTCTTTTGACACTTACGTAGAGCAGGTGCGGGGGCACTCGCGGCCCTGGCACGCCGGCGAGGTCAGCGAGGCCCAGGCCATTGGGCAGAGCCTGAGCGCCACCCTGGGCGAACGGCTGACAACCCTGCGCCGGCTCAACACCGAACTGGCCCACAGCAACGAGGAATGGCGCAGATTCGCCTTTATCATCTCGCACGATCTGCAGGAGCCGGTGCGTTTGATCGGACAGTTCACCGAGCTGTTTATGATGCGTCAGAGCAGCACCCTGGACGAACAGACCACCCGGCTGCTGCAGTTTCTGTCCAGCGAAACTTCCCGGATCGGCAGCCTAATTGCGGACCTGTACCATTACACCGAACTGCTGTCCTATCCCGAGCTGCGGCGGCAACCGACCTCACTGCTAGACCTGCTGCAACGCAGCCTGGCTGAACTGGGATCCCTGCCCGGCGAAAAGCAACTGGACTGGCAGCTGCCGCCGCAGGACCTGCTGCTGGATGTAGACCAGACCAAAATGCAGCTGGCGCTGACCCACATTCTGCGCAACGCCCTGACGTTTGGCACAGCTCCGGTCAGCATCACAGTTCAGGCCAGTCAGGATGCAGGGGGCTTTATGCAGCTGAGCATCCGGGACAACGGCCCAGGCATTGCCCCGGAATATCAGGAGCGGGTATTCGGTCTGTTTCAGCGGCTGAGTGGCCCCAGCGCAGGAGCAGGAAACGGTGTCGGGCTGACCCTGGCGCGCAAAGTCGCCGAACTCCACGGCGGCACATTGACCCTGCGCTCGGTCCTGGGGCAGGGCACCACCCTGGACTTTTCGCTGCCTCCGGCGCAGGGGCCAGGAGCAGATACGTGAGCCCGGCCACTGGCACCCAGACCCAGATTCAGACGCAGCCACACCACGTGCTGCTGGTGGATGATAGCCACGGTGACGCGTTTTTGATGGAATCCTGCATTGAGCTGGCCGGCGTGTCGCTGCAGCTGAGCGTGGCCCTGGACGGAGTGGAGGCGCTGGAGTTTCTGGCCCGCGAGCGCCAGGAAGGCCGCCAGCCGGAGCTGATGCTGCTGGACCTGAACATGCCCCGGATGAACGGTTTCGAGGTGCTGGAAAGCCTCAGAAACACGCAGGACTACCAGGATTTGTGGGTGGTGGTGCTTACCACATCCAACACCCAGATTGACCGTGCCCGGGCCAGAGCGCTGGGCACCGATATCTTCATCACCAAGCCGTTCGGCCTTGCCGAAACCACCCAGCTGCTCAGGAAAATCGAGGCAGCTCTGCAAGGCCAGCTTCCCTGGGCCGAGCTGCAAACTCCGCCGGCCTGATAATGCCAGCTTCGTGTCAGGCTGGCGGCGCAGGAACTGATGCTACAAAAGGAGGCTCTGAAGAACCGGCTTTCTCCAGAGCCCTCCTTTATTTTAGCGGTCTTCAGGCGCGTTGCCGTTGAACTTGTCGCCGTAATACCCCGAGTCAAGGAAACGCGAGAGCAGTTTCTCGCCGGGGAGCGGCTTGTTGTTATTGAGTACGCGGGCCGCGTTCACGATATTGCGGATGTCGTACTGGGCGGGGGCCACCGGCGGCACCGGACGGTTGAGTTTCAGCAGGCCGTAGACGGCCTCCATGGCCGTGCGCACCGAGCTTTCTACCGTGAAGGCCACGTCGGCCTCCGTCTCTACGAACTGCCCCAGCAGGCCCAGGTTCACCGAGCCCTGCGGGATGATGTCGGGGCGGTCACCCCGGCGGCGCGGCATGAACATGGAGGTGATATAGGGCATCATCACCGGGCGGCAGATGGTCTGTGCCATGATCTCGTCGCGCTGTCCCAGCAGGCCGAGATGATAAAGCAGCTCGTCGAGGATTTCCTCGCCGGTGCAGTCCTGCAGATTCTTCTTGACATAGTTGCCGGGCCGGTTCACGAAAAGACCATAGCCCCAGACCACCACGGTATCGGCAGGCTGAGTGGGGTACTGCGGCTGACGGTTGACAGTAAAGCTCATCAGCCAGTTGGAATCGGTGACCGAGATGATGCCGCCTGTCGCAGTGCGCCCGGTGAGCAGTTCACGCTGGGCAAGCTCGGCGATTTTCTCGGTCAGCGGCGAGGGTTTGCAGGTTAGGGTGAACGATTCCCACTTGGACTTGTCCACGTGATCGGCAAAGACGCCCGGATGGCCAAAGACCTCGTCCTGGCGCGCCAGGTTACGCCACAGGGTAAAAGCACCATTGTGCTGTTCGGGTTTCAGCGGGGCAGGCGTGTGCATGTCGCCATTGGCACTGCTCTCGGTCATGGAGCCGAGCGTCACGAACACCAGGTCGCGCTCGGACACGGGAATGGTTTCCTCGCGCCCCTCGTGGACGGTCTTAATGCCCCGGACCACTCGCCGCTCAGGGGTCAGTTCCAGGTCAAGGTCAAGCACGGTGGTGTCAAACTGCACCCGCACGCCGCGTTCTTGCAGCCACTTGATGATGGGCCGCACGAACGAATCGTACTGGTTGTACTTGGTAAACTTCAGAGCGCTCATATCGTTGATACCGCCGAGGTGCTGCACAAAGCGGTGCATGTAACGCTTCTGTTCGGTCAGGCTGTGCCAGGTCTGGAAGGCGAACATGGTGCGCCAGAAGGTGAAAAAGTCGGTCTCGAAAAAGTCGGGGGTGAAGTAGTCCTCTATGCTCTTGCCGTAGGTCTCTTCTTCCGACATCAAAAAGAGCCGGGTAAGCTACAGCTGCTGGGCGCGGTTGAGGTTCATATGGCTGAAATCCTGCGGCACGCCCTAGTTCCGGATCAGGCGGCACTTGCTGTAGTTGGGATCCAGGTCATTGAGCAGCCGGTACTCGTCCAGCACGCTGTGGCCGGGCGTTTCCAGTGAAGGAATGTCGCGCAGCACGTCATAGAGGCACTCGTAGTGGGTTTCCATCTCGCGGCCCCCGCGCATGATGTAGCCGGTTTCGGGATTGCCGCTGCCGTCAAGCGAGCCACCCTTGTTGTCCAGCTCTTCCAGGAGGGTGATGTTCTCGCCGGGCATCTGCGCGTCCCGGATCAGGAAAAAAGCACCGGTCAGCGAGACGATGCCGCTGCCCACGAAATAGGCTTTGCGCTCTCTTATATCATCGGGAGCCACGGGTTTCACGAGATTGTAATTTCCCATCAGAGATTCCTCCTTGCACACAGAGCCCTGCCATTCAAGCAGGTAAAACCACACACCGTGTGATGGACGTAGGTTATTTCACAGTGTGGAGTAAATCAAGGCTTTTTTGGCATTTTTTGGTGGCCCCTCTATACGGTTTCTTCCGGTTGCAAAAGGCTGTCCTGAACGGCACTTTTATGGTGCCGGAGACAGCTTTCCGATCTGACCTCATCAGCCTGTAGACCAAATCCGCCCATGCTCACCCGGGTCATGGCGGCCGTCCGCCATACTGTCCTTCTGTCCCGGTTCCAGCCCAGTTGCCCGGTTGTTCTCCGCCCCCACTGCCGCTTCTCACGTCACGAGGTTGCCTGTTATGACGTCTCCTTCTGCTTCTCTTTCTCCCCAGCAAGCTCGTCTGCGGCGCCTGGCCACCCTCGGGCTGATCATCGGCGTTTTTCTCAATGCGATGGAAGCCAGCGTGGTGGCCACCGCCATGCCCAGCGTAATCAGTGACCTGCACGGTTCGTCCTACTACGCCCTGCCTTTTGCCGTCTATATGCTGACCAGCACGGTGTCCAGCCCCCTGTGGGGCCGGGGGTCGGACATCGTGGGCCGCAAAAAGCTTTATCTGGCCGGGCTGGTGCTGTTTGTGGTGGGGTCGGCGCTGTGTGGGGCCGCGCAGAATATGGGCTGGCTGATCGGCGCGCGGGCGCTGCAGGGCCTGGGCGCCGGGGCACTGCTGACCATCAGCATGACCATTGTGGGCGAGCTGTTCTCGCTGCAGGAACGCGGCCGGGTGCAGGCCTTTATCAGCGGGGTCTGGGGCGTCTCGGGGCTGGTGGGGCCGCTGCTGGGCGGCTTTCTGACCGACCATCTGTCGTGGCGCTGGGTCTTTTACGTCTCGTTGCCGTTTGGGATCGCCGCTTTTGCCATGGTCAGCCGTTTCCTGCAGGAAACCGGCGAACGCCGGCCAGCACAGCTCGACTGGCTGGGCGCCGCACTATTTACCGCCGGCAGCGGCCTGACCATCTGGGGGCTGGAAACCCGGCACTGGCTCCTGGTGGCGGTGGGCCTGGCCGTACTGGCCGGCGCGGTGGTGCTGGAAACCCGGCACCCCAACCCGCTGCTGCCGATGCAGGCACTGCGGGCCAAAACGCCCTCGGTGGCGTTTGCCGGCAATTTTCTGGGCGGGGCCGCGTATTTTGGGATCATCGCCTACCTGCCGCTTTATGCCCAGGGGGTCGCGCACCGCGGCGCCACCTCGGCCGGCGCCGTGCTCACCCCGATGCTGGTGGGCTGGACACTGGCCAGCATCCTGGCCGCGCAGCTGATGAAAAAGGTGCCGCTGGCCCGGCTCACCCAGACCGGCTTCACCATTTTGGTGGCGATGTTCATCGCCCTGACGTTCACGGTGCATTCACCGCTGTGGGTGACCAGCACCATCGGGTTTTTTCTGGGCTCAGGCATGGGCTTTTCGATGCTGACGCTGCTGCTGGCCGCCCAGCAGGAGGCCGGGCGCAGTGAACTGGGCGCGGTGACCAGCGGCGTGATGTTCGCCCGCCAGATGGGCGGGGCGCTGGGTGTGGCGGCCATGGCTCTCCTGATCGGGCAGAGCGCCATCGACAGCGGCGGCACCGAGCTGGCCGAGGGTCTGCGCCGCGCCTATTTCCTGGCGCTGGGGCTGGTCGCGCTGGCGCTGGGCATTACCCTGACCCTGCGGGTGCCTGCAGAGAACCAAGCGGAATAGGGGAGAGGGCAGCGCCCGGACAGGCACCTGATCAATACAGGAAAAACAGGGGAGGGGACAGCGGCTAGCCGGTGCGCTGTCCCCTCCTCACCACCTTTTCTTATTCTGCAGGGGCCGGTTCCGCGCCGGGAGCGCCGGGACGGTTCATTTCCAGCCGGCGGTCGGGCAGCATCAGGACGGCCAGGAAAGCCAGTACCATCACCAGAATACTGGTGCGGAAAATCTGCGCGATGGCCTGGGCAAAGCTGGTTCTGATGGCCAGGTCCACCCCGTCCAGGGTTTTGTCGGCCTGCTGGGTTGCCTGCTGCTGCGCCGCCTGCATTCCGGCCCGCAGACCGGCCAGCACCTGCTCCTGGCCCTGCGGAGTCCGGATGGCCTGGGCCGGCACCCGGCTCAGCTGCTGGCGCAGTTCGGCCGGCAACTTGGGATTTTGCTGCAATGCCTCAAAGCGCGCCGGGTCGCCGCTGCGGACCGTCTGTTCCAGCAGTGCGAACTGGCCGCTGAAGCCCTGAGCAATGCCCGCCCCGGCCTGAGCCCTGGCGGCGTCCACATCGAAACTGCTCTGGTTGCGCGCCGACCCGCTGCCCGCGCCGCCGGAGAACTGCTCAAACTGCTGCTGCAACTGCGGCGGGGCCTGCCGGATCACTGGGTCCAGATTGGCTGTCATCTGGGTGCTGAGGGTGCTGGTCAGAATGGCGCCGAACAGGGCGATGCCGATGGTGCCGCCCATCTGCTGAAAGAAGGTGCCGGCCGAGGTGACCACGCCGATCTGGTAGGGCGCCACCGCGTTCTGCGCCGCCAGAGTAAACAGCGACACCGAGGGCCCCAGCCCCAGGCCGATCAGGAACATCCGGGCGGCCAGCAGGCTGTAAGGGGTATCCACCTGAATGGTGGAGAGCCACCAGAAGGCCGCAATGGCGATCAGATAGGCGGCGATCAGCAGCGGCTTGTAGCGCCCGCTGCGGGCCGCCAGCAGACCCGAGCCCTGCGCGCCCAGCGCAAAGCCCAGCGTCAGCGGCAGGGTGGCGAGGCCGGCGCTGGTGGCGCTAAAGCCCTGAACATTGATCAGATACAGCGTCAGAAACAGCACCGCACCCAGGAAGCCGGCGCCCAGCAGGAAGCGGGCCGCCATGGTCCAGGAGATGGTGGGGTTGGCAAAGAGGCTGAGCGGCACGATAGGGCTGGGATGACGGCCTTCCCAGAAAATGAAAGCCCCCAGCGCTGCCAGCGAGAGCGCAAACAGGCCCAGCATGGTGGGGTCCAGCCAGCCGTATACGCCGTCGGCGCCCCAGGTCAGCGCCAGCAGCAGCGGCACCGTAAAAATGATGATCAGCAGGGCGCCGATGTAATCCACGGCGCCTTTGAGCCCGCTTTCCAGGCGCGGCATCTTGGCGGTGATAAAGGCCAGGGCAATCAGGCCAATAGGCACATTGACATAAAAGACCCAGCGCCAGGAGAGCTGATCGGTCAGAAAGCCGCCCAGCAGCGGCCCCACCACGCTGGAGAGCCCGAACACTGCCCCGAAAAGGCCCTAGTATTTGGCCCGTTCGCGTAGCTCGAACAGGTCGGCCACGATGGCAAAAGCCACGGTGGCCAGCGCGGCGGCGCCGATGCCCTGCAGGCCCTGGAAGACCACCAACTGCATCATTGGGCTGCCGAACAGGTTGCCCAGAAAAGGCTCGCCGCTCAGGCCGCACAGGGCGCTGCCCAGCAAAAAGACCACGATACCGAACGACAGCACCGGCTTGCGGCCATACAGGTCCGACAGCTTGCCGTAGATGGGCACCAGGGCGGCGCTGGTCAGCAGATAAGCGGTCGTGACCCAGGAATAGAGGTTGAGGCCGTTGAGCTCCTGAACGATGCGCGGCAGGGCAACCGACACGATGGTCTGGTCAAGCGCACTGAGAAACAGCGCCAGCAAAACGGCGAAAACGATCACTTTCTTGGTCTTCAGGTCGAGAATCTGGGCGTAGTTGATGTGTTCCGGCGGTGAAGCGTTCTGGGTCATGGTCTGGGGTCCTGCCGCGCGCGCGGCTGCGTTGAGAGGGGACTGCTCTGGGAGCGGGGAAGTGAAAGGCCCGAAAGCCTGAAACCGAGGTTGGAGCCAGAGAATATTGATTCAGTTCCATCATAGTCAGAAATGACTAGGGAGGAGAGGAGACGGTGAAAGGTGATGTGCGGCAGTGATACTACCCTGGGGCAACCAGCGCTGCGCACCTTGCCCAAAACTCCTGACTGCTGGAGAATCCCAGTATGCTTGCGCCCCTGCCATCTTTTTCCTGCCAGCCCGCTGCCCCGGCCCGCTTCTTTTCACAAAACTGGAGCCAGCGGCCATGACGGTGCCGATTCCGCTGGAAGGCGGGGGGCAGCCCACGCTGTTCGAAAGAATCGGGGCGCAGCCGCTGCAGGCGCTGCTCTGGGACTTTTACGCCCGAGTCTGCCAGGACCCGGAACTCGGGCCGGTGTTCAGGGACCGGCTGGGGCCTTTTCCGCAGGCCGGCTGGCCGCTGCACCTGGCCCGGGTGGAGGGCTTTTGGCGCAGCGTGACCCGTGGGCCGGGCGCCTACCGTGGGCAGCCGGGGCAGGCCCACCTGAATCTGGGCATTCAGCCGCACCACTTTGACCGCTGGCTGGCCCTCTGGGAAGAGACGCTGCCCGGGTACATGGGCGAGGCCGAGGCCCTCAGCCTGCTGAGCACTGCCCGGCGTATGCGGCCGACCCTGGAACGCTTTGCCGTTCACGGTCAGGCCCCGGACGGCCCCAGACGCCTTGAGACTAAAAATCCTGAGACTAAAAATCCTGAAACCAGACGCCCCGAAAAGGGCGGGCAGTAAGCCCAGCTGGCTCCTGACCGGGAAGCTGGGGCCTTCAGCAAGAACACCAAACGGCCCCGGCAGGACGCTGACCCTGTCCTCACACGGCCCTCACTCCGCCTTCCCCCCCGCTACACTGCGGCCATGCACAACGCACTCCAGCTGGCACTCCGGCTGACTGCAGGCCTGCTGCTGTTCTCTCCGGCAGCGGGCGCTGAGTCACTTACGCTGACCGGCACCTGGACTTTCGGCGGGCATCAGGGCGAGGTGGCCTGGGGCACCCTGACGCCGGACGGAGGGCGCGTCTATACCCAGAGCGGCGCGCAGCTGCTGACCTGGGACGCACGGAGCGGCGAGCTGATCTCCAGCCGCGAACCGGCCGGCGGAGAGCCGCTGAACGTGCCGGCCGACGACTGGACTGTGGTCCCGGCACCGGCTGGGCAGCGGGTTCTGGTGAGCACCGGCAGCGGCGAGGGAACGCGGCTGCGGCTGCTGGACCTGAGCAGAGGACGCCTGGGCGCCGATTTTGGGCCGCTTCAAGGCGGCCAACATGCAGAGTGGACCCCGGGGCAGACCGCCGTGGTCCTGACCACTTACGAGGCGCCGCAGGTGCGCTACTGGCGGCAGGCGGACGGCGAACAGGCGCGCAGCCTGCCGCTGAAGGACCCGCCGCCCGCCGGGGCCGGCGACCTGCGCGCCGCCTTTGCCCCAGACGCCCAGACACTGTATGTGATGGGCCAGAACCTGACCGCCTATGACCCCGGCAGCGGGAAGCCGCTGTGGCAGCTGAGTACCAGCGAGGTCAGCGGCCGCAGTGGGAGGCCGCTGAGCGCCTGGACCGGCAGCTTTCTGACGCCCGTGCTGAGCCACAATCCGGCCCGCCCGCAGCTGCTGCTGACCTCGGCCGACGGCCTGCTGCTGCTGAATACCCAGGGCACGCCCAAGCCGCTGTGGCTGGACGCCGGTCTGACCAGCCTAGCGGTGGCCGGCATCTATGGCGTGGACTGGAGCGCCGACGGCAGCCGGGTGTTCGTCTCTGCCGGAGGCTACCTGCACGAGATAGACACGGCCAGCGGCCGGACACTGGGGGTGGTGGACGGCCGGCGCCTGCTGGCCAGCACGCCGCAGCGGCTCTGGACCAGCCATTTCGACCGGATGGCCGCTTTCGACCGCCAAAGTGGGCTGGACTTGGGCCTGCTTGCAGATACGCCCCCGGCCTGGAACTCGCCGCTGGCGCTGGGCCCCCAGGGGGAACCGGCCGCCGCGCTGGTGCAGTCGGCCCAGGGGCTGGCGGTACAGGACTTTGCCAGCGGGCAGCTGCGTGCCCTGAGCGACCACTTCACCCGCGCCGCACACTTTTCGCCTGATGGCCGGCTGGTCGCCAGTGTGGGACCGGCCGGCCTGCGGGTCATGGACGCGCAGACCCGGCAGGTGCGCTGGCAGGCCGGCGCCCGCAACAGCCACGATTTCGCCTTCAGCCCCGACAGCCGCCGGCTGGCACTGGGTGAGGCAGGCGCCACCCGCCTGCTGGACACTGGCAGTGGGCAGGAGACCGCCCGGCTGAACGCCCCAGCCACCGCTCAGGCCCAGGGCGCCCGTGGGCTGAACCGCGCCCTGGCATTTAGTCCGGATGGCCGGCAGCTGCTGGTGGGCTATGAGGCGAGCGCTGCCACCGTCTGGGACCTGCAAAGCGGCACGGCAGCCCTGACGGTAGGGCGGGGCGGCCGCGGCTGGGTGCTGAGTGCCGCCTTCAGCCCGGACGGCCAGACCCTGGCCCTCGGGTACGGCGGCGGCGAGGTCCGCACCTACCGCCTGCCCGGCGGAGAACCGCTGCAGAGTTTTCAGCTGCAGGGCGCGGTGCGGGCGCTGGCCTTCGGGCCAGACGGGTCGCTGGCAGCCGGCGGCCTGGGCGGCGACCTGCGGCGCTGGGCACCTGCGGCCGGGCCAGCCAATCTCAGCCCGCAGGCCAACCTCAGCCAGCAGCTGCCCGGCGGAGTCACGGCCCTGGCCTGGGCCGGGTCCACCCTGCTGGCCGGCACTGCCGGCGGCGAGCTGCACTCCTACGCGGCCGGCAGCGCCCAGCCCGGGCCGGTCATGCAGGCCGGCGGGCTGGTGCAGTCGCTCGACTGGAACGCGGCCCGCCGGGAGCTGCTGAGCAGCGTCCGGGACAATACCCTGCGCTTTTATCACCTGGAGGAATCCCAGCCATGAGCCGTCCCCGCACTTCTGTTTTTTCTGCCTTCTCGCCGGCCCATGTTTCTCCGGCCCGTTTCTCTCTGGCCTATTTCTTTCTGGCCCTGCTGACACTCAGTGCCCCAGCCGGAGCCGTGACCCTGTCGCCACTGCCGGCCCAGACGCTCACCTTCGCGGCCGGGCGCGACGTACAGGCAGTCAGTTTCAGCGAGGACGGCCAGCAGCTGCTGACCCTTGATGAAGCCGGCTTGACCCTCTGGCAGGTCACGCCGCTGCGGCCGCTGTGGCGCAGCCACGTCCGCCTGGACTGGCGCCCGCGCAGCGCCCGCTGGAAAGCGGGGGAAATTGTGCTGCTGGGCGACGAAGGCCGCCGGGCCAGACTGGCAGCGGCAGACGGCCGGCAGCTGGGCGAGGACCGCCTGCCACTGCCGGCCGAGGTGCGCCGCGCACTGGGGCTGGCAGCGCAGGCGCCAGTCCTCCACTTCACCGCCCAGGGCATCTGGCAGCCTAACCCGCAGCAGCCCGGCCTTCCTTTTGACGTGGGCGGCGGGCAGCTGAGCGGCTTTTACGCGCAGCAGGGCCGCTGGCTGGCCGTCAAGCCGCCCGGCTACGCTCCGCTGGAAGTCTGGCAGTCCGGGCAGGCAAAATACCGGTTAGGCAGCATCTTTCCGGCGTGGGGATTCGAATCGGGAGGCGGCATTTCCGAGCAGCTGTCACTGAGCCCGGACGGCCGCTGGCTGGCCTGGAGCGCCCAGCGCCGGGTGACCCTCTGGGACCTCGGCAGCGGTGAGAAGCGGGCCGTACTGCGCCCCGATCCCTATCAGGAAAGCTCCGAGAGCTTGCAGGTCGGCTGGACGCCTTCGGGCGACACCCTGCTGCTGTGGTCGGACCGGGCACTGTGGCGATATCAGGTGCCAGCAGCAAACGCGGGAGCGGCGGCAGATTTTGCGCTGCTGGACCGCACCGCAGCGCCGCGGGACGCCCTAATCCGGACCGTCGCCAGCAATGGCGCCCTGGTCAGCGGGGCACAGTCGCTGCTGCTGAGCCGGCCCGGCCAGACTCCAGCTGAAGGGACTACCGCTGCCGAGGTCATTGGCCCGGTGCCGCAGCAGGTCTTTTTCAGCGACGACGGCACCCGGACGCTGGTGCTGTCCCCGCCGGCGCTGTGGGTGTTTGGCACGGGGGCGGCGGGAAAGCCGCTGGCGCTGCGTCTGCCCGCTTTTGCCGAGGGCAGCTGGCTGACCCTGGACAGCGCAGACCGGCTGACGATCTACGGCCGCGACCTCTCGCAGACCCCCGGTCAGGAGCCGGGGCTGGCCGCCAGCGTCTGGCAGGCCGATCTGCGCGGGCTCACGCTCGGGCAGCTGATCCCGCTGCGGCGCTTGCAGGTGGACCCGCGCCTCAACTGCCCCGGCGGCGCCGCGCCGGCAGGCCAGTGGCTGACCCCGGTGCTGCGTGACGTGCGCCTCTGCCAGCAGGAGCGGCAGCTGAGCGGCCTGCGGGGAACCCAGGCCGTCTGGACACTGGAGCTGCCGGACGTGGCCCAGGCCCTGGTGACGCCGGACGGGCAGTGGTTTGCGCCTCAGCTCACCAGCAGCCGGGGCCAGCTGAGCGTGTACCGCAGCGACACCGGGCAGCGGGCCGGGCAGCTCGCCCTGCCCACGCTGCCACCTGACACCTTCTGGAACCCGGAACTGCGGGTGGATGCCCAGGGCCGCTGGGCCGCCGTACACGCCGGCCGGCAGTGGTACCTGGCCGACCTGCGCCGCGGCAGCGTGCAGAACGTCCCGCAGCTGGAAGGCGCTGTGGACGTGGCCTTTGTGGGAGACAGGCTGGCCGCTACCCTAGCCGACCGGGTGGTGTGGCTGGCGCTGCAGTAACGCCGGTAAGGAAGAGAAAAGTTCGGGGCCAGGCACCTTGCCAGTCGGCGGTGTCCGGCCCCAGCACTCCGGCGACGACCTCAGCTCAGCGGTTCTTCCGAAGGCAGCAGCACGACTTCCACGTTACCGCGCACGGCGTTGCTGTAGGGGCAGACCGTGTGGGCGGTTTCCATCAGGGACCGCAGCTGCTCGGCAGGCAGTCCCGGCACGTATACCCGCACCCACACGCTCAGCACGTAGCGCTGGTCGGGGATAGCCTTCAGGGTCACGTCCGCCGTGGCCTGCGCCGCACCCCGCAGGCGCACGCCCTCTACCCGAAGCTGCTGGCAGTGCAGGCCTGCTTCCGCGAAGGCGCTGCCGCTGCTGCCCGAAGAAGCCCAGCAACTGCGGCAGCTGGCGCGGGCTTTTGGAAGTCCGGACCCGGCCACCGATGAAACGCCGAGAGTAGAGCCAGACGCGGGCTGAGCGGCCGCCCGGCCCGCGCTCAGTCACGGCTGATGATATGCACGTCCACCCCCTGCGTTTCCCGCAGCACATACTTGATGATGTCGCCGCTGAGAAACTCGGCCCAGCGTGAGCGGCTGGTTTCACCCATCACAATCTGGGTGGCGTGGACCCGGTTCACGTAGGCGACCAGCGCCGCGCCGACGCCCGTTTCCTGCCCCAGTATGCTGAATTTCCCGCCTAGGGCTTCGGTGATTTCGCGGCAGGTGTCCAGCATCCGCGAGGCCTGCGGGCTCAGCCGCTGCGGGCGCACTGTCACCACATGCTGCTGGCCGCGCAGCCGCTCGGCCAGCAGACCCCTGCGCCGGATCAGCCGGGCCGCCGTGTCCTCGGCTGACATCGCCACCACCACCACCTCGTGCGCGGCCGGCTGGCCGTCGGGCACTTCCAGCTCCACCACCTGCGCCACCCGCCGCAGCGCGATCTCACGCAGCGCGGTCAGGTTGGGCAGCGTGAAAAAGTTGCCCAGCGCCTGATCCACCTTGTCCGGTGCGTAGATTTTCCCGGCCCTGAGACGCTCGCGCAGGTCCTCGGGCGGCAGGTCGATCAGGATCAGTTCGTCTGCATTTTGCAGCACGAAATCCGGCACCCGCTCGCGCACCCGCACCCCGGTGAGCCGCGCCACCGTGTTGTTCAGCGATTCGAGGTGCTGCACGTTCATGGTGGACAGCACGTCGATGCCGGCGCCGCGCAGCGCTTCCACGTCCTGCCAGCGTTTTTCAAAGCGGCTGCCGGGAGCGTTGGTGTGGGCCAGTTCGTCTATCAGGACCGTGCTGGGATGACGCTGGATCAGACCGTCCACATCCAGCTCGCTGAGGGTCACGCTGCCGCGCCGCAGTTCCCGCGGAGGAAAAACCGGCAGGCCCCGGGCCGCCTGCTCGGTCTCCGGCCGGCCGTGGGTTTCCAGCACCCCGATCAGGGCGTCCTCGCCGCGTTCCAGGCGGTCGCGCAGCTCGTTCAGGGCGCGGTAGGTCTTGCCCACGCCCGCCGCCATACCGATAAAGATGCGGTGGGTGCCACGCTGGGGCCGCACAGAACTACGCGGCAGGGTCAGCCGGACCGGTTCAGACACGGGCGCCGCCTCCCGGCCCGGCGCGGCGTTCAGCGCTGGCCGGGGTCATTTGGGAAGTCCGCCCACCGTGGTCAGGTGGTAGCCCTGCTGCCGGGCCACCCGCAGGAAATTTTGCAGCACCTCCAGCATCTGGGGCGCGTTGTCGTGCAGCAGCACGATGCCGCCCGGCCGCAGCTTGCTTTGCAGCCGGCCCTGCAAGGTGGCGGCGCCGGGGTTCTGGAAGTCGCCGGGGTCGTCGGTCCAGAACACGGTGGTCAGGCCCAGAGCGCGGGCCGCCTGCAATGTCTCCGGGGTGTACTCCCCGCCCGGCGGGCGGAAATAGCGCACCGGTTTGCCGGTCAGCTGTCGCAGCACTGTATTGGTCCAGCGCATTTCATTGATGGCGTCGGCCAGCGGGAGCGGAGGCAACCGCACGTGATGGTAGGTGTGGTTGGCGACCTCATGCCCCTGCTGGACCATATCGCGGATGAAATACGGGTAGGCGGTGGCGTTCCGACCGATCACGAAAAAGGTGGCCTTGGTGCCGCTGCGCCGCAGCAGATCCAGCAGCAGGGGCTCGAACAGCGGATGCGGCGCGTCGTCAAACGTCAGGGCCGCCAGCGGCAAACTGGGGTCCTTGCCGCGGTACAGCAGCCCGCCGACGCGCCCGCCCTGCCGGCGTGCCTGCAGTTCCAGCGAAGAAGCCGGAGCGCCGGACGGCAGCGGGACATTTTCCAGCACCCGGTCGGCCTGGCGGAACTGCGGCAGGTTGCCGGGATTGACCCACACCCGCTCGTAGGGACGGCGCCGGGTGCCCCAGGCCAGAAAGTCGTCCAGGCGCGCGCGCGGCACGCTGGCCGTCAGCACCGGCAGTGGGCCGCCAAAGCCGGCGTAGCTGCCCTGGTCGTACACGCTGATGTCCACCTCATCCAGGCTGGGCCGCGCGGCCAGCACACGCCGGGCCACGAAAACGGCCAGCGGCCGCAGATGCTGGCGCTCCTGCGGGGTCACGGTAAGGACGGTGTGGGCCACCTCGGTAAAGCCGTTGCTGAGGTACTCGGTGCGGAAGACCTGGGCAATGGGCGGCGTGAGTTGCAGCCGGGGCAGCGCCGGAGCCGGGCGGGTCCCCGGCGCGACCGGCTGCACCTGCCCGGGCAGGCCCGAAGCCGGCGGAAAAGGCGCCAAGAAAGGCAGCGGCGCCGGCAACTGGGGAGCGTCGGGGTCGGGCTGGGCCAGCGCCGCCGGCGCCAGCAGCGCGGCCCCCAGGCAGAAGGCAGCGGCAACTGCCCGCACCACCTGGCCCGGCCAGGAAAGCTGGTGCTGGCGGCGGCCGCCCCAGCCTGAGCCAACCGGCTTAATGCGCTGACCGTTTCTGAACATGCAGTCCATTCGTCACTGCCCCTTGCCGTTGGCCCAGGCCAGATTGGCCTGCATGCCGGCCGGGGTATGACCCTCGGCCGCGTAGAGAGCGGCGGCCTGACGGTACTGCTGCCGGGCCTGATCCAACTGGCCTTCCTTGCGCAGCACGGTGCCCAGCACGCTGGCGGCCAGTGCGTTGCGCGGTTCTTCTTTCAGGGCCTGCCGCAGCCACCGTTCGCTGGTCTTCAGCCCGGCGGGGGTGGCCCGGCCGCCGGTGCCCAGCACGCCGCCGCTGGCCCGCTCGCCGCGGTAGTAGCTGAACTGCGAGCGCACATAGTTCATGCTCAGGAAGCTCAGGTGCGCGGGCTTGCCGGCTCCGGCCCCGCCCACCTGCCGGTAACTGGTGATCAGGCCCTGTGGCCCGAACTGGGGCGCCAGAAAGCGGTAATCACCATCGGCCCAGCCCAGAATGCCCTGGTGTGAGGCGAACGGCTGCGGCTCGCTGGCATCCACCTGCAGGTCGCCAGCGCCAATGGGCAGCCGCAGCACGCTGGTGACATGGCCCAGGTTGCTCTCCTGGCCGCTCATGCTTTTCCAGACCATCACCAGACCGGCGTCCAGGCCGGCTTTTTGCAGCAGCCCGGTAATGATGGTGCTTTGCAGCAGGCACTGGCGCTCGCCAGTCTTCACGATGCTGGCGAACTCGAAGCCGCGTTCCAGGCTGAATTTCGGCACCACTTTCTTGATGAATTTGTGCGCCCAGGCGGCGGTGTCACGGGCCAGCGCATCCTTCTCGGCCGGGGACTTGGCAGCCTGTAGCTGTGCCTTTCGCCGGGCCAGCGCCTGATCCAGGGTCTGGCCGCCCGCCAGAGGCACGCCGCCGCGCAAGTAGGCGTCGGCCAGCCAGCTCTGGAAATGGCCCGGCATCCCGGCCAGGCGGTACGAGTCGTCGGCCAGGGCCTGGAAGTTCTTGCCGCCGTAGCTCAGGTCGGCCGGCGTAGCGGCCGCCGCGCAGGCCAGCGGCGTCAGCATCAGAGTGGTGGCAAGCACAGCACTGAATTTTCTTTTGAACATTTTTGGCTCCTCTTCTGAGAATGAACGGGAACGAAGGCGGCCGGGTGAGAGTGGAAGCGGCACAGAGGCACGAAGCCGAGCTAGAGCTTCCAGATCATCCCCCGGCGGGCCATCCAGGCCAGGCCCAGCCAGACGGCCAGCACGTAGCTCAGCGTGTAGGCCCAGCCGCCCCCAGCTGGCCCGAAACTGGCCCGGGCCAGCTCCAGCAGCGAGGCCGCGACCGATTCGGTCTTGCCGGTCCAAGTGACCTGCCAGTCCAGCAGAATCCACACTTTGATCAGGATGGGCAGCACGTAGCCGGCCAGCGCGTTGCGGCCCGGAATGGTCAGCGGGGCCAGCAGCGCCGCGCCGCCGGGCACCCGGCCGGAATCGGCCAGCAGCCAGAAGGCCAGAATGCCCAAAGTACCCAGGCCAGCGCTGTACAGCACATAGGGCGGCGTCCAGAGAGCCTTGCTGAACGGCAGCTGCCCGCTGGCGGCCCAGCCGTATCCCAGCGCGCCGAACAGCAGACCCAGCCCCAGCAGTTTCCAGGGGGCGCCGGGGTCTTTTTGCTGGAGTGGGCGGGCCACCGCCGCGCCCAGCAGCACCAGCGCCGTAGCCGGAACCACCGAGAGCAGCCCGCGCAGGCCCCAGGGGGAAAGCCAGGCGTCGTTCAGGGCCTGAACCGGGTTGGCCGTTTCGCCCACCACGCCTATGCCGCCCGGATGCGGCGTCACTGTCAGAAACAGGGCGTAGCCCAGCAGCAAGGCGCCCGCGACCAGCAGCTGCCAGCGCCCACGCAGGCGGCCGCACAGCGCCGCAAAAAAGGTGGCCAGGGCAATCAGCTGCAGCACCCCCAGCCCCAGCGTCGGCGCATGCTGGGTCACGCTGGTCACGAAGGCACCCAGCAGGTACAGCCGCGCGGCGCGGGTCAGCAGGCGGCGAAAGCGCAGCCGGCCGGTCACGCCCGCTTTCTGCATGGCGGCCAGCGAGAACGGCAGGGCAGCCCCAGCGCAGAACAGAAACCAGGGAAACACCAGGTCGGTCAGCGTCAGGCCGCCGAAAGGAGCGTGGACCAGCTGCGCCGGCGTAAAGTCGCCCAGCGCGACGTTGTTGACCAGCAGCATCAGCAGCACGGTCAGGCCGCGCCAGGCGTCCAGGGCGGTCAGCCGGAAGCGGCGGGCCGGTGGCTGGGCGGGGGAGGCGGGGGCAGCCGGGCCGACCTCGGACGCCTGTGCATGTACTTGAACCTCCGGGCCAGCCAACTCTGTTGCCATGTCTTTACCCCTTTGCGCCGCTGTTCGCCTGCTTGCCACTGCACCCTAGAGAGCGAAGATCAAAGGACGGTGAAACGGCTGGCAAGGCAGCCCATCGGCCGCAGCGCTGCCTTGCCTAGTCAGCCGGCTGAGCTTCCGGGCCGGTCGGCTGCCCGTCCAGGCTCAGATTCACCGCCAGCACGTTCACGCGCGGCTCACCCAGCAGGCCCAGGTCACGGCCCTTCAGGTGGGCGCGAATCACTTTTTCCACCTCGGCAGGCTGCACGCCCCGCGCCTGAGCGATGCGGCTGACCTGCAGCAGCGCCGTTGCCAGCGTCACGTCAGGGTCCAGGCCGCTGGCCGAGGCGGTCACGGCATCTACAGGCACCGGCACGTCCGCGCCCAGGCCGTTTTCCTGGCGGAAGGCAGTGATGCGCCCTTGCACCGCGTCCCGCAGTTTGGCATTGGTGGGGCCCCAGTTGCTGGCGCCGGAGTTCTCGGCGTTGTAGGGCTGGGGGCCGCTGCCGTCGGTCTTGTTGGTCATGGAGGGGCGACCGTGCAGGTAACGCGGCGAGGTGAAGTTCTGGCCCAGGACCGCCGAGCCGACCACCTGGCCGCCCCGCGTCACCAGGCTGCCGCCCGTCTGATTCGGAAACGCGGCGCCCGCGACCAGGGTGGTCAGCAGCGCACTGAGCAGCAGCCGGGGCAGCGGCGTGGGGCGCTCGGCGGGGAGGGAGGCAGAGTCCTGAAGGTGGGCATTGGGGGTGGTCATTTTGGTTCCTCCTTGAACGTGGTTTTATCGGTGGGGTTGGGCGGTCACAGACCCCTCACCCCTTGCTTTGCAAGGCCCTCTCCCCTGGGGAGAGGGAGGGAGCCGTGCCAGCGGCGGAAGGGTGAGGGGTTATTTCAGCACCACGCCCCGCAGCATCTGGAGGTGGTCGGCGACCGGCCCCAGCGTCAGCGCGGGCAGGAAAGTCAGCGCGCCCACGATCAGGATCACGAACACGGTCAGAGCGCCGAACAGCGCGGTGTCGGTGGGCAGGGTGCCGGAGCCGGTCGGCACGCGCCGTTTGACCGCCAGCATCCCCGCGACCGCCAGCATCGGCAGCAGCATCAGGTAGCGGCCCATCAACATGCTCAGGCCGATGGTGAGGTTGTAAAAGAGGGTGTTGGCGCTCAGGCCGGCAAAGGCGCTGCCGTTGTTAGCGGTGCCGAACGTGTAGGCGTACAGAATTTCGGAAAAGCCGTGCGGGCCGGGGTTGTTCAGCGAACCCAGGGCGCCGGGCAGCACCACGGCCAGCGCGCTGAAGCCCAGGATGCTCAGCGGGTGGGCGAGAACCGCCAGCATGGTCAGCTTGACTTCCTTCGCCTCAATCTTCTTGCCCAGGAATTCCGGCGTGCGGCCCACCATCAGCCCGGCGATAAACACGCCCAGCACCAGGTACTGCACGAAGTTGATAAAGCCCACGCCCTTGCCGCCGAAGACGTTGTTGAGCATCATCTGCAGCATCGGCACGAAACCGCCCATGCCGGTGAACGAGTCGTGCATGGCGTCCACGCTGCCGGTGGTCGCGGCGGTGGTCGTGGTGGCGAACAGCGAGGTCTGCGCGATGCCGAAGCGCACCTCCTTGCCTTCCATGTTGCCGCCCGCCTGGGTCGCCGTGATGGCCTGCTCCGCGCCTAAGCCGCTCAGGATGGGGTTACCGGCCTGCTCGAAGCCGAAGATCAGGGCCAGGAAGCCCACGAACATCACCAGCATCCCGCCGAAGATGACCCAGCCCTGTTTCAGGTTGCCCAGCATCCGCCCGAACACATAGGTCAGCGCCGAGGGCAGCAGCAGCATGGAGAGGATGTGCAGCGCGTTGGTGAGCGGGGTGGGGTTCTCGAAGGGATGCGCGGCGTTCATGGAGAAAAAGCCCCCGCCGTTGGTGCCGATGTGTTTGATGCTTTCCAGACTGGCGACCGGCCCCAGGGCGATGCGCTGGGCCGCGCCTTCCAGCGTGGTGGCCGTCGCGTAGGCGTTCAAGGTCTGCGGCATCCCCTGCCACACGAACACCAGCGCCAACACGAAGCAGACGGGCAGCAGCACCCGGTAAATCAGCCGGGTCACGTCCACCCAGAAGTTGCCCAGGTTGGCGCCGTCGCGCCCCGCCAGCCCGCGCATAAAGGCCAGCGCCGCCGCAAAGCCGGTGGCCGCCGAGGTGAACATGAAGGTCGTGATGACCGCCATCTGCGAAAAGTACGACAGGCTCTGCTCGCCGCTGTAGGCCTGCCAGTTGGTGTTGGTCATGAAGCTGACCACGGTGTTCGAGGCGAGGTCGGGCGACTGCGCGGCCAGGCCCGCCGGGTTCCAGGGCAGCAGCCCTTGCAGCCGCAGCAGCAGGTAAGCCAGCAGCAGCATGACCAGGTTGGACACCACGATGGCGAGGCCGTAGCGCTTCCAGTCCATCCGTTCGCGGGGATTGACGCCGATGACGCGGTAGGTGAGCCGCTCCAGGGCGGTGTCTTTGTGTCCACTGGCCAAGCTGTACAGCCAGTTGCCGACGGGAACGACCAGCGCCGCCATTACGGCGAGCAGCACCACGAATTGCACGAGAGATGCGGGCATGGTTTAAAAGTCCTCCGGATGCAGCAGCGAGTACAGCAGGTAGACGAACAGGGCCAGCGAAATCAGGGCGAGGGCGAGAATCATAAAACCTCCATTGGAAAGGGTTCCCCGAACGCTTGCCAACCGAGCGGACGCGAGAAGGAGCCGGCCGGGGTTGCTTGGAACGGAGCAGCAGACGGCGCTTTTCCGGCTGATGTGGAGTGGAGAGCAGGCCCGGTCATAATTTGTCCATGCCTTTCAGGTAGGCGGCGCACAGGGCGAAAAAGACGACGAGCAGCAAGGGAAGGAGAATGTCCATAGGTTTTTTCCTTTGGCAAGGCACAGGAGCGGGGAGGCGCGGGGGCCTCAGCGCATCAACGGCGTAATCAGCAGGTCAATCAGCTTGATGAACACGAAGGGAATCAGCACGCCGCCCAGGCCGTAGGCCAGCAGGTTGCGGTTGAGCAGCGCTCCGGCGCTCATCGGCTTATAAGGCACGCCCCTCAGCGCCAGCGGAATCAGCGCGGGAATGACCAGCGCGTTGAAAATCACGGCGCTCAGCACGGCGCTGCCCGGCGAGTGCAGGCCCATCACGTTCAGCACGCCGAGTTGCGGGTAGGCGGTCACGAACAGCGCCGGCAGAATGGCGAAGTACTTGGCGACGTCGTTGGCGATGGAAAAGGTGGTCAGCGCCCCGCGCGTGATCAGCAGACCTTTGCCGATTTCCACCACTTCCAGCAGCTTGGTGGGGTCCGAGTCGAGGTCCACCATGTTGCCGGCTTCCTTGGCGGCCTGGGTGCCGGAGTTCATGGCGAGGCCCACGTCGGCCTGCGCGAGCGCCGGAGCGTCGTTGGTGCCGTCGCCCATCATGGCGACCAGCTTGCCGCTCGCCTGCTCCTGCCGAATCATCTCCATCTTGTCTTCGGGCGTGGCCTCGGCCAGAAAGCCGTCCACGCCAGCTTCTTTGGCAATCGCCTCGGCGGTCAGCGGGTTGTCGCCGGTAATCATGACAGTGCGCAGGCCCATGCGCCGCAGCTGCTCGAAGCGCTCGCGGATGCCGGGTTTGATGATGTCGGAGAGCGCCACCACGCCCAGCAGCCGGTCGTTTTCGATGACGGTGAGCGGCGTGGCGCCCTGACGCGACACCTCGTCGGTGATGGCGGCGAGTTCGGGCGGAATGCGGCCCCCGCGCTCCCCCGCCAGCGCTGAGATGCGGCTGCCCGCGCCCTTGCGGATGGAGGTGCCGGGAAAATCCACGCCGCTCATGCGGGTCTGGGCGGTGAATTCGATGAACTCGGCGCTGGCGGGTTCGGGCGCGTCCACGCCGAGTTGCCGGGCCAGCGCGACGATGCTTTTGCCCTCGGGCGTGGGGTCGGCGAGGCTACTCAGCAGTGCGGCTTGCGCCAGTTCCGCCTCGGTCACGCCGGGCAGCGGGTGAAATTTGGTCGCCATGCGGTTACCGATGGTGATGGTGCCGGTTTTGTCGAGCAGCAGCACGTCCACGTCGCCCGCCACCTCCACCGCCTTGCCGCTTTTGGCAATCACGTTGGCCTGCAGCGCCCGGTCCATCCCGGCGATGCCGATGGCCGGCAGCAGCCCGCCGATGGTGGTGGGAATCAGGCAGACCAGCAGCGCAATGAGGGTGACCGCCGAGGCCGGCGCGCCCGCGTACACCGTGAAGGGATAGAGCGTGACCACCGCCAGCAGGAAAATCAGGGTGAGGCCCGAGAGCAAAATAGACAGCGCAATTTCGTTGGGCGTCTTCTGGCGGCTGGCGCCCTCCACCAGCGCGATCATGCGGTCGAGGAAGCTCTCGCCCGCGCCGGAGGTGATTTGCACCACGATGCGGTCGGAGAGCACCTTGGTCCCGCCGGTCACGCCGCTGTGGTCGGTGCCGGCTTCGCGGATGACGGGGGCCGATTCGCCGGTGATGGCGCTCTCGTCCACGCTGGCGAGGCCCTCCACGATTTCGCCGTCGGCGGGAATCATCTCGCCCGCTTCCACGACGACCAGGTCGCCGCGCTGAAGCTGTGTGCCGGCCACGACTTCCTCGCGGCCGTTCATCAGCCGCCGGGCTTTGACGTCTTCACGCGCCGAACGCAGCGACGCCGCCTGCGCCTTGCCGCGCGCCTCGGCTAATCCTTCAGCGAAGTTGGCGAACAGGACGGTCAGCAGCAGCAGCGTCACGGCCAGCTCATAGCCCCAGGGCTTGCCGGTCAGCAGGTTGGCGACGGTCAGATAAGCGGTGAGCGCGGTGCCCACGTACACCACGAACATCACCGGGTTGCGGGCCTGGTCGCGCGGCGAGAGCTTGGCAAAGCTGGCCTTGACGGCGCCGCGCACCAGCTCGGGAGAAAAGATGCTCTGTTGAGGCTGAGGGGCCGCTGTCATGGCACCCACCGGAAAGAGAAACTCTGCATGCCCCGTACTGTGCGCCGGCTTCCCAGGGCGGCACACTGGCCGGCTGGCGGCCCCGACTGGCCAGTTGGCCAGTGGAGGTCCCGGCAGCCGGCTCTATGGTAAAAGGCATGGCCCGGATGACCACCCGCGAATTCCTGCGCGAACTGTTCGCCCCGCCGGCTCTGCCGCTTGCGCCCCAGGTCGTCTGGGCGGTGTGCGTGACCCTGATGGCGCTGGCCTTCGTGGCCGACCTGATGACGCCGGCCTCGCTGGCGGTGGGCACGGTGCTGAGCGCGGCAGTGGCCTTCAGCATGCTGGGCGGACGGCGCGAGGTAACCTGGCAGCTGACTGCGCTGGCACTGACGCTGAACCTGGCCGCCGGGCTCTGGAATGCCCAGCGCGACGGCCTGGACACCACCGCCCTGCTCAACCGCCTGACCAGCCTGGTGACGGTCTTTCTGGTGGGGGCGCTGACCCTGCGCGCCCGTGAAGCGTCCGAGCGGGGCGTGCGGCTGGAAGAAGACCAGCGCCAGCTGACCCGCGAGCGCACCCTGCGGGCCCTGGCCCAGAGCATGGGCGGCCCGCTGGGGCAAAGCGAATTCGTGGAGCGGGCCGCCCCGGCCCTGCTGGAAGCCAGCGGCGCGCTGCGGGTGGAAATCGGCGCGGTGGAAAAGGCCATGCTGCGGGGACCACACGCCCTGGCCGCCGTCAGCGACGACCTGCTGGAACCGTCACGGCTGGGCAGCCGCATTCCGCTGGAATATCTGGCGCACCCGGCGCACGCCGGCAACCTCTGGGCAGTGGACGGCGGCCACACCTGGCTGGCGCGGCTGCGGCGTCCCAGCGAGGGCGACCTGCTGATTATTCTGAGCGGCCCCAAGCTAGAACCGGCCCTGCTGGCCGAGGCGGTAGGGGCGCTGCAGCCCCTGCTGGAACGCACCGTGCTGCTGGACGACCTGCGCGAGAACCGCGCCCAGCTGGAACGTCGCGGCGAGGTGATGCGCGACCTGATCTACGCTTTTTCGCACGACTTGCGCACGCCCCTGATGGCCAACGCCATGAACATGCGGGCGGCGCTAGGCGGTGCCTACGGCCCGCTGCCGGAGGAGTACCGCGCCACGCTGCGCCACGGCCTGGAATCCAACGCGGCGCTGCTCTCGCTGGCCGAGCAGCTGCTGGAAGTGGCCCGCTTCGAGAGCGGACAGATCATGGACGACCCGCCCGAGCCGGTGCCGCTGCGCCCGCTGGTGGAGGGTGTGCTGGCCGAACTGGAGCCGCAAATCCAGGAAAAAGGCATTGAATTGGAGACCAGCCTGACTCCGCTGACCGTGCCCGGCTGGCCGCACGAACTGCGCCGCGCTGTGCAGAACCTGGCCGGCAACGCCATCAAGTTCGTGCCGCCCGGCGGCCGGGTGCGGGTGCAGCTGAGCGAGGAATACGGTGAAGCGGTGCTGCGGGTGGCCGACAACGGGGCCGGGGTGCCGCTCAGCCAGGAAGCCCAGCTGTTCCGGCGTTTCCGGGGCAGCGGCGCCGGCAGTGGCAAGGGCCTGGGCCTGTACCTCACCCGGCAGATTGCTCTGGCGCACGGTGGGCAGGTCTCTTATCGCCGCGCGTCCGGCGAGGGGGGGGGGAGCAGGCGGCGGCCCTTACAGCGTCTTCACCCTGAGCCTGCCGCTGACGTCTGTCCCACTGCCAGCAGGGCGCAGAGCAGGCAAAATGTCAGAGGCATGAGCGAACAGAGCACCCGCATCCTGATCGTCGAGGATCATCCTTTTACCCGTGACGGCCTGCGGGCCATCCTTAATCTGGAGCCGGACCTGGACGTGGTGGCCGAAGCCCGCAGCGGCGAAGAAGCGCTGGAGCTGCTGGAGCACACAGCGGTGGACCTGGTGATCATGGACATCGGGCTGCCGGGGATGGACGGCATCGAGGCAGTCAGCCGCATCCGGGCGCGCTGGCCGCAGCTGCACACGGTGATGCTGACCGCCCACGACATGCGCCAGGAGGTGCTGGCGGCGCTGGCTTCCGGGGCGCAGGCCTACTGCCTCAAGAGTGCCTCACCGGAACTGCTGCTGCTGGCGGTGCGGGCGGCCGCTTCCGGCAGCGCCTACCTTGACCCGCAGGTGGCCCACCACGTGCTGGGCGAGATCCGCGCGCCGTATCAGGCCGACCTGCTGACCGCCCGCGAGCGGCAGGTGCTGCGCGGCATCGCCGAGGGCCAGGCCAACCGCGAAATCGCCGCCGACCTGGGCATCAGCACCAGCATGGTCAAGCTGCATGTGCAGGAGATTCTGGACAAATTGCAGGCCGCCGACCGCACCCAGGCTGCCGTCAAGGCGCTGCGCAGCGGCATGATCTAGCTTCCCCCGGCCAGCTGCGCGGACTTTATTCCGGGCCGAACAGCCAGGGCTGCGCGGGCAGCTCATCCGCCGGCGACAGGCTGCTCACGGTGACGCCGGTCAGCCGTACCCCGCGCCCGGCCCGGAATTCAGGCGCCAGCAATTCGGCGCTGAGCAGATGCGCGACCGCCTGTTCCAGCTCGGCGGCCTGCCGCAGCGGGCGGGGCAGGGTCTGCTGCCGGGTCAGGGTGCGGCGGTCGGAGAATTTCAGTTTCAGCGTCACCGTGCGCCCGACCAGCCCGGCCCGCTCCAGCCGCGCCGCCACCTGCGCGGCCAGCGCCGGCAACCGGGCCCGCACTGCCGGCAGACCGTAAAGATCGTCGGCATAGGTTTCCTCGCTGCCGATGCTCTTGTGCGGCCTGTTGGCCTCCACCGGGCGGTCGTCCTGCCCATGGGCGATGCGCCAGAAATGCCCCCCGCCTTGCCGAAGTGCCGGGTCAGCAGCTCCGGCGAGCCCGCCCGCAGCTCCGCGCCGGTCCCGATGCCCAACGCCCGCAGCCGGCGGGCCGTGGCCGGGCCGATGCCGTGAAAAGCCTCAACCGGCAGTTCCAACAGCAGGGCGTCTGCCTCGGCCGGCAGCAGCACGGTCAGGCCGTCGGGCTTGTTCAGGCCGCTGGCTAACTTGGCCAGGAACTTGTTCACGCTGACCCCGGCGGTGGCGCTCAGGCCGGTGCGCCGGCGAATCTCCGAGCGGATGGCGCGGGCGATCAGGGTGGCGCTGGGCGGGCCGCGCCGCGGCTCGGTGACATCCAGATAAGCCTCGTCCAGCGACAGCGGCTCGACGGCAGCCGTGTACTCGTGAAACACCTCATGCAGCTGCCCGCTCACCTCACGGTAAGCCGCAAAGCGCGGCGGCACCACCAGCAGCCCCGGGCAGCGTTCTAGGGCGCGGTAAAGCGGCATGGCGCTGTGCACGCCAAAAGGCCGCGCCTCGTAGCTGGCGGTCAGCACCACGCTACGCCGCCCACCCCAGGCCACCGCCAGCGGCTGGCCGCGCAGCTCGGGGTGATCCCGCTGCTCGACCGAGGCGTAAAAAGCGTCCATATCCACATGAATGATCTTGCGCTGCGGCGCACTCACGGCGCCCAGTTTACGCCCAGCATCGCCTGGACCAATCTGCCCAGCGCAGCATTCTTCAACCCAGCGCCCTATCAACCCAGCGCCACATCCAGCACCATCATGGCGACGAACCCGCCCAGCGCCGAGAGGGTTGCCAAGTCGGTCAAGCCGGTGCGCTGGGATTCGGGAATCAGTTCCTCGATCACCACGAAAATCATCGCGCCGGCCGCGAAGCTCAGGGCGTAGGGCAAAAAGGGGAGAGCATTCACCACGAACAGCGCACCCAGGTAGCCCCCGACCGGCTCCACCAGCGCCGACGCCTGCCCGAACATGAACGCCCGCCGGCGCGAGAGGCCGGCCGCGTACAGCGGCAGGGCCACCGCCAGCCCTTCTGGAATGTTCTGAATACCGATCCCCAGCGCCAGGGCCAGCGCGCTGCCCAGCGTGGCTCCCTCTGCGCCCTGGCCGGCCCGCCGAAGCTGACGTCCACCGCCATGCCTTCAGGCAGGTTGTGGATGGTCATGGCGGCCAGCAGCAGGGCGCCCTGTGACCAGCGCACCGGCACGCCCTCGGCCTGCTCGCGGGCGAAACCGGGGTGCAGGTGCGGCAGCAGTTTGTCCAGCCCGCCCACAAAGCCGGCGCCCAGCAGCAGCCCCACGGCCGCCGGAACCCAGGGCACCATGCCCTGATTCCCGGCCATCTCTATCGCCGGGTTGAGCAGCGACCAGAAGCTGGCGGCCAGCATCACCCCGGCGGCCAGGCCCTGGGCGGCACTCAGCAGCCGCGGACTGACCGAGCGCGTAAACAGCACCAGCGAAGCCCCCAGCGCCGTAAGAGACCAGGTAAAAATGGTGGCACCCAGGGCCTGCTGAGGGGGAGAAAGCTGCTGGAAAAAGGAAAACAGGCCGTCCACCGCCCTATGCTGCCACAGCCCCGCGCAGCCTGCGGGCGCGCACCGCGCAGGAGCTCAGGAAAAGGTTACACAGGACTGCGCAATAAACGTTAGATTAAGGGGTATGCCCGCAGCGGTTTCTCCCTCCGAAGACATATTCGTGGCCAGTTGCGCCCGGCTGGCCGATTTTCAGCAAGTCGCGGAGGTGCTGGAATTCGTGCTTGGCACCGTGGGCGAGGCCCTGGCTGCTCCGGCCGGCGCCGCTTTTCCAGTGTCCGGCGGCCAACTGCTGACCTCGGCTGCCGCTGCGGTTCTCTGGGGGCAGCCGGCCCCGGCGTTCCTGGAAAAAGCCGCCACTCTGGCCACAAACTCTCTGGCCACAAACTCTCTGGCCACAAACTCTCTGGCTGCAGACTCTCTGGCCGCGAACAATCTGACGCAGGCGGCTCCGCTGGCCGGGGAGAGCGGCCCGCTGACCCTGCCGCTGCGCCCGCAGCCGCAGTCTGCCCCCGGTGCCGTGCTGGTGCTGGACCGGCCGGCCGGCAGTGCAGCCGCGCTTCCGGGCCTGACACCAGGTCTGGAAACTTTTCTCAGCCTGAGTGCGCTGGCGCTGGACCGGCTGCAGCAGCAAGCGGCGCTCAAGCAGCTACAGCGCCAGCAGAAGCGGGAGCGGCAGCTGCTGATGGCCAGCCCGGTCGCCATCGCGGCCGGCCGGCTGGATGGCCGGCTCACTCTGGTCAACGACGCCTATCTGAACCTGCTGCGCTACAGCCGCACCGAATTCGATTCCGGCCTAATCAACTGGGCCAACCTGACCCCGCCCGAGTACCGGGGCACCGACGACGAAGCGTTTCAGCGCGCCTACAGCGCCGGGGAATCCGGCTGGTACGAAAAGGAGATGCTCAACCGGCAGGGCGAGCGCATTCCGCTGCGGGTCAATCTGTTCCGGCAGGGCGAGCACGGCAACGACGACGATATTCTGGTAGTGGGCTACCTGCACGACCTGCGCGAACAGCGGGCGCTGGAAGCGGCGCAGGCCAGCATGACGGCCGAGATGAATGCCCTACTGCAGCAGCAGGGGCTGTCGCTGGCGCAGCTGGCGGCGCAACTTCAGACTCAAAACGGCGAACTTGAAGCCCGCACCCGGGTGCTCGAAGGCATGGCGCAACTGACCCGTGGCCTGGAGCTGCACACCGACGCCTATGACCTGATTCACCGCGCCCAGATGCTGGCGCAGGAATTGCTGCCGCAGGGCTTTGCAGTGTACTACGAGCCTGAAGGCGGGCTGTGGCGGCTGCGCTCCCAGCTGGGCAGCGTGGGCAACGCCGAGCTGCAACGGACCCTGGAAGCCGGCGTGCCGTTCGAAGAAACCCACAACCTGATTACGCCCTGGCGCAGCGGCCAGCCTTATTTTCAGGATGCCTACGACCGCGCCGCCGACGGCCTGGAGGACCTGACCCAGCAGCTGCAGTCCACCGCCACCATTCCGGTCTGCACCCATGGGCGGCCGCGCGGCATCTTTGCTTTCGGGCTGAATGTGTCCCAGCCCTGGACACCCAGCCAGAAGGTGATTCTGGAAAGTCTGGTCGCGCAACTGGGTCTGGCGCTGGAGCGGCTGGAAGAAACCCGACTGCTGATCGAGCGGTCCCAGGCGCTGGAGAACAGCAACGCCGAGCTGTCGCGCGACCTGACACTGGAACACGACCCGCTGCTCCTGATCGGCCGCGCCCAGGACCTGCTGGTTACCCTGATGCCCGGCAGTGTCAGCACCTATTACGAGCTGAGTGGCGACATCTGGCAGCTGCGCTCATACCGCGGTGAATTCCCCGACGCGGCCCTGCTGGCGTCGTTGCAGCGCGGCCTGCCGGCCGGGCGCACCATCATCACCGATCAGCCGTACCGCACCGGGCAGCCTTTTTATCAAGACGTCTACGACCCGGCCACCAACGCCACGGTGGACCTGCGCCAGACCCGGTTGCTGCGCAGCGCCGGTTCCTTTCCGGTGCATACCGGCGCCGGAGTTCGCGGGGTGCTGATCGTGGGCCATTTCCGGGAAAAGCCCTGGACTGCCGCCGACCGCACCCTGCTGGAAACCGTGCTGTTCAGCCTGCAGCTGGCGCTGGAACGCGCCGAACAGACCCAGGAGCTGCAGCAGCACACCCAGGAGCTGGAACGCAGCAACGCCGAGCTGGAGCGCTTTGCCTTTATCGCCAGTCACGACCTGCAAGAGCCGCTGCGCACCGTGGCGATTCAGTCCGAGCGGCTGCTGGACAGCCTGGAATCTCCCAGCGACGCCCAGGCCCGCTTCGGCAGCTATATCCGTGAGAACCTGCGCCGGATGCAGAGCCTGCTGCAGGACCTGCGCGCCTTTATGGAGCTGGGCCGCCGCCAGCAGGAACCGCGCAGCGTGGACCTCAGCCGCAAGGTGGAATACGCGCTGTCCGACCTGCAAGACGAGGTGACCCGCACCGGCGCCAGCGTCCGGGTAATCACGCCGCTGCCCAACGTGGAGGGCGACCCCACTCAGATCCGCGAACTGCTGACGCACCTGCTCGACAACGCCCTGAAGTTTGCCGCAGATGGCCAGGCGCCGGAAATCATGATTTCGGCAGAGCGGCAGGGTGACTGGGTGGAAGTGGCAGTGCAGGACCGCGGCATCGGGATTGCCCCGGAGCATTTCGAGCAGATTTTTACGGTGTTCCAGCGCCTGCACGGCCGTGACCGCTACGCCGGCAACGGCATCGGCCTCTCGATGGCCCGGCGCATCACCGAATTGCACGGCGGGCGCATCTGGGTGGAGACGCCGCCGGAAGGAGGCGCGGTGTTCCGCTTCACGCTGCCCGCCGCCCGCGCATCCTACCTGGGCTGCCGGGCGCATACTGGAAAGGCGAAAAGCGAGGCACGGGCCGTCAACTCCCCGTGCCTTCCGGATATCCGACTGTGACCAACGTGAAAAAGCCCTTTCCCTTGCCCGACCCCAAGTTGCTGGATACGCTGCCGATGTTTGTCAGCATCAGTCTGGCAACGGCGGCGGTCTGGGCGCTGCACATCCCCGAGCTGGCAATGCCGCTGATGCTGGGCGTGATTGCCGGCGGGCTGGTGGACCTGGACCACCGCCTGACCGGGCGGCTGACCAACGTGGCTTTCGCGCTGCTGGCGTTCATGGTGGCCTCGCTGGCCGCGCAGCTCACGCTGGGCAACGGGCTGCTGTTTGCGGCCGTGATGACTGCCCTGACCTTCGTCTCTACCCTAATCGGGGGGGCCGGCACCCGCTACCAGACCATCGCTTTCGGCACGCTGGCGGTGGCGACCTATACCTCGCTCACCTACACACCCGAGGCCCCCTGGTATCTGCACCCGCTGCTGATTCTGACCGGCACGCTGCTCTACAGCAGTGTCACGGTGGTGCATCAGCTGCTGTTTCCGCACCGGCCGGTGCAGCTGCGCCTGGCCGCCGCCTACGCGGCCCTGGCCGGGGCTTTCAGCGCCAAGGCGGCCCTATTTGACCCGGACGCGGCCGATGACCTGCCGCAGCGGCAGCTGGCCCTGGCCCGGCAGAACTCGGCAGTGACAGCCAGTTTCAATGGGTGCCGCCGCGCCCTGTTCTACCGGGTACGCGGCCAGCGCCTGCACGCCCGCACGGCCCGGATGCTGCGCTACTACCTGGCGGCGCAGGACATGCACGAACGGCTCAGTTCGGCGCACTTCGACTACCGCGAACTGACGGCACACCTGCAGCACACCGACCTGATTTTCCGGCTGGGCCGCCTGCTGGAACTGCAGGGGCAGGCCTGCCGCGAGGTGGCCGTTAGCCTGCGCCACAATACGCCTTACCGCGCCGGTCCCCAGCTGAAGCGGGCCATGCAGGGCGCGGCCGACTCGTTTCAGCGCTACAGCGCCGCACACCCGGTGGGCCCCAGCCTCCCGGCGCTGCAGCGCCTGCTGGGCAACCTGGAGGGGGTAAATGTTCAGCTGGAACAGCTCAGCGTGGACCCGCCCGCCGGCGCCCACGCGGCTTCCGGCGATGTCCGGATTGCCGCTGCCGAGGCCGAAGACCTGCCGGTCGCGCTGCTGACACTGCGCCGCAACCTGGGTCTGCACTCGCCGGTGTTCCGGCACGCGGTGCGGCTGTCGCTGGTGGTGGCGGTGTCGTCCCTGATTGCGGCAATCTTTCACCTGAAACTGGGCTACTGGATTCTGCTGACGGCACTGTTCGTCTGCCAGCCCAACTACTCGGCCACCAAGAACCGGGTGGGGCAGCGGGTGGCCGGCACCGTGCTGGGGGTGGTGGTGGGGTCGCTGGTGCCCTTTTTTGCGTCCTCGCTGGAAAGCCAGCTGCTGATCATCGTGGTCTGCACTGCCCTCTTTTTTATTCTCCGCAGCACTCGCTACGGCCTTTCCACCTTCTTCGTGACCATTCAGGCGCTGACCAGCCTCTCGCTGGCCGGATTAGACCTCTACGCCGTCATGCCGCTGCGGGTGACCGACACAGTGGCCGGCTCGGTCATCGCCTGGCTGGCAGTCACGCTGCTGTGGCCCGACTGGCGGCATCTGGCGCTGGACCGCACCGCCGCGCGGGCCTTTCGCAGCGCCGCAGATTACCTGGACCAGATCACAGAGCAGCTGCGCAGCGCCGGGCCGCAGGGCGAGCCGCTGGAGTACCGGGTGGCCCGCCGCCGGGCGCACGAGGACGCCGCGCAGCTCAGCTCGGCACTGTCGGACATGAGCAGTGAACCGCGCCGCTACGCTGGCCGCCTGCAAAGCGGGTTTGACCTGCTGCAGCTCGACTCCACCCTGCTGGGTTACATCTCGGCGCTGGGGGCTTACCGCAGCCGGCTGGGACCGGGGCCTGATCCGGCGCGGCTGGCGGACCTGCTGCGGCCGGCCGGGCAGCTGAGCGACTTGCTGCGCCGCCTGGGTGAACTGGACCGCCCGGCTTTTGACGCAGCGCTGGCTAGGGTTCAAGCAGACTTGGACCGCCTGCGCCCAGCGGACCCGGCTGACCCCAGTCAGGTGCTGTGGCAGCAACTGGCCCTGATTGCCGGGCTGCTGGAACCGGCCTATCAGGCGCTGCAGCAGGCGTCAGCGCCTGCTCAAGCACCGCTGGGTCCTGGCCCTGCCCCGCTGCCCGGCTGAGAGGGCCTCCCCCACCTCAGCGCTCCGGCCCGCCCGGCCGCGCACAGCCATAAAGCCGGGTCAGATGCTCCGCCTGCCGGGTCAGCAGTTCGGCGGCCCGCACACGGCTTTCAGCCAGCGACAGCGGCCGGTCGGCCAGGGCAAAAGCGGCAGTCAGTCCCGGCACCGCTTCCAGAATGCCGGGACTGACCTGCCCGGCCAGCGCGATCACCGGGAAACCATGCCGGGCCGCCAACGCCGCGACACATGACACCACCTTGCCATGGGCACTCTGGCGGTCAAGGCTGCCCTCACCGGTCCAGACTAGGTCCCAGACTTCGGTCTCCAGGCGCCGGGTCAGGCCACTGGCCTGTGCCACCAGTTCCGCCCCCGGCCGTAGCCGAGTGCCCAGCAGCGCATGCAGGCCTCCGGCGGTTCCCCCAGCCGCCCCCGCGCCGGGCAGGTCATGCAGCGCCACCCCGAACTGCCGCTGGACCACATCGGCAAAGTGGGTCAGCGCGCAGTCCAGTTCCGCGACCACCGGCGGCGAAGCACCTTTTTGCGGCCCGAACACAGCCGAGGCGCCCTGGGGGCCCACCAATGGGCAGGTCACATCACAGGCAACCTCGATGCTCAGCTGCCGCACTTCCGGCGCCACGCCTGACAGGTCGATGTGGGCCAGCCGGGCCAGTGCCGCGCCTCCTTCCGGCAGCGGGTCACCTTCAATGTCTAGAAAACGGACGCCCAGCGCCCGCAGCAGTCCTGTGCCGGCATCGTTGGTGGCGCTGCCGCCGATGCACAGCAGCACCCGGCCGCCGGGCGGCAGTTCCCGCGCCGCTGCCAGCAACAGTTCGCCGGTCCCGAAGGTGCTGCTGCGGCGGGGGTCCAGCACCTGCTCACTCAGCAGGGTCAGGCCCGAGGCAGCCGCCAGCTCGACTACGGCAGTCGCGCCGGAAACGGCATAACTGGCCCGCAGCGGCCGGCCCAGCGGTCCGCTCACCTCCCGCTCTCGCCGCTGAAAGCCGCCCACGCCGGTCAGGACCTCCAGGGTGCCTTCGCCCCCGTCGGCCAGCGGCAGGCAGCAGATCTCGGCCGCCGGCGCCGCCGCCCGGACCCCGGCCGCAATGGCGGTGGCCACCCCGGCGGCGTCCAGGCAGCCCTTGAAGGAGTCCGGCGCAATCAGGGCCCTCATCCGGGCCACCAGAGCGCCCTGAGAGGGCCTGCGGTTATCTGCATGGCCTCACTATAGGCAAAGGGGACTGTAGGGGCCTTCCTGCCCCGCCCAGGCGCCCACCGGACGGCCGGACCTCTGCCTGAGCTTTTCCTGACCACAGCCGGTAGAATAGGCAGCATGAAGTCAGAAGACACTTCCCCGGCGCTGACAGCCGCGCAGCAGGCCGGGGCCATGAACCTGCTGCACTGCCTGCTGCGTGAACTCGGCACCCCCGCCGAGCGCGAGGTGCTGACCTGGGAGGGGAGAACAGAAGGGGAAGATGAGCGGAAGGCGGAACCAGCCCTGCGCCTGACCCTGCAACAGCCACAATTGCTGGGAGCTGAGCTGTGGGTGCCGCTGCTCAGCCGCTGGCCAGAGCCGCAGCCGCAGTGGCCCTGCTGGCCGGATGGGCGGCAACCGGAGCCGGCAGCCCTGCAAGCACTGCTGCTGGACGAAATCACTGCCCGCACCGGCCATGACAGTCCCAACGTTCGCGCCGACCACGCGCTGAGTACCGCTTTTACTGCCCAGTTCCTGGCGCCACATCTTGCCGCTGCGCAGCCGGAGCCGCTGCCACGGGGCATGAATAGTTTCATCCGGTCCGAGCAGGACCTGCTGCTGGGGCACCGGTTTCATCCCTCGCCCAAATCGCGCGGTGAGCTGGGGCTGGCCGGCTGGCGGCCTTACTCGCCGGAGTTGCAAGCCGCTTTTCCTCTGGAATACCTGCTGGTGCCGCACAGCCGGCTGCTGGAAGGCGGCGCCCCAGGGAGCCGCACCGAGCTGGCAGACCGCCTGACCGAGGTGGCCGAGTACGCGCCCCCGGCCGGCACGGCACTGCTGCCGGTGCATCCGGTGCAGCTGCAGCTGCTGCGCCAGCGCGACGACTTTCAGGCCGCACTGCGCCGGGGAGAAATGGAATTGCTGGGCGCCCGTGGCCGGACTTTTTTCCCGGGCACCAGCCTGCGTACCCTCTACGAGCCACGCAGCGACACAGCCCTCAAATTCGGGCTGAACCTGCGGATCACCAACTGGGTCCGGCGCAATATCACCGCCGAGATGCAGGCGTCGGTGGCCCTCTCGGAATATCTGGACGCTGCCTTTCCAGCAGAGCTGCGAGCACAGATGCTGCTGGAGCCGGCCTACCGGGGTGCCGCAGCTCCGGGCGAGGACGGCACTCCCAGCGAACTGCAAGAAAGCCTAGGCGTCTTGCAGCGTGAAGGCACTGGCAGGCACCTACCGGCAGGCGGCTGGCTGGTGCCCGCCTGCACCCTGTTTGAAGAGGAGGTGGCCGGCCGGCCCAGTTGGCTGCGGCGCATCATTCAGGCGGCCGGTGTCCCGCTGGAAGAAGGCCTGCAGCGGCTTTACCGTTCATACCTGAGCAGCCTGCTGAACCTCAGCCTGCGCTGCTTTGAGGAATTCGGCGTGTTGCTCGAACCTCACCTGCAAAATACGGTGGTGGCCATCACGCCGCAGCTGGAGTGCCGCTGCCTGGTCCGCGATATGGACAGCGTGCGCTTCATTCGTGGCCGGGTCCAACCGGTGCCGGCAGGCCGCGCCATTCCTGCAGCCACCCTGGACTACGCTTCCTACAGCGAGGAAGTCGCCTGGCAGCGCCTCAGTTACACTCTGATCGTCAACAATCTCTTCGAGGTCAGCAAGGCCGCCCTACGGCTCGCCCCGGCCCTGGAGGCCCCGCTGGCTGAGATCTACCGGGAAGTCCTGCAACAGCTGGCCCGGGGCGGCTCCCTGCTGGCCGACTATCTGCTGGATGACCCAGTCATCTGGTTCAAAGCCAACCTCAGCACCCGCTGGCGGGGCCTGAGAGATAGCCAGGCTCCCTTTTTACGTTTTCCAGCCTCGACCTTTTCAGGGCATCCGCTATGAAGCATGGTGCGGCTGCCAAAGGAGCCTGGCCTTTGCCAGGCCTCTGAGGCCACTGAAAGGGCCTGACTCAGAACTTGCACCTGTATAGGGAGACAAAAAGCGCTCCCAGAGCTGAAATTCTGGAAGTGTGTACAAACAGGTTTCAGGGGAGCGCACCCATATTCTCTCACAGCGGATTCTGGACATTCCAGAGACGCTGTACCAACGGCGAAGCCTGGAGGCTTCGCTGCACCTCTTCCACAGTCCAGGTCAGAAGACCAAGTTCAGCCAGGCAGAGGGAGTCAGCCCCAGTGCACTCAGCCGTTTCTTCAACATCTACGACTGGGATTCAGACCGTTGCTGGGAAGAGATGCAGGACACCCAATGGCGCATGTTGCTGGACGCGGCTCGTCACAAACGCAGACCTCGTCTGCGTCTCAGTGTGGACCTGACCACGGTGGAAAAGGTGGGGACTCAACTGCCCTACGTCAGCGTCTACAACGGCAGGCACGGCATCCATCTGGTGGTCTTGTTCGCCGAAAATGGGGAACTGAAGTTCCCCATTTCTTACCGGATCTACCAGGGCAAGCACACCAGCACCCCGGTCACACTGGCCCTCGACTTGCTGGAAGAGGTGCCAGACTTCGTCGGGAAGCGCTTTCAGGTCTGCGTACTGGCAGACAGTGGATTCGAATCCGCTGTTTTTCTGGAAGGCGTGCAGCGCCTGGGTTTTGAGTTCGTGGTGGGTGTGCGGAGCAACCGACGCACGGATCATCCTGGGCGGGTGACGGTTGCGGACTGTCCGCATGGGGGGTACGTCAACCTCGCCAACTGGCCTCTGGAAACGCTGTCTCTGGGGAGGATGGACCGTGGGGACCGTGAATTCTTCGCGGTGTCGTCTGAGCTGTTAGAGGGGGATGACATCCTGGCCGAAGGAAAACGGCGCTGGGCACTGGAGTCGTTTTTCAAAGAAGGGAAGCATCAGTTTGGGTTGGCGCAGTTCGCGCTGCGAACTGCCAGGGGTCTGGACCGCTGGATTCTGATGGTCTTCCTGGCCTTCACCCTGACGACGCTGCACCGCTCAGAGGCCCTGACCTTGAAGGAAGCTGCACGCCTGGCTCTCTACGCCTTGTTCCCCGAAGTCAGGCTCAACCACCTGCTGGGCCAGCTTCGGAAAGAGCAAGAATTCCTGCGCCAGCACGGCTATTCGCTCAGCTATGCAAGGTGCAACTTATGAGTCACACCGACCTGCCTTCGGCTTACCTGGCCGGGGGGTCTACCGGCACCTACAACTGGGGCAGCGCCGTGATGATGGCGGCTTTCAAGTTCCGTGACCGGTATGGCCTGTCGCCCTCGGAAGGAGACGCAGCCGAAGCCGGAGCCTATTTCCCAGATGAGGCAAGCAACTACGCGCTGGACGCTTACGGCGCCCACTTTGCCGAGGTGAAGGTGAGCAGTGTGACTGGGGAGGTCCACGTGACCCGGATGCTGGGCGTGTATGACCCGGGCCGCATCATCAACCCGCGCACCGCCAACTCGCAGTTTATTGGCGGGATGACGATGGGCATAAGCGCCGCGCTGCATGAGGAAAGCTACCTCGATTCCCGCTTTGGACACGTAATGAACAGCGACTTTGCCGGTTATCACATCGCTGCCAACGCCGACGTGCCCCAGGTTGAGGCCCGCTGGATCGAGTACCCCGATCCTATGTATGGCCCGACCGGCGCCAAGGGAATCGGTGAAATCGGGATTGTGGGTGTACCTGCCGCCATCGGCAACGCGATCTACAACGCGACGGGCAAGCGCCTGCGCGAGCTGCCATTTACGCCTGCCAAGCTGGTGGAATAAGCCTGAGCTACAGAAAAGCAGACCAGGGCGGAGAACTCTGGTCTGCTTTTCTGTGCTTGCAAGTGCAAGTAGAGATTATCCAAAGAGGAACGCCAGCTCGTTCCTGGCCGCGGCTCTCTCCAAACCGCCGAGCCTCCTATCTAACTCAAACTTGACTGTTTCGCTCGGAATAGGTTAGTATGGTCACTGAGACGGCACAGGGACACGAAGGCCCGCCGGCAAGGAGAGACGGATGAAGCGAGCAAACTGGTATTTTGCCCTGGTTCTGGGCAGCGCGGGGATGCTGGGTCTGGGCCAGGCTCAGCCGGCTCCCCTGACCGTTCAGCATGATGAGGGCACCGCCCGGATTGAAAAGACCCCGGAGCGCCTGCTGGTGATTGACGAAGAGGCACTCGGCTGGATTTATGCACTGAATCTGGAAGACCGGGTGGTGGGCCTGGGCAGTTCGTATATCACGCCCGCGATGCTGGACGGCAGCCGGGTCAAGCCGGAGGTGCTGAAGCGGGGATTTTTCGGACATGGCCGGCTGAACGCGCCAACCTATGTGGGCAGCTGGACCGCCCCCAACCTGGAAACGGTGACGGCGCTGCGCCCCGATCTGGTGGTGCAGGCGACCTGGGATGGCAATGAAAACTACGAGAAGCTGAATGCGGTGGCACCGACGCTGGGCTACAAGGAAGGGGGCGCCGACTACTGGAAGAAAGCCGTCACCGACCTGGGCGAGATCTTCGGGCGGCAGGAACGGGCAGCGGCCGTGACGCAACTGCCGGCGAATGTCAACCGCTATAACCACGCTGCGCTGGAAGCAGCCGGGGTGTTCCAGCGTTTTCCCAAGGTGGTGGTGGTGGCGCCCTTCGCCGGCGGAAGCAACTGGGTGTACGGCAGCACCCGCCTGATTGACGACCTGCGTGCCCTGGGCTTTAAGGATGGCATCCAGCTGGACAAGACGACCCTGGACATAGGCGCCGAGGTCAGCGAGGAAGCGCTGCTGGGCCTGGACGATCAGACGCTGGTGGTGCTGTTCCCGCCGGGCGGAGAGTACAACGGCGCCAAAGCTTTCATGCAGAGTGCCGTCGGACAGCGCCTGAAAGACCAGACCGTGCTGTATGAACCCGAAGAATTCAGCCCCTACGCCGGCCCACTGACCCAGGCACGCAATTCCAACCGGGTCACCAAAGCCATTTTGGACTTCGTGCGGTGAGCGGGGTGCCGGCACGGAAGGGTCACATGCGGCTGTGCGCCGATCTTTCGCGTGAAAGCGGTGCCCAGCTGCAGGGCAGTGCGCACCGCTGGGACACTTGCATCGCTTTCGAGGCCACCGTACACGAGTGGGACCTGTTTCGTGACCCTGCCAGTATGAGCCCGGCGCAGCGCAGGGCCCTGGCTGTGCTGGGTGACTGGGTGGAACGCTCGGTCACCGGGTACGGCATGGTCATGTATGCGCCGCACGACCTGTCCAACTTTGATGCCGGGCGGCGGCGGGCCAGGGTATACACCCGCCCGGCCGGGCCACTGGGCCACTTTCAGCGGCAGGATTTCTACGCGGACGAAACCCAGCTCTGGGCGTTGTTCGAACAGTACGTAGCGGGGGCAGGGCAGTCGGAAGCCGAGCCGGTCGCTGCGCTGGATGGCCCGGACTGGCACCTGTGCACCCACGGCCGGGTAGACAGTGCCTGCGGGCGGTACGGCGCACTGCTGTTCCAGACCCTGCGCGGTGAGGACGCCCGGCTATGGCGCACCGCGCACTTCGGGGGGCACCGCTTTGCGCCCACGCTGCTGGAACTGCCGGCCGGGCGCTACTGGGGCAACCTGACCCCCGAGCTGACCCAGCAACTGATGCGGCGCGGGGGCGACTGGCGGGCAGTGGCCGCCTGTTACCGTGGCTGCGCCGGCTTTGACCGGGCCGCGCAATACGCCGGCGCCGCCGCGTTCGAGCGGGCCGGCTGGTGGTGGCTGGACGCCCGGCGCGAGGCCGAGGTGCTGCACGAGGATGCCCAGGGCTTTGAAGTAGAGCTGCGCTACTGGCCCCCGCAAGGGTACGGCGCGCCCGGCCGGGTGCAGGTGCGCGGCGAACTGACGGCCACCCTGCAGCTGCCAGAAAGCAGCCATACCCCCGATCTGTCGCCGGCCCCACAGTACCGCGTCACCCTGGGGGGCGATCTGTGAAGGCCCGCCCCCCAGTCGCCCGGACACTGCTGTGGTACGCCGCCGCCGGGGCGCTGCTGGCGCTGGCCGTTCTGGTTTCGCTGAGCAGCGGCGCGCTGCAGATTCCTGCCGAGGACGTGCTGCAGGTGCTGCGCTTTCCAGACAGTTCCAAAGAAAGCCTGACCGTCTGGACCCTGCGCTTTCCGCGCACCCTGGCGGCCGGCCTGGCCGGCGCGGCGCTGGGTGTCAGCGGCTTGTTGCTGCAGGGCGTGACCCGCAACCCCCTGGCCGACCCCGGCATTCTGGGGGTAGAAGCCGGCGCGGCGCTGGCCCTGATGCTGGGGGTGGTGTTTTTCCCGGCCGTGAGCGGGCTGAGCGTGCCACTGGCCTTTGCCGGCGGACTGCTGGCGGCGGCCTTCACCCTGGGCTTCGCTGCCCGGGGGGGCTTTACCCCGCTGCGGCTGGCCCTGAGCGGGGTGGCGGTGGCGGCGCTGTTCAGCGCAGCGACCCGCGGCATCCAGATTCTGTGGGAGGACCGCGCGCAGGCCGCGCTGGTGCTGCTGAACGGCACGGTGGCCGGGCGCAGCTGGGAGGACCTGGGCCGGACCTGGCCCTGGTTGGCACTGCCGCTGCTGCTCAGCCTGCTGGTAGGCCCACGCGTCAACCTGCTCTCGCTGGGGCAGGACGTGGCCCGTGGCCTGGGCGCCCGCGCAGGCCGTGACCTGCTGGGCCTCAGCCTGCTGGGCGTATTGCTGGCCGCCGGGGCCGTGGCGTTGGCCGGGCCGCTGGGGTACGTGGGGTTGATCGTGCCGCACCTGGCCCGTGGGCTGCTGGGACAGGATCACCGGCTCACGCTGCCGCTGAGTGCCCTGCTGGGCGCCGCCCTGCTGATCTGGGCCGACGTGGCCGCCCGAATGATCAACGCCCCGGCCGAAACCCCGGTGGGGCTGCTGATCGCCGCGCTGGGCACACCCTTTTTCGTCTTTCTGGCCCGGCGAATCCGTGCCTGAACACTCGACCCTGGAGAACCAACCTATGATTGACCTTGCTTACGCTGCCCCTTTCCTCGCCTCTTCCCGGCTGGCCCGCTGCCGCTGGCTGGCCCTGGGCCTCAGCACCGCGCTGCTGGCCTGCTCACCGCAGGAGCGCGCGCAGACCGGCGCCGCATCCAGTGCGAATACAGATGTGGCCACAGCATCTTCTGCCTCTGCGGCTCCTGATCAGGCCAGCGGCGCGGCCGCCCCGGCTTCTGCCGCTTCCAGCATGCAGACCGGGGACACGGCCTCACGGGTGGTGGCGCTGGAATATTCCTATCTGGACATGCTGGCCGCGCTGGGTGTGAAGCCAGTGGGCGGCGCGCTGGGCAACACCGGCGCCGAGCGGGGAGCCCCAGCCTACTTGCAGCAGTATCTGGACGGCGTGGCCGATGTGGGCACCCGCGCCCAACCCAGCCTGGAAGCCATCAGCGCCCTAAAACCGGACCTAATTCTGGCCGACAGCAAGATCCAGGCCAGCGTGCTGCCGGCCCTGCGGAACATCGCGCAGGTGCAGGACTACAATAACCGCTCGGCCAGTTATGACGACGTGATGGAGCAGCTGCGCAGCGTCGGCAAGCTGACCGGCCGTCAGACTCAGGCCCAGGCCGAACTGGACCGCCAAGCCCGCTTGCTGGAGGACACCCGCGCCGCCGCAGCGCCGGACGCTCCCGCGGTGCTGGCCGCCGTGGCAACCCCGGAAGCCTTCTTGGTCCACTCCAGTCAGAGCTTTGCCGGCAGCCTGTTTCAGAAGCTGGGCCGCTCCTACGTGGCGCAGGCAAAGGACGGCGATGTGATTTACGAGGTCAGCCTCGAAGGGCTGGCGGCCCTCAACCCGCCCTCGCTGGTGCTGATGAACGCTCAGGACCAGACGCCCATCACCGTGAAATGGGCCAGCAACCCGCTGTGGCAGGGCCTGGACGCAGTGAAAGCGCAGCGGGTCTACGAGGTAGACCGGGACCTGTGGGCGCGCTCGCGCGGGCCGCTGTCGGTGGAGCGGATTTTCGGACAGATGCGTGACAGCGGCCTGCTGAACAACCAGGCCCCGGCGGAAGGCTTCCGGCCCCGGCCATGACCATGCCGGCTCTTCCTCGCCCCGCCGGCTGGCCGCAGGCCGCGCTGCCGCTGGGACTCCTGCTGGGCCTGCTGGTGCTGGGGTTTTTCGCGCTGGGTGTAGGCGCTGTGCCCACGCCGCCGGGTGACCTCTGGGCAGCGCTGAGCGGTCAGCCGGGCGAGGCCGCCGACGTGACCCGCCGGCTGGTCTTTGACCTGCGGCTGCCCCGGGTGGTCACGGCGTTGCTGGGGGGAGCCATGTTCGCGGTCAGCGGAACCATCCTGCAGGCGGTGGTGCGTAATCCCCTGGCCAGCCCCGACCTGGTGGGCGTGGGCGCGGGGGCTGGCCTGGCCGTCACCCTGCTGCTACTGGCGCTGCCGGCGGCCCCGGCCTGGCTGCTGCCCTGGGGCGCTTTCCTGGGGGCCTGGGCGGCATTTGCCGTGGTGATTGCTCTGGCCCGCGCCGGCTCGCGGCTGCCGCCGGTGCGCCTGGCCCTGCTGGGGGTGGCGGTAGGCGCCGCCTGTGGGGCACTGCAGCAACTGGTGCTGCTGCGGGCGCCGGACCACATCGGCGGGGCGTTGGCTTTTCTGGCCGGCACTGTTTATGGCGCCGACTGGGTACGGGTCGGCCGGGCGCTGCCCTGGGCGGTGACGCTGCTGCCCGCCACCTGGCTGCTGAACCGTCGGCTGGACCTGCTGGCCCTGGGCGAGGACACCGCCCTGGCGCTGGGGCTGCGGGTCACACTGGGCCGCTACGGCGCCCTGACAGTCGCGGTAGGACTGGCGGCGGCGGCCGTCACCGCCTGCGGAGTCCTGGGCTTCGTGGGGCTGGTCGCCCCGCACCTCGCCCGGCTGCTGGGCGGCAGCCTGCACGGCCGTCAGCTGCCGCTCAGCGCCCTGCTGGGGGCGGGGCTGGTCCTGGCCGCCGATACGCTGGGCCGAGTGCTGGCGCCCCCGCTGGAAGTTCCGGCCGGGCTGATCACCACCCTGATCGGGGCGCCCTATTTTCTGTATCTGCTGCGCCGGAGCCTGCCCAGATAAGGTGTTCAGCCCAGATAAGCCGGGAAGCAGGCGAGCAGCAGACTCCGCAAAGGGAGCCGGGACAGCAAATGGCAGGCGCTGCCCATGCTGAAGTAAAGCCGGGCTGCCCAGCAAAGAAGTCCCCGCAGACTGAAAGTCGCAGATTGAAAGTCAAGGTAAACGACATGACCGAACCGATCCCCCCCCGCCCGCTGGAAGCCAGCCACCTGACGCTGGGTTACAGCAACCAGGCGATTCTGAACGACCTGAACTTCTCGCTGCGCGGCGGCGCCGTCACCTCGCTGGTGGGCGCCAACGGCTGCGGCAAATCCACCCTGCTGCGGGCACTTTCGCGGCTGCTGGTGCCCAGCGGCGGCGCGGTGCTGCTCGACGGGCAGGACCTGCACCGGCTGAATCCAAAAGCGGTGGCCCGGCGGCTGGCCATTTTGCCGCAGGGACCGGTGGCGCCGGAAGGCCTGACCGTCGAGCAGCTGGTGTGGCTCGGGCGCCACCCGCACCAGGGTTTACTGGGCGGCCGCAGCGAAGCCGACCGGGCGCAGGTCGCCTGGGCACTGAGCCAGACCGGCATGACCGCCTTTGTAAGCCGGCCGCTGGAGGCCCTGAGCGGTGGGCAGCGTCAGCGCGCCTGGATCGCCATGAGCCTGGCCCAGAGCACTCCGGTGCTGCTGCTGGACGAGCCCACCACCTATCTGGACATCAGCCATCAGCTGGAAGTGCTGGAACTGGCGCAGCGCCTCAACCGCGAGCAGGGCAAGACGGTGGTGATGGTGCTGCACGACCTCAATCAGGCGGTGCGCTATTCCGACGAGCTGGTGGCGGTGCAGGGTGGGCGGGTCTACGCGCAGGGGGACCCGGCCGAGCTGATGACTCCGGAGCTGCTACGTGATGTATTCGGGCTGAAAGCCCACCTGCTGCGGGACCCCGACACCGGCCGGCCGCACATCATTCCCTACGCGGTGGCGCGGGTGGTGGGTCCGCAGGAAGCCAGAGGCTGAGGGCCCCGGGAAGGCCGGCCGCTTCCTCTCCTGCGCTAGGCCGGGCGTTTACAGTGGAGCTATGGCAATGCTTCCCTCCCCCACCGTCGCCATCGTGGGCTGCGGCAACCGCGGCGCCGATGCCTACGCCCGGCACCTGCAGGAGCAGGGCGCGCAGGTCACCCATCTGGTCGAGCCCCGGCCGGCCCGGCTGGCCGAGGTGGCGGCCCGCCTCGCAGTGCCGCCGGAGCGCTGGATTACCACGTGCTGCTGGAAAAACCGCTGGCACTTCAGGAGGAGGAACTGGAGCGGTTGCTGGCGGCCGAGGCGGCTTCGGCCGGGCGGGTCAGCGTGTGCCATGTGCTGCGCGCCACGCCTTTTTTCCGCGAGGTGACGGCGGTGATTCGCTCTGGGCGGCTGGGACAGCTCATCGGAATCAACCTGAACGAGAACGTGGCGCACTGGCACTACGCGCACTCCTACGTGCGGGGCAACTGGCGCAGTTCGCCGCCAGCGGCGCCGTTTCTGCTGGCCAAGAGCAGCCATGACTTGGACCTACTGCGCTGGTGGGCCGCCGCTCCGGCCCGGCGGGTCAGCTCGGCAGGGGGGCTGCATCACTTCCGCCCCGAGCAGGCACCTCCCGGCGCGGCGCAGCGCTGCCTGGACTGCCCGGTGCTCGGCTGCCCCTCCGACGCCCGCATCATTATTTACGGCACCCGTGACCCGGACGCTTGGCCGGTGACGGTGCTGACCGCAGGGGGCCGCAGCTTACAGCAGGCACTGCAAGAAACCGCTTATGGCGAATGCGTGTATCTGGGCCTCAACAATGTCTGTGACCATCAGACGGTCACGGTGGAATTTGCCGGCGGGTCCACGGCGCAGCTGACCGTCAGTGCCTTTACCCACAACAACACCCGCACTCTGAAAGTGCTGGGATCACACGGCGAACTGCGCGGGCAGCTAGAGCTGGGCGAGCTGGAATGGCACGATTTCCGCAGCGGTGGGGTGCAGGGCTGGACGGTGGATGTCAGTGGCAATCACGGCGGCGGAGACGCGTCCCTGGTCCGGGACTGGCTGGGCTTTCTGCGCGGTGAACGTGAGCTGCCCACGCCGCTGAGCGAGTCGCTGGATTCACACCGGATGGCGTTCGCGGCCGAGCGGGCGCGGCTGAGCGGCACGGTAGAGACCTTGGACCAGAGCTGAGAAAAAAAGGAAATCTAGGGAAAGCTCCGGCCCAAGGTCTCAGCGAGCACCAAACCCGGTCAGAATGGTCAGCACCGTCTTCCAGACAATCTTCAGGTCCAGCGCCAGTGAGCAGTGCTTGACGTAGTAAAAGTCGTAACGCAGTTTCTCGGTAATCTGGCCCACGCTGTCGGTGTAGCCTTGGGTGACCTGTGCCCAGCCGGTGATGCCGGGGCGAACCCAGTGGCGCGAGGCGTACATCGGAATACTTTCCTCGAACTCCACCGTAAACGCCCACTGCTCGGGCCGGGGGCCGATGATGCTCATCTCGCCGCGCAGCACGTTCCAGAACTGCGGCAGCTCATCCAGGCGGAACTTACGCAGAAAAGCACCCACCGGGGTAATGCGCTGGTCTCCCTGCTTGGCGAAGGCCGGGCCGGACCGCTCGGAGTCGCGGGACATGGTGCGGAACTTGACCAGCTGAAATGGCTGACCGTTCAGCCCCACCCGCTCCTGCCAGAACAGAATCGGCCGGCCGCTGTTGAAATACACCACGGCAGCCACAACGGCCATCAGCGGCAGCAGCACCGGCAGGGCCAGCAGAGTGAAAAACACGTCGAAGAATCTTTTCCAGGGCAGATACCCGGTCCGGAAAGCAGCCGGCGAAACCCAGGCCTCATTCACGTCGTCCAGCGCCACGCGGCCGGTCAGCTCCTCATCCAGCAGGCGGCCGGTGACCACCGGCATGTTCATCAGCTGGGCGTGTTCCAGCATGCGTTGTTGCAGGGCGCTGGGCTGCTCAGGCTGCACCACCAGCAGGTCCACATTCTGCAGGGCCGCCGGGTCCTGCGCCGTCAGCTGCACTGTCTGCAGGTGCCGCCGCCGCAGGTAAGGCCGCAGCTCCGGGCTCAGGGGTTCCAGGACGCCCAGGCGCAGAGGTGTGGCTCGTCTCTGGGCCAGCCCCTGAGCCGCCGCTGTCAGCACCAGCCAGAGCAGCTGAGGCGCGGTCAGGAGCCATACCGCCGCCGACTGCCCAACAGCGGCGAACAGAGCCGCCGCCACTGCCCATGCCACCAAAGGCGGCAGAAAGTCGGCAATAGCAGTCTGATCAGAGATGCGAGCCGCCAGCGGCACGGACAGCAGACCAGCCACCAACCATAAGCGCAGCAACGAACCATGCTCATTCTGACTGTCCAGCAGATCGAAGCCCGGAACTGAAGCCAGCTGAAACACCCAGGCAACCAGAACCACCACCAAAAACAGCATCAGACCTCGTCCCAGCAGCGGAGCTGGGAGAGGAGAAGATGTGGTGGACACAAGAGATGGAGGTAAGGCAGAAGCTTTCATAGGACTTGAAACCAATTTCATCAAGAATAAAGGCTCTGCGGTTGTCATGAATCTAAAAGATTAATCATGAAGTTTATATGAAAAAAGGCTCTGGCTTAGGCCAAAGCGCTTTCTGAAGGCTAAAGATTAACGGACTTTGGGGTGCTTTCCGTTGTTGCTAGCCTTCGGTTCGTTGCCGGTCGGCTTCAATCAGAGGCCAGGCCAGGCCATAGGTGTCGTCGTAAGGGCCACACCAGACCATCGCCCAACCGGATCCGAATGGTTCCGCATTGCCCTGCCGCACTGCCTGCTGGGCTTCCAGTGGCGTCATCCAGGCGGCGTAGTGTAGGTCCTGGCGCGACAGCCAGTCCTGGGCCCGCGAACGAGCGATTGCAGCCTCGCCGCCAGGTCCATAAGGAATCAGTACCGGCATGGCCGAGCCAGCCGGTGCATTCAGCTCACTGCTCAGCGTGGCGTAGTCGCCCTGGTGGCGCAGTTCCTGCCAGCGCCCGCCCGGCCCGCCGCTCTCCAGGCGGCGCCACTGGGCAGCGTACTGCCGCTGGCTTTCCGGGTCGTTGAGGAGATCACTGCTTTCCAGTAGCTCAGCAGTCAGGCGGCTCTGCCTCTCCCAGGCGTGCGGCACAGCCACATCACGCAGGTGCAGCAGAGTCAAAGACGCATCACAGCTCAGCTGCGCTGCCTCGATCAGGTGTGGCAACGGCGCCATCAGGTGATAAACCCGGTCAAAACAGCCGAGTGGGGAGCTGGGCAGGGCCGTGGCGATGACGGTCAGATTCTCCGCCGACTCGAAACGGCCGGCCAGCTGCGTCATCCGGTCGTCCAGATGTGCCCGGCAGAGGCTGCTGGAAAGCAGGACGCTTCCGGGCAGCCGGCCGGCCAGCCGCGCCGCACTGGCACGCGAGTAGAGCACCACCAGCGAACGCCCCGGCTGAGCCGACAGCCACCCGGCCAGCTGCAGCAAAGTCTGGGGCGCATCACCGGCAGGCAGCGCCCTCGCCGGCCCGGCATCTGGCCGGGGCGCCGGGCAGAACTCTGCCGGCAGCTGACGGTACTCTGCCGGCCAGAGAGTTTCAAATGCTGGCAGAGCCACCACCGTCCAGCCGAACAGCACCGCCGCATCGGACAGCAGTGCAGTGACCATTTCCAGGCGGCTGGCCGGCAGCGCTTCAAGCCCCTCAATCAAGGCCGGACGAGTCAGCAGGGCGGGCAAGTCGGGCAGTTCCCAGTTCCAGGCGGCGCTTAGGGTCGCCACCACATATTCCAGGGCCAGCACCCGAGGCTCTGCCGTTTGGGCTTCAGTCGGCGGGACTTCAGCCGCATTGGACCCGGCTGCCAGAAGCCGCCGCAGCCCCCAGCGGCCTCCCCATGAACTGCTGACCCACTGCGCTTCTTCCCAGCCCAGCGCCGCAAGCAGCTGCCGGCCGGCGGCCCAGCGGTCGCGCTCCGGCAGGGCCGGAAGGCGCCAGAGTCCTGCGAGCAGCTGCCCTGCCGGCTGCCCGCACAGCTCCTGCGGCGCCGGGGGCCGTTCCGCTACCAGCAAACCGGCCAGCACCCGCAGGTACATTTCCCGCTGGGTCGCGCTTAGGCGAGACAAATCCACGGTGCTCTGCTGCAATGGCGCGGCGGCTGCCAGTAGCTCCGGCGGGCAGGGTTCTTCCAGCAGACGCCGGCTTTCCTCGGCGTCGAACAGGCCGCCCGTGCGGGCCAGCATGGCGCGGGCCAGTTCAGGCTCGCCCCCGGCTGCTGCCAATCGGGCCGCCAGCAATGGGTCGTGCCCGGCCAGCTGCGCCAGCTGCCCCGCTTGCTCCAAGTGTCGCTCCAGCAGACCGCAGGCCAACGGCGGCTCAGCCGCGCTCCAGGTCATAGCGGCCTCCTTCACGCTGGGAAAGCGCAGCGCCTGGCATCCCGTAGCCATAGTCACTGTTGCTGGCTCCGCGGGAACGGTTCATCACGAAGCCCAGCGGGCGCACGCCTAGACGCTGGGTTTCGGATACCAGTCGCTCCACCTGAGCCTGTGGGGTGCCGACACTGACCACCATCAGCAGGCCGTCCAGCATCCGGGCCAGCGCCAGCGTGTCAGCGATTTTCAGGACCGGGGGCGTGTCGACCAGCACGATGTCGTAGTGCTGGGTGATGGCCCGGATGCTGCTGAGAAGCCGGGCCGGATCCAGCTGGGAATCGCTCAGGGTCATCAGGTCAATGCGTGGCTGTACCTGAATCCAGAACAGGGTATTACCCGTTTCGTGCGGCGTTTGCCCCTGAGCGTCGCCTAGCAACAGCTGCCGCTGGCGCTGCCGGAACACGTCGGCATCTACCACCAGAACCTTCATCCCACGGGCTGCGAACGTGGCTGCCAGTCCGGCTGTAATCACGCTCTTGCCCTCGTCCTCCTTGGCGCTGGAGACAGCCACGGCTGGTGTGTGGCCGGTATCCGCGTCCTGCCCGCGTTCGTTCAGACTGGCCAGCAGACCCAGCCGCACAAACTCCAGGCTTTCCCGGAAGCCACCATGTTGCAGAAAACTGCCGATATCGGCCAATTGGCCGCGGCGACCCGGCAGCGGCGGCAGCAGGCCCAGAATCGGCAGGCCGAAAGGCCGCAGCGCTTCCTCATCCTGTACGCGCTGCACCAGGCGGTCACGCAGCAGCGACAACAGAATCCCAAAGAAAAGGCTGGCACCGAACACCAGCGCGGCGTCGCGCAGGGGCCGTGGTGACACCGGATCGGCCGGCAGCACGGCACCGGAAATCAGCGAAAGCGTGCCACTGGCAGTCAGGCGCAGCACTTCCACCTGCTGCAGCGAGCGGGCCACCTCGGCGCGCATTTGATTGGCGGTGTCCTGACCCACTGCCTGCCCGCCGACGGTGGGCTGCTCACGCAACTGCTCCAGCTGATTCAGCAGGTTGGTGCGGGCGCGGTCGACTCCTTCCAGCGCCCGGGCCCGGTCCCAGTCCAGCAAGGCCCGCGCAAAGGCATTGGCGGTAGCCTTGGCCGCTTCCGGCGTGCCGGCGCTGGCCACAATCTCGTAGTTGCCCACCAGATTCTGGTCAATCTCGGACCGCAGGGTCACCGTCCGATAGTCGCCAGAATGCAGTTCTTGCCTGACCGCTGCAGCCAGGATCTCATACTGGTTCTTATCGGTGAGGGTCTGTTGCAGCCCTTTCAGGGCGCTATCGGTGACTTCAGGGCTCCGCAGCGCCCGGCTCACCACGCCGGCCGGCAGACCCGGCGCCGTGACCAGCGAACTGTTGAGCAGGCTGTTGCCGGCTGCGCTCGGGAGCGCCGCCACGCCAGCCGATGCCTGATACACCGGCGGACGCGACTGAGAATAGAAATAGCTGAGCGCCGACAGAACTGTAGCCACCAGCAACACCGGCAGCAGCGCCGAGCGCAGCGTGCGGGTCAGGGCAGTGATGTCCAGATCCTGCGCCTGGGAAGGCAGCTGGGTCATGGCGACTTTCCGGCGGGGGGGCTGGCGGCAGGGGAGCTGCTGGTCCTGACAAATTTCATATTCTTCACAAGTATAGTCGTTACATGAAAGTTTTGGTGACAGGTGGAGCAGGCTACATTGGGAGCACGACCTGCTCGGCTCTGGAAGAGGCGGGGCACACGCCGGTGGTACTCGATTCGCTGGTGTCCGGCGCCCGTGAATTCACTGAAGGGCGCATCTTTTATCAGGGAGATGTGGCAGATACTGCACTGGTGCGCTCCATTTTTGCGGAGCATCCCGATATTGCTGCCACCCTGCATTTCGCGGCGCGGATCGTGGTGCCCGAATCGGTCGCACAGCCGGCGCTGTACTACCGTGAAAATGTCCTGAAGAGCCTCAGCTTGTTTGAAACCTTGCTGGACCTGGGACAGGCCCGGGTCATCTTCAGCTCCAGCGCCAGCGTGTACGCCAGCCCGCCTGACTTTGAAGTGACCGAAACCAGCCCCCTGGCGCCGCTGAGCCCCTACGCCCGCACCAAAGAAATGATGGAAGACATTCTGGCTGACCTGTGTGCAGCGGCAGCCCAGGCTGGACAGCCCCTCAGAGGCATTGCGCTGCGCTATTTCAACCCGATCGGTGCTGACCCTAGGGGCCGCTCGGGCCCCTATCTCGACGATCCCTCGCACCTGCTGGGCCGGCTGGTCAGCGCAGCGCGCAGCGGCGGAGAATTCGCCATCACCGGCACTGACTACCCTACCCGCGATGGCACCGGCCTGCGAGATTACATCCATGTCTGGGATCTGGCCCAGGCCCACGTGGCTGCCCTGGAAAATTTCGAGCAAGCTTTCGAGCGCGCCGAGCAAGAACTGGGGGAGCCGGTCACCTCCCTGATTATCAATGTCGGTACTGGCAACGGCGTCACTGTCCGTGAGCTGGTCGAAGCGTTCGGGCAGGTGTCACCCCAGCCGCTGAAAGTCAGCGACGCCCCCCGCCGCCCGGGGGACAATGCTGGTGCCTATGCCAACATTGGCCGCGCCCAGCGCTGGCTGGACTGGGAACCCCAGCACACCACCGAAGAAGGCCTGCAAACGGCGCTGGACTGGGCTGAGCAGTGGGCCAAGCGCCGTGGGGCGGGCAGCGGAAAATAAGGCAGCACGGTGGAGGAAGCGCTGTGACTTCTAGGCCACGGCGCTTTCTCCTTACTGGCGCAGCCGCCTGACGCTGTCCAGCGCCAGAGCGACACCAGCCAGGCCCAAAGCAGCCCGTACCCAGGGTGCTCTGGCCTGCCGAACGGCGCGGCGCTTTTCCCAGGCTTCAGCATAGAAATCGTCCCACAGAGACCAGAGCTTTTCCTGGGCAAAGTTCTCGGTGACCCAGGCCTGGGAGTGCTGCCCCAGCCGGTCGCGCAAGGGCTGGTCGGTCAGCAATTGCACCAGAGCGTCGGCAAGTGCCGGCACGTCGCCGGCCGGCACCTGCAAGCAGGTCACACCCGGCACTCCCGCGTCCCGGACACCAGAAGCGTCGCTGATGACACTGGGCACCCCGTAAGCGCCGGCCTCCAGCACGACCAT